>NZ_CP034689.1:5429274-5743911 GCF_003994415.1 Achromobacter spanius | reverse complement strand
CAGGCCGCTGTCGAAGCACTTCTGGAAGACTTCGCCAGCGCGGGCGCCGGGTGCGCCCGCGCGCGGCGACAGTTCAATGCCGGCAACCAGGCCCAGGTTGCGCACGTCGATGACGTGCGGCGCGCCCTTCAGGCTGTGCGCGGCTTCCTGGAACGCGCCCGACAACTTGCGGGCGCGGCCGAACAGGTCTTCGCGGCGGTAGATGTCCAAGGTGGCCAGGATGGCGGCGGCGGCCAGCGGGTGCGCCGAATAGGTGTAGCCGTGGAAGAATTCAATGCCGCCCGCCGGGCCGTTGACGATGGCGTCGTGGACTTCGCGCTTGACCGCGACCGCGCCGGCCGGCACGGCGGCGTTACTGACGCCCTTGGCCATGGCGATGATGTCAGGCGTGACACCGAAGAATTCGGATGCGGTGGCGGCGCCCAGACGGCCGTAGCCGGTGATGACTTCGTCAAAAATCAGCAGGATGCCGTGCTTGGAGGTAATTTCGCGCAGCTTTTCCAGATAGCCCTTGGGCGGAATCAGCACGCCGGTGGAGCCCGCCATGGGTTCGACGATCACGGCGGCGATGGTGGACGCGTCGTGCAGCGCCACGATGCGTTCCAGTTCTTCGGCCAGGTTGGCGCCCCAGGCGGGTTGGCCCTTGGAGTAGGCGTTCTGTTCCAGGTTGTGGGTGTGCGGCAGGTGGTCAACCGAGGGCAGCAACGCGCCCGAGAAGGTCTTGCGGTTGGTCGAGATGCCACCGACCGAAATGCCGCCGAAGCCCACGCCGTGATAGCCGCGTTCACGGCCGATCAGGCGGGTGCGCTGACCCTCGCCGCGCGCGCGGTGATAAGCCAGTGCAATTTTCAGGGACGTGTCGACGGATTCGGAGCCCGAGTTCGTGAAGAAGACGCGGTCCAGCCCTTGGGGCATCAGGCTGGCCACTGCCGTGGCGGCTTCGAAGGCCAGCGGGTGGCCCAGTTGGAAGCCCGGCGCGTAGTCCATGATGCCGGCCTGGCGGGAGATGGCCTCGACGATTTCCTCGCGGCCGTGGCCGGCGTTGACGCACCACAGGCCGGCGGTGCCGTCCAGGATTTGCCGGCCATCGGCCGAGGTGTAGTACATGCCTTTGGCCGTTGCCAGCATGCGCGGGTGGGCCTTGAACTGCTTGTTGGCAGTGAAGGGCATCCAGAGATGGGACAAGTCGGGCAAATTGGCGGGGGCGTTCATGGCGGCTCCAGGGAGAACGAAACGGCGGCACGGCAAGGGGAAAGGCGCTGCCGCCGGGATTCAGTTGATTCTGGTCCGTCCCAGGGGGAATGAAAATATACGATCTGCGCAAAGACCGCTAACTGTATAGTTACGGGTGCCACAACTGTACAGTTATCTTCGTCGTGATTGATTTTCAGCCCAACCGCGCGCGCGGACTGGCCCCGACCCTGGTGGAGCAATTGGTCGCGGCCATTCTGCGGGCTATTGAGGAACAGACGCTGCGTCCGGGTATGTCCCTACCCTCGGTGCGCGAGTTCGCGCGCCAGTACGGCGTCAGCACCTTCACGGTGGCCAGCGCCTATAGCCGCCTGGTGTCGCTGGGTTGGCTGGCCGCGCGGCCGGGCGCGGGTTATCGGGTGGCGTCGCCGGATGCGCCGGCCCGCCGGGGCGAACCGCTGTCATGGGAACCGCCGCGCCTGAACGCCGGCTGGCTGCTGTCGGACATCTTTGCCGACCACTCCATCCCCATCAAGTCAGGCTGTGGCTGGCTGCCCGGCGAATGGCTGAATGAAGAGGGGCTGCATGTTGCCCTGCGCCACATGGGCCGGGTGCCGGCGATGCGTATCGCCAATTACGGGCACCCTTACGGTTATGCGCCGCTGCGCGAAACCATCGCGGCCAGCCTCAGCGCGCAAGGGATGGAGGTGGAAGCGTCACAGGTGCTGCTGACCCAAGGGGTAACGCACGGCCTGGACATGGTGATCCGCACCTTGCTGCGGCCAGGCGACACGGTGGTGGTCGAGCAGCCCGCCTACGCCAACCTGTTGCAACTGCTGCGGCTGGCGGGGCTGCGCGTGGTGTCGGTGCCGCGCACGGTGGACGGGCTGAACTGCGAAGCGCTGGAGCGCGTGGCGGCGCTGCATCGGCCGCGCGCGCTGTTCATCAATACGGTGTTGCAGAATCCGTCGGGCGCCAGCATCGGCATGGCCAATGCGTTCCGCATCCTGCAAGCGGCCGAGCGGCATGGCTTGTGGGTGATTGAAGACGATATCTCGCGCGAATTGGCGCCGGGCGTGACGCCGATGCTGGCGGCGCTGGACGGCGCGCGGCGGGTGGTCTACCTGGGCGGGTATTCCAAAGTGATCAGCCCGTCGGTGCGCGTGGGGTATGTGGTGGCGCACCGTGACCTGGTTCGGGATATTGCGCGCACCAAGATGGCGGTGGGGCTGACGTCACCGGAGATCATGGAACGCATCGTGCACCAGGTAATTCGTGAAGGCCGTTATCGCGCGCACATCGCCCGCACCCGCGAACGGCTGGCCGAGGCGCATGGGGTGGTGGCCGAGCAGATGCGGCAACACGGTTTCGAGATCCATGGCCGGCCGCAAGGCGGCTTGTTCCTGTGGGCGAAGGTGGCGGGGCTATGGCGCGAGCGCGGCGCCAATGGCCTGGCGGAGCTGGCCTTGAAGGACGGCATCTGGCTGGCGCCAGGATCGTATTTCGATGTGGACGAGGCCGATACGCCCTGGGTGCGCTTCAACGTGGCGTATTCCGAGGCGCCAGCGTTGTGGCGGTTCATGCGGAATGCGGGGGCGGCGTGATGGGTGCGGCGGAAGGCGACGCGATGGGGTTCGAGGAAGGCTACATGATGGGTTTCGCGCGATTGGCCAAGGCGTTCTTCTGACGCTTGTGCCGCGCTGCACCCATCCTACGCACAGCCACCGGACTCAATCGGTAGGATGGGTGAAGCGCGGCACGGATTCAAGAAGAATGCCCGTGCCTATCGCGCGAAACCCATCGACTTCCCCCCACACCCCTTACCGCTCATAAACCACAAAATCATAGCCATAGCCGTTTTCCGCCGGCTGCGCTTCACGTCCCGTTTCCTTCCACTGAAACGACGGCAACAACGGAAAGAACGCGTCGCCTTCAACGTCGGCGTGCACTTCCGTTGCCAATACCCGTTGCGCCATCGGCAGTGCCTGCGCGTAGATCTGCGCGCCGCCGATCACGAAGGCTTCCTGCACGTCGCCGCAAGCGGCGATGGCGGCCTCCAGCGTCGGCACCACGGTGGCCCCGGCTGCGCTGAAGTCTGGATTGCGGCTGATGACGATATTGCTGCGGCCCGGCAGCGGGCGCCCCAGGGAATCCCAGGTCTTACGGCCCATGATGATGGGATGGCCCAGCGTGCTGCGTTTGAAATGCGCCAGATCGCCCGGCAGCTTCCAGGGCAGGGCGTTGTCGCGTCCGATGACGCGATTGGTGGAGTAGGCGACGATCAGGGTAAGGCTGGCGGGCATGCGGGTTGGCTACGGTTGGGGCGGGGCCGGGGGTCGGCCCGCGCGACGGCGTAAGCGTAGCAAATTCGCTCCCCCTTAGTTCGTCGCGTGTTCCAGAAATTCAGTCGCGGGCATCGGCCGGCCCAGCAGGAAACCTTGCAGAGAATCACAGCCCAGCCCCGTCAAGAACGTCTGTTGCGCAGCGGTTTCCACGCCCTCTGCAACAATGCGCAAATTCAACTGCTGCGCCAAGGCGACGATGGCCGCCACGATCGCCGCATCCTCATTGTCGTTTTCCAACTGATTCACAAAGCCGCGGTCGATCTTCAATTCAGTCGCCGGCAGGCGCTTCAGGTACAGCAGGCTGGAATAGCCCGTGCCGAAATCGTCGATCGAGATGGTGACGCCCAGGCCCGACAGGCGCTTGAGCACGGCCAGGCTGGCCTCGGCGTCGCGCATGGCGGTGGACTCGGTGACTTCCAGCGTCAGGCAAGAGGGTGGCACGTCGTGCCGCGCCAGCGCCACGCGCACCGTCTCCACCAGGCTGGCGTGGGCGAACTGCAGAGCCGAAATATTGACGGCGATGGTCCAGTGCGCCTGGCCGGCGTTGATCCATTCGCGCATCTGTCGGCACGCCTCGTTGATCACCCATTCGCCGATCGACAGGATCAGGCCGGTCTTTTCGGCGGTGGGAATGAACTGGTCCGGCCCGACCAGGCCGCGCGTGGGGTGGTTCCAGCGCAGCAGCGCCTCGGCGCCGATGATCGGCCCCGATGGGGCTTCATATTTGGGCTGATAGTGCAGCACGAACTGGCCGCGCTCCTGCGCCAGGCGCAGGTCGTGAAGCAGCTCGATCTGCTCGTGCGCGTCCGCGTTCATGGACGGCTCGAAGAAGCTGTAGCCGGTGCCGCCCAGCCGCTTGGCGTGGTACATGGCGGCGTCGGCGTTGGTCAGCAGCGTGTGGGTGTCCTCGCCGTCGTTCGGGTAGATGGCGATGCCCACGCTTGAGGTCACCAGCACTTCGTGGCCATAGACCATGACCGGGCGCGCAATGGCTTCGATCAGCCGGTCTGCCACGTTGGCGGCGTCGGTGGGTTCGATGACTTCGCTCAGTACGATGAATTCGTCACCCCCCAGGCGCGCTACCGTGTCCTGGGTGCGCAGGGCCTGGCGGATGCGCTGGGCCAGGTCGATCAGCAAGGCATCGCCCGTGTGGTGGCCATAGGCGTCGTTGACCGCCTTGAAGCCATCCAGATCGAAGAACAGCACGGCGAAATAGCCCTTGCGTCGGCTGGCGCTTTCGATGGCCTGCTCCATGCGGTCTTCAAGCAGGATGCGGTTGGGCAGCTTGGTCAGCGTGTCGTGCAGGGCCAGTTGCACCAATTCTTCATTGGCCTCGGCCAGGGAAGAGGCCAGCGCCGATGTGCGCGCCTCGAGCCGGTTGTCCAGCACCGCCACCACCAGCGCAATCGCCAGCACGCTCAAGGTGACTGCGGTCACGGCGATGGCCAGCCAGCCTGCCGAAATCCCGCCGTCGGCCGCCATGCAGATGCTGCCGGCGGGGAAGGCGGCGGCTTCCATGCCCGAGTAATGCATGCCGACAATGGCAATGCCCATGACCACCGACGCCAGCGGTCGCGACAGGGCCAGGCGCGGTCCGTCGTGGCGCAGACGGTAGGTGATCCACAGCGCGGCGCCCGAGGCGACCACCGCAATCACGATGGACAGCGCAAACCACCTTGCGTCGTAAATGATGCCGGGCGCCATGCGCATGGCGGCCATGCCCAGATAGTGCATCGCGGCGATTCCGGCGCCCATCAGCAACGCGCCGCTGAGCAGGCGCTGCCATGGCAGTTCGTCCTTGCACACGATCCACAGCGCAAAGGCCGAGCAGCCGATCGCGATGGCCAGCGACAGTATCGTCAAGGGCAGGTCGTAGCCCATCGGGATGGGCAGGTTGAAGGCCAGCATGCCCACAAAGTGCATCGACCAGATCCCCACGCCCATGGCGAACGCCCCGCCCGCCAGCCAGTAACGCGCGGCCGGCAGCCCGTTCGAGGCCCGCACGCGGTTGGCCATGCCCAACGCCGTATATGACGCCAGGATGGCGACCCCTAGAGATACGAGGACGAGCGAAGGGTTATAAGTTCCAACGAGCATTTGTGCGGTCCTGTCCTAAGCGCTTACTGCCGTCACGCCGGCCTCAAATCAAATCAATTAGTAGTCAACAGTTGCAATCAGGTCGCAAGACGATTGCTGCTGTCGACGCTGGCGATTTACGTACTCTCTTGTCGGGTAGGGGGAGGTGGCAAGCAATGCCTGCGGTCTGCGCTGCCGGGCGCGCCGCGGTAGCGCGGCAAGCGGCGGGCGCGGCGCGGCATGAGCCGGTCGGAAGCCTGGGCGCGCACGCGGTTCTGGACGCGCGTCCCGGGCTAAGGGATGGGTTATACCGAAATCGCGCGCCCAGAAGCTCACCAATCTTCACATAGTGTCCGTGCGCTCGGCGGGTACCAGCCGCCGAAGCGGCCGGCGGGCCCAGCGCGACCTTACACGGCCATCGGGGCGGTGAGCGGGGCGTGGTGGGTGTAGCCGGACAGTGAAAAGTCGGAGGGTTCCACCTTTTCCAGCCATTCCGGTTCATAGCGCCCGGTGACAGCGAAATCCGGAATGCGGTCGGACAGCACCAGCTTGGGTGATTCGTAGGGCTCGCGGGTGAGCTGTTCGCGCAGCATCGGCAGGTGATTCTCGTAGATGTGCGCGTCGCCGATGAAGTAGGTGAACCAGCGCGGCGTGTAGCCGGTCAAGCGGCCCACCAGATGCAGCAGCGCGGCGCCTTCCGTCAAATTGAATGGCGTGCCCAGGCCCACGTCATTCGATCGGATGTACAGGCACAGCGAAATCTCGCGGGTCGTGGCGTTGGGCAGGAACTGGTAGAGCAGATGGCAGGGCGGCAGCGCCATTTCTTCGATTTGGGCCCAGTTCCAGCCATGGAACAGGATGCGGCGGTCGCCGGGCCGCTCGTGGATGGTGTCCAGGCACTGGCGCAACTGGTCCACCGCCTTATATAGCAAGACTTTGGCCACGCCGCCTTCTTCCAGGTCGGCTACCTTGGCGTAACCGCGCGCCAAGGCATCTTGTACCTGCGCCGGGCGGCTGGCGTCCAACAGCTTGTACGCCGGCCATTGGCGCCATTGCACGCCGTAAACCGGGCCCAGGTCGTCCGGGCCTTCACGGTACGGGTTGGCCAGCCACTGGCTGTTTTCGTTGGCGTTCTGGTCCCAGACCTTGCAGCCCAGTTCACGGAATTCGGCCGCGCTGCGCGAGGCCCGCAGGAATCCGACCATTTCACCGATGGCGGATTTGAAAGCCAGTTTCTTGGTGGTGACGGCGGGAAAGCCTTTCTGCAGGTCGAAGCGCAACGAGGCGCCCGGCATGCTGATCGTGCGAATGCCCGTCCGGTTTTCCTGCCAAGCGCCGGTGTCCAGGATGGATTGGACGAGGTCTAGATATTGTTTCATGGCGGTTCTCAGGCTGCGGCCGGCGCGTCCTGGGTGTCGACGATTTCGACCGAAAAGGTCATCGCCGCGGTTTTCTCAAGCATGGCCGAGGCCGAGCAGTACTTTTCGTGCGACAACTGCACGGCGCGTTCCACCGCCGCCTGAGGCAGGTTGCGGCCCGTGACGGTGAAGGCGAAATGGATGCGGGTGAAGACCTTGGGGTCGCTTTCGGCGCGATCCGCTTGCAGCTTGACGCTGCAGCCGGTAACGGCGTGGCGGCCGCGCTTCAGGATCAGCACCACGTCGTAGGCCGTGCAGCCGCCGGTGCCGGCCAACAGCATTTCCATCGGGCGGGGCGCCAGGTTGTGTCCGCCGCCATCCACGGCGCCATCCATCACGGCCACGTGGCCGCTGCCAGTGCTGGCGGTAAAGAGCATGCCGTTGGGGCCGCCCCAGGCTATCGTGCATTCCATTTTTGAGTGTCCTTCCACATTGCGCGCAGTCAATGGCTGATGATACCCGTTGCGTACAATTCCAGGCATGAGAGTCCCGCCCCGCATCAGGGGTGTGTGGTCAGTCTTGCAGAGGAGTCGCCCATGTCCATCGCCATGTCCCAATCCGGACCTGTTTCCTTCCGCCGTCGCGTCGGCCCACTGGATGCCCTGCTGGCCGAAGCCGACCGCGCCTTGCGTGTCTTGTCCAACAGCGCCACGGCCGGGCGGCCCTATCCGGCCAAGACGCCGGAAGCGCCCGACACGCTGTCGGCAGAGGAAAAGCGCCATGCAGCCGGATTGATGCGCGTGAACCACGTGGGTGAAATCTGCGCCCAGGCGCTGTATCGCGGGCAAGCCTCGGTGTGCCGTGAACCCGCCCCGCGCGCGCTGCTGCTGAATGCCGCCGCCGAGGAGGTGGATCATCTTGTCTGGTGCAACGAGCGCCTGACGGAATTGAATAGCCGGCCCAGCCTGCTGAATCCGGTCTGGTACGCCGGTTCGTTCGCCCTGGGCGTGCTGGCCAGCGCCGCCGGCGTGCCGCGCAACCTGGGTTTCATGGCCGAAACCGAAAAGCAGGTCGAGGCACATCTGGAAGAGCATCTACGCACCTTGCCGGTGCAGGATGAGCGCTCGCGCGAGGTCGTCCGGAAGATGAAAGACGACGAAGCGGAGCACCGCGCCAGCGCCGAGCGGGCAGGGGGCGTACCGCTGCCAGGCCCTGTAAAGACGGCCATGCGGGCGATGTCCAAAGTGATGACCACGACGGCGTATTGGATCTGAAGTGTGACGGTTTTGGCCCCGCCGGCAGAAATGTTGCGACGCACCAATCTGGTCGCATTTTGGTGCAGATTGCACCAAAATGGTGCGACAATTCAGGCGGGATTACCCGAAACCGACGAGGGTAAATCCCCAAGGGGTTTACCCGTTCGGCAAAAACCCTTTTTTCGGCCAAGTCATTTGTGGCTGCGGGTTTCCAAGGGGGTAGCCGTAAATTTGCAGCAAAAACGCAACGCGGAATTTGACCTTCTACAGAGATCAAAAAAATTCTTGCATCGCACAAAAAACCTCGTTAATATTCACACATCGGATGTTGAAACGCAGTCGGCGCGGTGCAAAACCCCGACAGCAAAGCGAGCAGAAGGTCAGCTCCCAACATGCCACGGTTGTCTCCTCCACCCTCCTCCTTTGGTGGATTTAGCCCGAGATCTCACGATCTCGGGCTTTTTTTTGCGCGCCTTCGATGTGTCCCTATTTGTAAGTGCAGGTTCATCGTAGGCCTTGGAATGACGGTGCCTCCTCCCTATGGAGGCATCCGCGTTTTCCCTGGGATATTTCGCATGCGCCAAGGCGGAAAGATCTACAATCGCCTGCATGAATCCTGGACTTCCGTGCGAAAGAACGCCCCTGACCCGGGAGTTACGTTTCGTGCCCGTGAATTGCACTTCCTTATTCCTCCCATATATGGGCGTTACACCTGCCCCCGATAATGGCGGGCCTGTCTCCATAGACCAAGAAAGGTGATCAAGTGACCTGGCTGTATATCTGCGTGGTCGCGTTCATGGTGGGGGGACTCATCGTGTGGTCGGAGCGCTGGCATGGCCGCTTCACCGGCGACAGCGACCTCAACAAACCGCAAGCGAACCATTCCCGAGCCACGCCCCGCGTTGGCGGCCTGGCCGTACTGGCCGGCACCCTGCTGGGCCTGCTGGTGCTGGGCCCCGCCAACATGACGCTGACCTGGCTTTGGCCGGCATTGTTCGTTGCCGCCCTGCCGGTCTTCGTGGCCGGCCTGCTTGAAGACATTACGAAAGATATCGGCGCCAGCAAGCGCTTGCTGGCGGCGTTCCTGTCGGCGGCTATTGCCTGGTGGCTGCTGGGCGGGGTCAGCCGTGTCGGCATGGCCCCGGTGGATTACGTGCTGTCGTACTGGCCCGTATCGCTGTTGTTCACCATGTTTGCCGTGGGCGGCTGTACCCATGCGCTGAATATCGTGGACGGCATGAACGGCCTGGCCGGCATGGTCGCCACGCTGATGGCGGTGTCGATCAGCCTGGTGGCCCTGCAAGTGGGCGACGTGCCCATCTTCATGATCGCGGCCGCCCTGGCGTCCGCCACCCTGGGTTTTTTGGTCTGGAACTTCCCGTTCGGCCGCGTTTTCCTGGGCGATGGTGGGGCGTACTTCCTGGGCTTCATGCTGGCCGAGCTGGCCGTGTTGCTGGTGGTGCGCAACCCGTCGGTGTCGCCCTTCTATGCGCTGGCCGTGCTGTTCTACCCCGTTTTCGAAACCGGCTTTTCGATCTGGCGCCGCCGCTTCAAGCGCGGCGTGCCGGTTGACCAGCCCGACGCGCTGCACCTGCACCAACTGGTGTTCCGCCGCCTGGTTCGCGTGACCTTCAGCCGTGGCCGCCGCCATGCGGTGCCGGCGCTGTGCAACGCGATGGCGTCGCCCTACATGTGGGTGCTGGCGCTGATCGGCCTGGTGCCGGCCACCATCTGGTGGGACAACGCGTGGGCCCTGGGCGCCAGCCTGGTGGTGTTCGCCAGCGTCTACGTCTGGCTGTACGCCCGCCTGGTGTCCTGGCGTCGCCCGGGGTGGCTGCTGTTGCCGTCCGTGCTGAAGACCTCGGATTAAGGTTTGAGTGCCCCGGCGATTGCCGTCGGGGGCTCGTTAATCATCAATCACCCGACCATATTTAGAATGCCGTAAACGTCTTACGGTGAAGGGAGAGTTATGTTGCGAATTCAGGATGTGAAACTCGCTGTCGTGGGCCTGGGCTACGTCGGTCTGCCCCTGGCGGTGGAGTTCGGCAAGAAGCGCTCGGTCATCGGGTTTGATATCAATACGCGCCGTATTGACGCCTTGAAGGCTGGCCACGACCACACGCTGGAAGTCAGCGACGAAGAGCTGGCCGAAGCCGCTCAACTGAGCTACACAGCCGACCGCGCCGAACTCGGCCAGGCGAACGTGTTCATCGTGACCGTTCCCACGCCCATCGACGAATACAAGCAGCCCGACCTGACCCCGCTGGTCAAAGCCAGCGAAACGATCGGCGCGGTGCTCAAGCGCGGCGACATCGTCATCTATGAATCCACCGTTTATCCCGGCGCCACCGAAGAAGATTGCGTGCCGGTGCTGGAACGTGTGTCCGGCCTGAAGTTCAACGTGGACTTCTACGCGGGCTACAGCCCCGAGCGTATCAACCCGGGCGACAAGGAACACCGCGTCAGCACCATCAAGAAGGTCACCTCTGGCTCCACGCCCGAAGTCGCCGAGCTGGTCGACCAGCTGTACCAGGAAATCATCACTGCCGGCACGCACAAGGCGTCCAGCATCCGCGTGGCCGAAGCCGCCAAGGTGATCGAGAACACGCAGCGTGACGTGAACATCGCGCTGATCAACGAACTGGCCCTGATCTTCAACAAGATGGGCATCGACACCGAAGCCGTGCTGCAAGCCGCGGGCACCAAGTGGAACTTCCTGCCGTTCCGCCCGGGCCTGGTGGGCGGCCACTGCATCGGCGTGGACCCGTACTACCTGACGCACAAGGCGCAGTCCATCGGCTACCACCCCGAAATCATCCTGGCGGGCCGCCGCCTGAACGATTCGATGGGCGGCTACGTGGTGTCGCAGTTGGTCAAGTGCATGACCAAGCAGCGTATCCATGTGCAAGGCGCGCGCGTGCTGGTCATGGGCCTGGCCTTCAAGGAAAACTGCCCCGACCTGCGCAACACCCGCATCGTTGACATCGTCAGCGAGCTGCGCGACTACAACGTCGATGTGGACGTCTACGACCCGTGGGTCGATCCGGACGAAGCGGTGCACGAATACGGCCTGACCCCGGTTGCCAAGCTCGAAGAGGGCAAGTATGACGCCGTGATCCTGGCGGTGGCGCACAACCAATTCAAGGCCATGGGCGCCGAAGGCATCCGCAAGCTGGGCAAGTCGCAACACGTGCTGTATGACCTGAAGTACGTGCTGTCGCCCGCCGAATCCGACCTGCGCCTGTAAGGATCTCGCCATGACCACGCGATATGAAACCATCAAGCAAGAACTCACCGCCCAGCCGCGCAAGTGGCTAGTGACCGGGTGCGCCGGCTTCATCGGCTCGAACCTGTTGGAAACGCTGCTGAAGTTGAACCAGACCGTGACCGGCCTGGACAACTTCGCCACCGGCCACCAGCGCAATCTGGATGAAGTGCGCACCTCGGTCACGGCCGAGCAATGGGCGCGCTTCACCTTCGTCGAAGGCGATATTCGTGACCTGGCCGCTTGCCAACGCGCGACCGAAGGCGTGGACTACGTCCTGCACCAGGCCGCCCTGGGTTCCGTGCCGCGTTCGCTGAAAGACCCGATCACCACCAATGAAGTGAACATCGGCGGCTTTCTGAACATGCTGGTCGCCGCGCGCGACGCCGGCGTGAAGTCCTTTGTCTACGCCGCGTCCAGCTCGACCTACGGCGACCACCCGGCCTTGCCCAAGGTGGAAGAACACATCGGCAAGCCGCTGTCGCCCTACGCCGTCACCAAGTACGTGAACGAGCTGTACGCCGACGTGTTCGCGCGTTCCTACGGCTTCGAAACCGTAGGCCTGCGCTACTTCAACGTGTTCGGCAAGCGTCAGGACCCGGACGGCGCCTACGCCGCCGTGATCCCGAAGTGGACCGCCGCCATGATCAAGGGCGAAGACGTCACCATCAACGGCGACGGCGAAACCAGCCGCGACTTCTGCTTTGTGGATAACGCGGTACAGGCCAACCTGCTGGCCGCCATGGCGCCGCCCGAAGCTCGCAACCAGGTCTACAACGTGGCCGTCAGCGGTCGCAGCACTTTGAACGACCTGTTCGGCTTTTTGGTCAAGGCCCTGGGCAACCAGAACGTGAACTACGACAAGCAAGCCGTCTACGCGGATTTCCGCGCCGGCGACGTGCGCCATTCGCAGGCCGATGTCAGCAAGGCGGGTCGACTGCTGGGCTACGCGCCGTCGCACACCGTGCTGCAAGGCCTGGAAGTGGCCATGCCCTGGTACACGCAATTCCTGCGTTGATTTGAAAGCACTCGTCCGCAAACTCGGCAACATCCACCCGGACCACCAGCGCATCTTCAAGGGCGCGTTCCGGGTGGCGGTGTTCCTGCTGCTGGGCAAGGCCGCCGGCGCCATCAAAGAGATGGCGGTGGCGTACCGCTACGGCGTCAGCGACGCCGTGGACGCCTATCAGTTCACGATGACCATGGCCACCTGGCTACCGGTCACCATCGTGGGCGTGCTGTCGGTGGTTTTGATTCCCGTGCTGGTCCGCCTGCGCCGCGCGGACGACACTGAACGCGACCAATTCATCAAAGAACTGCAAGGCTGGGTGGCCGCGGCCGGTATCGCGCTGGCCATCGCAACCTGGTTCGCCTGGCCCTACGTCGTGGACGCTTTGGGCAAGGGCTTGCCCGAGCGCGTGCGCGGCATGACGGGCGACCTGCTCATCGCCTTCGCTCCGGTGTCGGCGCTGCTGCTCATCGCCGGCATCAGCGCCGCGCGCTTGCGCGCGCACGAACGCCATGTCAATACCTTGCTGGACAGCGTGCCTGCCGTGGCGACACTGGCGTGGGTCATGCTGGCCGTCAGCGCCGACGGCGTGGGCCCGCTGCTGTGGGGCACGCTGGTGGGCTATGCCATCCAGACCGTGTGGCTTGCCTGGCTGGCCGCGCGTGCCGATGGCGGATTCTGGGGCGCGCCACGGTTGACGCTGCGTTCGCCGCACTGGCCCGAACTGATGGGCGCGGCTGGGGTCATGCTGATCGGCCAGGTGGCCATGAGCTTTGTCGGCCCGCTGGACCAGTACGCCGCCGCCAACCTGGGCGCCAACGCCAACGCCACGCTGGGTTACGCCAGCCGGCTGTTGTCTTTGCTGCTGGGCATAGGCGCGGTGTCGGTCGGGCGCGCCGCGCTGCCGGTGCTGGCCGATGTGCAGGCGCGTGGCGACACCGCCCGCGCGCGCAGCATGGCGTTGAAGTGGTCCGTGCTGATGGTGGGCGCGGGCGCCGTGGTCGTCGCCATCGGCTGGGTGCTGGCCCCGTGGGGCGTGGCCGTGCTGTTCGAACGCGGCGCCTTCACGGCAGAAAACACCGAAGTCGTTGCGCACGTGCTGCGCTGGGGCCTGTTGCAACTGCCTTTCTATTTTGGCGTGCTGATCCTGGTGCAATTGCTGGCGAGCCAGAACCGCTACCGCATCATGGCCGCCATCGCCGTGGCCAACTTTGCGCTGAAGGCCGTGTTGAACACCGTGCTGGCGCCCAAGATGGGCGCGGCCGGCATCATGCTGGCAACCAGCCTCATGTATGTGCTGTCCTTCGCGTGCTACCTCGTCGTGGCGATGCGCAAGGCTGAACCCAAGGAGGCCGATTGAATGTCCGACGCCGACTCCGGCCGCGCATTGCGCGTGCTGCTGTTCATCCATTCACTGCATGGCGGTGGCGCTGAGCGCGTTGCCGCCGACCTGAGCGCGCACTGGGCCGACATGGGCCGCGAGGTCATGGTGGTGACGCAGGCCAGCGCGGACGGCGACGTCTACGCGCTGCATCCCAAGGTGCGCCGCGAAGTCCTGCATACGGCGGGCGAGGGCGGCGGCTTGCGCGGCCTCTGGAGCAACGTGCAGCGCGTGCGGGCGCTGCGTCGCGTGGTCAAGGAATTCCGCCCCGACATCGTGCTGGGCATGATGACCACGGCGTCGGTGCTGTCGGTGCTGGCGTGCACGGGCATTCCTTGCCGGGTGATCGCCACGGAGCACACGCATCCGCCGTCGCAGACGCTGTCCGGCCTGTGGCAGCGCCTGCGCCGCATCACCTACCCGCGCGCGGCGCGAGTCGTTGCGCTGACCCGTGGCACGGCCGACTGGATCGAACAGCACGTGCCGGGCTCGCGCCTGGCCGTCATCCCCAACCCGGTGCATTGGCCCTTGCCGCGCGCCGAGCCCCTGTTGGTTCCCACCACGACCGACGGCCGCAAGCGCCTGCTGGCGGTTGGCCGGTTGCACGCGGACAAGGGGTTTGATCTGCTGATCCAGGCGTTTGCCGCGCTGGCCCCATCGCATCCGGATTGGGATCTGGTTATTCTGGGCGAAGGCCATGAACGCGGCGCGCTGCAAGCGCAAGTCGACCAGGCCGGCCTGGCCTCGCGCATCTCGATGCCCGGCCGCGCCGGCAACGTGGGCGACTGGTACGACAGCGCAGACCTGTATGTGCTGACCTCGCGCTTTGAAGGGCTGTCCAATACCTTGCTTGAATCCATGGCCAGCGGTCTGGCCGCCGTCTCGTTCGATTGCGATACCGGACCGCGCGAGATCGTGCGCGATGGCATCGACGGCGTGCTGGTGCGGCCCAATGGCGATGTACCGGCCTTGTGCAAGGCGCTGTCCGATGTGATGGAAAACGACGCAAGGCGCCAGCGGATGGCGCAAGCGGCAACCGATGTGCGCGACCGTTTTTCCGCCGCGCGCGTGTTGCAGCAATGGCAAGAACTTTTTGACGACGCGCGCAAGCCGGGCCGCTAGGGTCCGCGCGGCGCGCGCCGTTGCTACGGTGACCACGAGAACTTCATCATGTGTGGAATAGTCGGAATTTGGGGCCCCATCGGGAACAAGGAGCGCGTGCTGGCCGAAAGCTGCCGCCGCATCCGCCATCGCGGACCAGACAGCAACGGCTTCTGGGAAGACCCGGAAGCCGACGTGGCGCTGGGCCACGTGCGCCTGGCCATCCTGGACCTGACCGAAGCCGGCCACCAGCCCATGACGTCCGCTTGCGGCCGCTATGTGATGGTGTTCAACGGCGAGATCTACAACCACCTGGACATCCGCCAGCAGCTTGAAAAATCAGGGCTGGCGCCGTCCTGGCGGGGTCATTCCGATACCGAAACGCTGCTGGCCGGTTTCACTGCCCTGGGCATCGAAGCCACCTTGCAGGCCGCGGTCGGCATGTTCGCCATTGCGCTGTGGGATCGCGCGTCGCGCAAGCTGACGCTGGCGCGCGACCGCATGGGCGAAAAGCCGCTGTACTACGGCTTTTCGGGCGCCGAGCTGGTGTTTGCATCCGAGTTGAAGGGGCTGATGCCCATCCCGGGATTTGGCCGCGAGCTGAACCGCAATGCGCTGGCGTCTTTCATGCGCCACAACTACATTCCGGCGCCGCAATCCATCTATCAGGGCATCAACAAGTTGCCGCCGGGCACCTGGATTGAATTCACCGCCGACGACGCCCGCAGCCGCCGCATGCCGGAACCGCGCGTGTATTGGTCCGCCCGCGAAGCCGCTGATAGCGCGGCCCGGTCGCCGTTGACCTTCGGCTCCGACGACGAGGCTGCCCAGGCGCTGGAAAGCGTGCTGTCCAAGGCAGTGGGTGGCCAGATGCTGTCCGACGTCAGCCTGGGCGCCTTCCTGTCAGGCGGCATTGATTCGTCCACCATCGTGGCGCTGATGCAGGCGCAAAGCGCCAAGCCGGTGCGCACCTTCGCCATCGGTTTCCACGAGAAAGGCTACGACGAGGCGCAACACGCCAAGGCCGTCGCCACGCATCTGGGCACGGATCACACCGAACTCTACGTCACCGCGGACGACGCGTTGGCGGTGGTGCCGTCGCTGGCCGATATGTACGACGAACCGTTTGCCGATTCGTCGCAGATTCCCACGTCGCTCGTCACCAAGATGGCGCGCCAGCACGTCACCGTGGCCTTGTCGGGCGACGGCGGCGATGAACTCTTCGGCGGCTATTCGCGTTATTTCCGCGTGAACAACTGGTGGCAGCAATGCGAGCGCGTGCCCGCCATGCTGCGCAAGCCGGCTGGCGCGCTGCTTTCCGCGACCACCCATCTTCCCGGACGTGGCGCGTGGCGCGGCAAGGTCGGCAAGCTGGGCGAGCTGTTGCGCACGGATACGCGTGGCGACTTCTACCGCCACTTCGTGTCGTACTGGGCCGACCCCACGCAAGTCGTCAAGGGCGGCGTGGAACCGGTGTCGGAATTCGCGCGCGCCATGCAGGGCTCGACCTTCGAAGCCATGATGAAGCTGGACACGATTACCTATCTGCCCGACGACATCCTGGTCAAGGTGGACCGCGCCGCGATGGCGGTGAGTCTGGAGACGCGCGTGCCGCTGATCGACCATCGTGTCTATGAATTCGCCTGGAGCCTGCCGCATCAGTACAAGGTGCGCGGCAATACCGGTAAATGGCTGCTGCGCCAGGTGCTGCATCGGCATGTGCCGCAGGCGCTGGTGGACCGCCCCAAGCGCGGCTTCGCCGTGCCGCTGGCCGCGTGGCTGCGCGGGCCGCTGCGCGAATGGGCCGATGCGTTGCTGGACCCCGCGCGGCTGCGCCAGGAAGGTTGGTTCGAACCCGAACCCATTCTGCGCAAATGGCGCGAACACACCTCGGGCCATCGAAATTGGGACAGCCACCTGTGGGGCGTCTTGATGATGCAAGCCTGGTTGGACCGCTATCGCGCCGCGCCGGATCAAGGGGGAACTATTGGGAGTCGTTGACGCATGAAAATTTTGATGCTGGTCAGTTCCATGCACGCGGGCGGCGCCGAACGGGTGGCCGCGACGCTGGTCAACGCATGGGCCGAACGCGGCGACACCGTCACGTTGACGCCTACCTATTCGTCCAAGGGCACCTGCTTCTATCCCGTGTCGGACAAGGTCACACTCGCCTGGCTGGCCGATATCGCCGGCACGCGGGCGTCGGGCGGCATGGCCGCGTTCAAGCGCCTGATGGCCTTGCGCAAGCATATCCGCGACACCAAGCCCGATGTGGTCGTGTCGTTCCTGACCAACGTCAACGTGGCCGCCATCCTCGCCACGCGGGGCCTGGGCGTGCCGCTTATCGTTTGCGAACGCACCAACCCCGTGGCCGAAACCACCACCGGCACGGTGTGGCGCAGGCTGCGCCGCCTGCTGTATCCGCGCGCCGATATGGTTACCGTGCAGGCCGAAGACACCGCTGGTCCCTTTTCGCGCCAGGTGCCGGGCATCAAGCGCCTGGCCGTCATTCCCAACCCCTTGCCCGCGCCCTTGCTCGACGCGCCGCGCGTGGCTCAGCGTGAAGACGATGGCCCGCGTGAATTGTTGGCGATGGGCCGGCTGGTGCCTGACAAGCAGTTTGATCTGTTGATCGACGTGTTCGCGCAATTGGCGCCGTCGCACCCCGACTGGAACCTACGTATCTGGGGCGAAGGCCCCGAGCGCGCGGCTCTGGAAGCGCAGGTGGAAAAACTGGGCCTGCAAGCACGCATCAGCCTGCCGGGCCGCACCGAAGCGCCCTGGGAAGAACTGGCGCGCGGCCAGGCGTTCGTGCTGAGCTCGCTGGTGGAAGGCTTTCCGAATGTCTTGTTGGAAGCCATGTCGTTGGGCCTGCCTTGCGTGGCTTTCGACTGCCCCAGCGGCCCACGCGAAATGACGCGCGACGGCCAGGATGCGCTGCTGGTGCCCGCGGGCGACCGCAACGCCTTGCAAGAGGCCTTGCAGCGCGTGATGAGCGACCTGCTGCTGCGTCGGCAGTTGGGCGTGCGCGCCGCCACCGCTGTGCGCCAGCGCTACGCCCTGGCCACTGTGCTGTCGGAATGGGACGAGCTGTTCGAAGCGGTGCGGGAGGAGCGATGAACGTCCCGGCATTGCGCGTCCTGCACGTTATTACCGGCCTGGGGCAGGGTGGCGCGGAATCCGTGTTGCTGCGCTTGGCCACCTACCCGGAGGCCGGCGTGTCGCACACCGTGGTGTCGCTGACCGATGAAGGCATCTACGGCGAGCGCCTGCGCGCGGCGGGCGTGGCGGTGCATGCCTTGGGCATGAAGCGCGGGCGTGTCAGCCCAAGCGGCTTTTTGACGCTGCGCCGGCTGATCGCCACCCAGCGCCCCGACGTGGTGCAGACGTGGATGTATCACGCGGACCTGATCGGCGGCCTGGCCGCGCGGCTGGCCGGCGTGCGTGCCATCGCCTGGGGTATCCGCAATTCCGGTGCGCACCTTGAACGCAGCAGCCGGTCGGCGCGCCTGGTTTTGCGGGCTTGCGCATGGCTGTCCGGCCGCGTGCCGCGTGCCATCGTTTGCGCCGCCCAGAACGCGGCCGAACGGCATGCCGACAGAGGCTACCGGCGCGACCGCATGGTGGTGATTCCTAACGGCTACGATCTGTCGCGCTATGCGCCCGATGCGCAAGCGCGCACGCGCGTGCGCGCGCAATGGGGCTTGTCGGAAGACGCGCCCGTGATCGGCAGCGTGGCCCGGTGGGACCCGCTGAAAGACCACGCCAACCTGCTGCGCGCCGTGGCCGCGCTGGTGCGCGATGGCCGCGACGGCGGCTTGCGCTGCGTGCTGGTCGGGCGCGGCATGACGGCCGACAACGCCGAGCTTGCCGCCTTGATCAACAAGCTGAACCTGCGCGACCGCCTGATTCTTGCCGGCCCCAGCGACGACGTGCCGGCGGTGATGAACGGCTTGGACGTGCATGTGCTGTCCAGCTGCGCCGAGGGCTTTCCCAACGTGGTGGCCGAGGCCATGGCCTGCGGCGTTTACTGCGTGGTGACGAACGTGGGCGACGCCGCCTATATCGTTGGCGATACCGGCCTCATCGTGCCGCCCGAGCAAGCCGAGGCGCTGGCGCGCGGCATCGAGACTGCCTTGTGCGACGTGGCTGCGCGCGGCCACGGGCGCGCGGGCGAGGCAGGGCGCGCGCGCGTGTTTGAAAACTTTGATCTGGCGCGCATGGTGCAGCGCTACATCGCCGTATGGCGCGATATTGCGGGAGGCCAGGCATGAGCCGCCGCCTGATGTTCGTGGTCAACAACCCGGCCTTCTTCATGTCGCATCGCGTGCCGGTGGCGCTGGCCGCGCAACAGGCGGGTTACGACGTGCATGTGGCCACGATGGATGGTCCCGCCGTGGCCGACATCCAGGCGCTGGGCATGACGCATCACGCCATTCCCATGACGCGCAGTGGCAAACATCCTTTGCAGGAACTGGGCACATTGCTGGCGTTGCTGCGCCTGTTTCGTCGCGTGCGTCCCGATGTGGTCCATCTGGTCACGATCAAGCCCGTGCTGTATGGCGGCATTGCCGCGCGCCTGGCCCGCGTGCCCGGCATGGTGGCGGCGATTTCCGGCCTGGGCTTCGTGTTCCTGTCGAATTCCCTGAAGATGCGATTGGTGCGCGCCGTGGTGGCGCGCCTGTATCGCTTGGCGCTGGGTCACCCCAACAGCCGCGTGATTTTCCAGAACGCCAATGACCGCGACCTGCTCAAGTCACTGGGTGCGGTGCGCGACGAGCAGGTCGTCATGATTCGCGGCGCGGGGGTGGACCTGGATGCCTACCGCGCGTCGCCCGAGCCGCCTTCACCGCCCGTCGTGGTCACCATGGTGGCGCGCCTGTTGCGCGATAAGGGCGTGCGCGAATTCGTCGAGGCAGCCACTATCCTGCGCGCGCGTGGTGTGCCGGTGGTCATGCAATTGGTGGGTGGGCTGGACGCGGGCAACCCCGCGTCGGCCACGCAGCAAGAGGTGGATGCCTGGCAACGTGACGGCGCCGTCCAGGCGCTGGGTGAACGGTCGGACATTGCCGAGCTGTATGCGGCCAGCCATGTCGCCGTATTGCCTTCCTACCGCGAGGGTTTGCCGAAATCGTTGATCGAGGCGGCGGCATGCGGGCGGGCGGTGGTGACGACCGACGTGCCGGGCTGCCGCGACGCCATCGAACCGGGCCAAACCGGGCTGCTGGTGCCGGTGCGTGACGCTCAGGCGCTGGCGGACGCCATCGCGCGGCTGGTCGAAGATGCCGCCTTGCGCCAGGCCCTGGGCGCGGCGGGCCGTGCGCTGGCTGAGCGCGAATTCGACATCGGGCGGGTTGCCCGCATCCATGTCGAACTCTACGACGCGCTGAGCGGCTGAGTCGCTTGATTCCGGTTTGATCCCGCCTAGCGCCCGCGCGCGATCGCGTCGATCCAGAAGCGGGTGGAGGGATCTTGCTGGCTGGTCTGCGGCGAATCCAGTTCGCGCATGATGTGCTTGGCCAGCGCCTTGCCGAATTCCACGCCCCATTGGTCAAACGGGTTGATGCCCCAGATCACGCCTTGCGCGAATACTTTGTGTTCGTACATGGCCAGCAGCGCACCCAGGGTATAGGCTTCCAGGCGCGGCAGCACGATCAGCGATGACGGACGGCCGCCCGGGTGAACCCGGTGCTTTGCAAGCATCCGCGCGCGCGCCGGATCGCTTTCCGTGGCCGAGGTTTCGGCCAGTGCGTCGTCAAAGGATTTGCCGCGCAGCAGCGCCGAACGCTGCGCCAGGCAGTTGGCGATCAGCAGTTCATGGTGGCGCGCATAGGCGTGGTTGGGCTGCTCGCAAAGAATGAAATCCACGGGCGCGCCCATGACGTCCTGATGCAGCCATTGAAAGAAGGTGTGCTGGCAGTCGGTGCCGGACATGCCCCAGACGGCGGGGCCGGTCGGCAAGCCGACGGGGCTGCCGTCCGCCGTGGCAATCTTGCCCAGCGATTCCATTTCCAACTGCTGGGCCCACGGCACAAGGTGAACCAGCCGGGAGTCGTAGGGGGCAATCACCAGCGAGTCATAACCCAGCACGCTGCGGTTGACCACGCCGGCCAGCGCCATTTGCAGCGGCGCGTTTTCCGCGTTGGGCGCGGTGCGGAAATGGTCGTCCATGGCCGCGGCGCCGGCCAGCAGTTGATCAAATGCGTCGTTGCCCAAGGCCAGCGCGATGGGCAGGCCGATGGCGGACCATAGCGAATACCGGCCGCCGACCCAGTCCCAGATCTGGAAGATGTGGTCGGGCAGGATGCCCAGGTTGAGCGCGGCTTCCACGTTGGCGGTAATTGCCACCACCTGCTTGATGGGGTCGGCCACGCCGGCGTCGCGCAGCCAGTTCATGGCCACTTCCGCATTGGCCAGCGGTTCGGTCGTGGTGAACGATTTGGACGCGACGATGACCAGCGTGTCGTGCGGATCCAGCCGGCTCATGGCGTCGGCGACGGAGTGCGAATCCACGTTCGATGCAAACCGCACTTCGCGTCGCGCGCCGCCATGGCGCAGCGCACGTGTCACCAGGCGCGGCCCCCAATCGCTGCCGCCGATGCCCAGGTGCAGCACGTAGCCGTAGCGGTCGCTGCGGTCGGCCTCGCGCACGAATTCGCGCAAGCGATCCCGTTCGGCCTGCACGGCGCTGGCAACCGGGGCGGGGGGCTCGGCCGCGCGCAAGGCGGTGTGCCAGGCGGCGCGTCCTTCGGTCCAGTTGGCGTGGCCGCCGTCAAACAGCGTGGCGCGGGCGGCGTCAAACTGCTGCTGAGCCAGCAGCGCTTCAGACGCTGCGTGCAAGGCGGGCGAGTGCGCCTGGGTGCTTAGATCCAGGCGTAGGCCCGGCGCATTGATCACCCTGAGTTGCTCGCCGCGCAAGGGAGCGGCTTTGGCCGCCGCGGTGAATTGTTGCCAGGCTGGGCTGTTCGGTAGCGACATGAGAGGATCAGAACGGCAATTTGGCTTCTGGCGCAAGCTTGCCCAATTCGCGGCGGAAGTCGGCCTGGATGCGTTGCAGTGCCTCGGCGTTCTCGGCCTCAAAGCGCAGCACCACGACGGGTGTGGTGTTCGACGGGCGGGCCAGGCCGAAGCCGTCGGCGTATTCGGCGCGCACGCCGTCGATGGTGATGACGCGTTTGGCGTCGGCGAACTGTCCTTGGTCCTGCAAGGCCTTCACCAGCGTGAACGGCTGGCCTTCTTCCATTTCCAGCTTCAGTTCCGGCGTGGAAACGTCTTGCGGCAGGGCCTCCAGGGGCGCGCAGGCGTCGGCTTCGCGCGACACGATTTCCAGCAGGCGCGCGCCGGTGTACAGGCCATCGTCAAAGCCGTACCAGCGTTCCTTGAAGAAAATGTGGCCGCTCATTTCGCCGGCCAGCGGCGCGCCGGTTTCGGCCAGCTTGGCCTTGACCAGCGAATGGCCGGTTTTCCACATCAGCGGCACGCCGCCAGCAGCTTGCACGGACAGGCCCACGTGGCGGCTGCACTTGACGTCGTAGATGATGGTGGCGCCGGGGTTGCGGTCCAGCACATCGCGGGCGAACAGCACCAGTTGGCGGTCGGGCCAGATGATCTGGCCCGATTTCGTGACCACGCCCAGGCGGTCGCCGTCGCCGTCGAAGGCCAGGCCCAGTTCGCAGTCGGTCTCGGCCACGCACTTGATCAGGTCTTGCAGGTTCTTGGGTTCGGCGGGATCCGGGTGATGGTTGGGGAAGGTGCCGTCCACTTCGCAGAACAGTTCGGTCACTTCGCAGCCCAGTGCGCGGAACAGCTGCGGGGCCACCGCGCCGGCCACGCCGTTGCCGCAGTCGATCGCGATTTTCATGGGGCGGGCCAGCTTCACGCCGGAGGCCACGCGCGCGATATAGGCGGCGATCAGGTCCAGTTGGCGGCGCACACCGGGGCGTTCGGCCGGGGCCGGGCTCGCGCCGTTCATGGCGGTGCCCAAAGCCTGTACCTCTTCGCCATACAGGGCGCGGCCGCCCATCATCATCTTGAAGCCGTTGTACTTGGGTGGGTTGTGGCTGCCGGTGATGGCCACGCCGGAGCCGGTCTGCATGATGTTCGCGGCGAAGTACACCAGGGGCGTGGGCACCATGCCGACGTCCAGCGTGTCTACGCCGCCTTCCTGCATGCCTTCCTGCAAGGCGTCGGACAGCATTTCACTGCTCAGGCGGCCGTCGCGGCCCACAACCAGGGTCTGCACGCCTTCGTCGCGCGCGCGCGCGGCCAATGCCACGCCCAAGGCGCGCGCGAACGTCGCGTCGATCAGGTCCGGCACCGTGCCGCGAATGTCATAAGCCTTGAAGACAGAAGCGGGAAATTGCGTGTTGTTGTTACCCACGACGATTCCTTGAGTAGGGAGTTGCAGCGCCAGCGCTGACGGGGTTAGTGGTAAACCCGTATATCAGAACCCGGCTGGGTTAAGCATCAAAAGTGAATTATCCCCCATTGGCGCATGGCTCTCATCCGACGGGAGCAGTAGGACGTCTTAGGGGTGGCGCCCGCCCTGCATTGGTGCGTAGCACGTGGCGTGCCGCCTTGATCCGGTGCGCGAGAGAAGAGGGGACGGGGCCGTTCCGGGGGCCGCGCGCATGGCACACAATTTGCTCGTCATCCGAAGGTGATACGCTTGCGCTGCAAGCAGAAAGACAGGAGGGGCCATGGGTGCCAAAGTTTCCACTGTGATGTCATCGGGGCGCGCCACCAGCCGGCGCGGTCCTCCCACGGACTACGCCGGGCCGGGCGCTGGCCAGGAACGCCGGCTTGATATCCATGTATTCGTGTCCGAGGCGGGCGAAATGGTCGCGGGCCGTGCCTGGGAACGCTGCGTCTGGCGCGAGGCCCGCGTGCTGATCGCCGAATGCCCCGCCCCGCATCTGCCGCCTTCCATCGAGGCAGCCTTGCGTGGCGTCGCCACCGAGGTCGCACGCGACCGTGGCTGGAAGGGTACCGGGGCCGTGGCCTTTTCCCTGGACGACCGCAGCGGCGTATTCCGCGTGATCAGCGCCAACGTGCAGCCGCATGCCGGCGCCATCGCGGCCAGCCCCGACGCCATCGGCGCCCACGCCTTGGAAATGCGTATCGACGGCTGCGTTGACCGCCGCCTGCCCTGCACCCGGCTGCTGGTGTACGGCGCCACGCGCGGCGAAGCATTGCGCCGTGCCTACCGCGCGTTGTCTGAAATGCCCGGCCCGGCCGGTATCGACCGCGCTTTCCTGATGAACCGCATCGCCTCGCGCGCGTACTGCTCGGGCCTGACCGGCACCCGGCTCGACCAGGCCGTGGGCTAGCGCGGCGCTTTCGGCCCGCGCGATTCCGCCCCTACAATAGCCCGCACATCCCTACACCCCAGCCTGGGGCGCGCTCCAGGCCTTTCTTGTGCGGCGCCTATGACATTGCTGAGCGATCTACAGTCCCTCCTGGGCTTTACCCATGTGCTGACCGGCGAGGACGCCGCCTCTTATGTGCTTGACTGGCGCCGCCGCTATCGGGGCGCGGCACTGGCGGTGATACGGCCGGGTTCCACGCAGGAAGTGGCCGACGCCGTGAAGCTGTGCCTGCACCATGGCGTGCCGGTGGTGCCGCAGGGCGGCAATACGGGCCTGTGTGGTGGCGCCACGCCTGACGACACCGGCCGCGCCGTGGTGCTGTCCACGGCCCGCCTGACCGCGGTTCGCAACCTGGACACCGACAACGACACCATCACAGTGGAAGCGGGCTGCATTCTGCAAGCGGTGCAAGAAGCCGCCGCGGGGGCGAACCGCTTATTTCCCCTGAGCCTGGCCGCCGAAGGCAGTTGCACCATTGGCGGCAATCTGGCCACCAATGCCGGGGGCACGCAGGTGCTGCGCTACGGCAACACGCGCGACCTGACGCTGGGCCTGGAAGTGGTGACGGCCGAGGGCGAAATCTGGGACGGGCTGCGCGGCCTGCGCAAGGACAACACCGGCTACGATCTGCGCGACCTGTACATCGGCAGCGAAGGCACGCTGGGCATCATCACCGCGGCCACGCTGAAACTGTTTCCCCGCCCGGTGGCGTCCTGCACCGCGCTGCTGACGCTGGACACCATCGATCAGGCCGTGGAAGTGCTGTCACGCGCGCGCGCCGGCTTCGGCGCGGCGCTGACGGGCTTCGAACTCATGAGCAACGCCTGCCTGCAAGGGGTGGTGCGCCTGTTCCCGCAACAGCGCCTGCCTTTCGAAGGCGCTTCCGCCGAATCCCCCTGGTTTGCGCTGCTTGAGTTGTCCGATAGCGAAAGCGAGGCGCACGCGCGCGAGCGCTTCGAAGCCGTGTTGGGCGAGGCCATCGACGCCGGCCTGATCAACGACGCCGCCATTGCCGCCAATGTGGCGCAGAGCAAGGCGCTGTGGCATTTGCGCGAAAGCATTCCGCTGGCCGAAGCCGAGTTGGGCAAGTCGGTCAAGCATGACGTGTCCATTCCCATTTCGTCCATCGCCGGCTTCGTGCACAAGACCAATGCCCTGTTGCAGGCACGCTTTCCGGGCGTGCGCCACGTCATCTTCGGCCATCTGGGCGACGGCAACCTGCACTACAACGTGGCCAACGCGCCGGGGCAGACCGAAGCCGAACTGCTGGCGCTGCAAAGCGAGATCTATGGTGTGGTGCATGACAGCGTGCATGCCCACCAGGGTTCCATCAGCGCCGAGCATGGGGTGGGGCAGCTCAAGCGGGACGAGCTGCCGCGCTACAAAAGCCCGGTTGAACTGGCACTGATGCGCCGGATCAAGCGCGCGCTGGATCCCCAGGGGCTCATGAATCCGGGCAAGGTGTTGCAGGCGTAGCACGTGCCTGCGACGGACTCGCGGTCAATCCATACGGAGCGCCAACCATGGCAGTCAGCCCCGCGGCGGGTGCGAATTATCGGGTGCTGATCGTCGAAGACGATCACATCATTGCCGGCAACCTGTATTCCTTTCTGGAAGTTCGCGGGTTTCTGCCTGACGTCGCCTATACCGGCCACGCCGCGTTGGCGTGCGTCAAGGCGCAGCGCTTCGATGCCTTGATCCTGGACATCGGCTTGCCGGGCATGGACGGCAATGCGGTGCTGCATGCGTTGCGCAACGACATGCGCGCGGATGTGCCGGTGCTGATGCTGACCGCGCGCGACAGCCTGGAAGACAAGCTCACGGGCTTCTCGCATGGCGCCGACGACTACCTGACCAAGCCCTTCGCGCTGCTTGAAGTCGAGGCCCGGCTGCTGGCCTTGATTCAGCGCGCCAAGGGCGCAACGGTGGATGTAGTGCGCGTGTTCGGCCCGCTGCAATACGACACGCGCAGCCGTAGCGTGTCATTCAACGGGCAGCCCGTGCACCTGACGCGCAAGGCCAGCCTGATCATGGACGCGCTGATGCGCGATCCTGGCCGCGTGGTGGCGCGCGAGGAACTCGAATCCCTGCTGTGGGGCAACGAACCGCCGTCCTCGGACGCGCTGCGCAGCCAGGTGCACCTGCTGCGCCGCGCCTTGGCCGATGCTGGGTTCGACGGCATCGAAACCCTGCACGGCACAGGCTGGCGCCTGACGCTGAACGGAGCCGCCGCATGACGCGCGCGGCGGGCGGCACACTGACCCAGCGGGTCGTGTGGGCGCTGACGGGAACGGTGGCGCTGTTCGTGACTGCGCTGGCGCTGCTGGCCTATCTGACGTTCGACCAGATGGAAGACGACCTGGTCAACGACATCCTCAACACCGAAATGGACCGACTGGTGCAACACGCGCGCGCCAGCGACGAGTTCGTGCCGCGCCAGGGCGCGCGTGAACTGGGCGGCTCGATGCGAGCCTGGATGAGTGTGGACGGACAGCGTCCCGCCGGCATTCCCGATGAGGTGTTGGGGCTGGACAATGGCCTGCACCTGATCGAGCCCGACGCCTATACCTGGCACGTCATGGTGGCGGATACCGGCCGCGGCAAGGTGTATTTGCTGTACGACGCCACCGACAATGAAGAACGGGTCCACGACTTCGGCTTGATCGTGCTGGGCGTGGGCGCCATCTGCGTGCTGGGCGCGTACGCCTTGTCGCGGCGCGTGGCGGCGGTGGCGGTGGGGCCCTTGCTGGACCTGACCGACCGGCTGGCCACCTGGGCCCCCGGCGCGCCCGACATGGCCGTTACCCGCGACGACGAAGCCGGCCGCCTGATCGAAGCCTTCAACCGCGTGCAGAATCAGGTGGACCGATCCATCGCGCGCGAACGCGAGTTTGCGGGCAACCTGAGCCACGAAATCCGCACGCCGCTGGCCGCCATTCGGTCAGACAGCGAATTGATGCTGCTGACTCAGTCCTTGACGCCCGACCAGCATCAGCGTCTGACGCGCGTGGTGGACAACGTGGACGATGTGATCGTGTGCCTGGAAAGCGCCCGCGCGATGGCGCGCGATCAGTTGCTGCCGCCCGCGCCGGTGGATATCGGCGTCTGCATGGATGATGCCTGGCGCGGCTATGAAGCCCAGGCCGGACAGGCGGATTTGCGCTTCGACAATCAGATCGAAGCGGGCCACGTGTTGACCCTGGACCGCTATGCGCTGCTGATCGTGCTGCGCAATCTGGTGCGCAACGCCGTCGAGCACGCCGCGCCGGCCACGCTTACCGCCAGGTTTCACGCGGGTGCTTTGTTGGAATTGAGCGACGACGGCAAAGGCATTGCGGCCGACGACCTGCCCTTCCTGTTCCGCCGTTATTACAGCGGCCGCATGCGGGATTCGGCGGCCGCGGGCCAGCACGACACGGCGCGCGGCTTGGGGCTGGCAATCGCCAAGCGCGTCTGCGACATGCAGGGTTGGCAACTGACCGTCGCGTCTTCCCGCGAACCGGCGTCGCGGGGGACCCAGTTCCTGCTGCGCCTGGACGCCCATGCCAGCGCTGCCGCTCCACAAGCCCCCGCGTGAATTTGACGAATTTTCGACCTTCGGGCGACTAAGCTCTGCGCTTGCTTCCGAACCGATCTTCGTCGACTTTTCTTCATGCCTTCCTCCCTGCTGCCCGCGCGTGCACCCACGCTTGCCTGGTATGCATGCAGCCAACTCATCGGCATGACCTTGGCGTGGGCGGCGGCGGCGTGGTGGGCCAATACGTCGGGGCTGGACCTGCGCATCGCACATGCGTTGTTCAGCCCGGCGCTGGACGACTTTCCCTTGCGCGCGAACCGTTTGCTGGAAGTGCTGGGGCACCGCCTGGTACTGGTGCTGCCCATCGGCGTGGCCCTGGGGGCCGCAAGCGTGGCGGCCGCCAGTTTCCGTGTGCCGTCCTGGCGTCGGTGGCGCGCGCCGGCGTTGGCGTTGGCGGCCACTTGCCTGGTCGGGCAAGTGCTGGTGAACCAGCTCAAGCACTACACGACGTTGCCGCGCCCGTACGACCTGGACACACTGGGCGGCTATACGCCATACCCGCTGCACTGGTGGACCTGGGTGCGCGCACGGGCCGGGGGGCCTTGCCAAGCGGCCACGCGGGCGCGGGCTATTCGATGCTGACGCTGTACTTTGTCGGCTGGGCGCTGAAGCGGCCGGCGTGGCGCTGGGGCGGGCTGGCGGTGGGGGTGTCGGCCGGGATCTTGTTTTCGCTGGTGCGCATATTGCAAGGTGCGCATTTCCTGAGCCAGACGCTGTGGTCCGCCACCTTGCTGTGGTTTCTGGCGGCGCTCTTTTTCCTTCCGATCATCGTGGCACGCGCCGGTGGGCACGACCCATCCCCCTGAAATGGTGAATTCGTGCCCATGACCGCGCACGCAGCCCGCCCGCCGATGGCGCGTAGGCGGGCGTATCTGGTATGTTGTCGTACAACTTGTGCAAAGTACAATCAGCCCCAAATTCACGCACCAAGCCCTTGTAATCATTGTCGGATCAACCCAGATGAACGCGCCTGTCGATACCCCCGTTTTGCCGCAGCGTCGTCCCCGGAACTTGGCTCAAGGCTTGGTCGAAAGCATCTCCGAGCGAATCCGTAGCGGAGCGATCCGTCCTGGCGAAAAGCTGCCCACCGAGTCCGCGATCATGAGTCAGTTCGGCGTGAGCCGAACCGTTGTGCGCGAAGCGCTTTCCCGCCTGCAGGCCTCAGGTCTGGTGGAAACCCATCACGGCGTTGGCACGTATGCGCTGGAACCCAGCGGCAGCGCCGACTTTCGCATTGACCCCGCGGACATCGCCACGGTGCGCGACGTGCTGGTGCTGCTTGAACTGCGCATCTGCCTGGAAAGCGAGGCGGCGGGCCTGGCCGCCACGCGCCGCAGCGACGCACAGTTGCAGGACATGCGGCGCGCGCTGGACCTTTTCAAGAGCGCCTTGGAAAGCGGCGGCGACACGATCACCCCCGACTTCCAGTTCCACCTCCTGGTGGCGCAGTCCACCGACAACCGATATTTCGCGGATCTGATGTCGCATCTGGGTTCGGCGATCATCCCGCGTACCCGCATCAATTCCGCCAAGTTTGCGCAGGAAGATCGGGCGGCCTATCTGGCCCGCGTGAACCTGGAACACGAAGACATCTACAGCGCGATCCTGCGCCAGGACGCGGAGGCGGCACGCGCCGCCATGCGCACGCACCTGAGCAACAGCCGAGAACGGCTGCGACGCGTTCAATAGGGCAAGCTGCTGGGCCGCGCAAGCGCTCTGTTGCGCCGGCGATGTCGTGCAACGCGGCCCGCCGATTCGATATCACCGCTGATCTGGCAAAACCGCGTTAATCTTTGCCCGGTTTCAATTTCGGACAACGAGGCGGCATGGTTTTGCTCGGCATGGATAACGGCATTCTTTTATCAGTAGCGGCAAACGCGATTCGCCGCTTGCGAGGGGCTGCCGCATGCGTCGCCTGACACTTCGATTCATTCTCGCCGTCCTGGTGCTGCTGACGTTGTCGCGGCTTGGGCTGTCGTTCTGGATGTGGGACCGCGTACAAGCGGCTGGCGGCTTGTGGCCGGTGCTGCTGGGCGGGTTGCGTATCGACGTCTGCCTGCTGTCCATGGTGATAGCGTTGCCTGCTGTGTTCTCGCCGTGGTTCGGGCATCGGCCGCTGGCGGCTCGCATCACTGCGTGGTGGTTCCGCGTGTGGTGGATGCTGTATGTGCTGCTGGAGGTGTCCACGCCGCAATTCATCACGGAATACGACACGCGGCCCAACCGGCTGTACTTCATCTACCTGCTCAATCCCAAGGAAGTGGGGTCGATGCTGTGGCAAGGCTACAAGGGCGTGTTGCTGGCTGCGTTCGTGGTGCTGGTGGTGGCGGCCTGGTTGGCGTTCAAACTGTTTCCGACGCGTTCGCAAGACGGGTTCATGGCGTGGTGGAAGCGACCGATTGCGTCCTTCGTGATCCTGGCGCTGGCGGTGCTGGGCGCGCGCGGCACGCTGGAGCATCGCCCTATCAATCCGGCCAAGGTGGCGTTCAGCTCGGATTCCATGGTGAATGCCTTGGCGCTGAATTCGCTGTACAGCGTGTTCGACGCGGCCTATCGCATGCAGGACGAGCGCTCGTCGGCCGCGATGTATCCGAAGATGCCGGTGGACCAGATGAACGCCATTGTTCGCGATAAGGCCGGCCTGACCGGCGCGCCACTGGATGCGCGCTACCCCAGCTTGCATGAACAAAAGGCCACGGTGCGGCGCGACAAGCCGCTGAACGTGGTGATCATCTTGCAGGAAAGCCTGGGCGCGCAGTACGTGGGCAGCTTGGGCGGACGCGACCTGACGCCGAATATTGACCGCCTGTCCAAGGAAGGCTGGATGTTTCATCGCGCCTATGCCACCGGCACGCGCTCGGTACGCGGCATTGAAGCGGTGACGGCGGGCTTTCTGCCCAGCGTGGCCGACGCGGTAGTCAAGCTGCCGCGTTCGCAAACCGGCTTCTTCACCTTGGCGCAGGTGCTGGGCAAGCACGGCTACCGTTCACGCTTCGTGTATGGCGGCGAGTCGCACTTTGACAATATGCGGGCGTTCTTCCTGGGCAACGGCTTCGACGAAGTGGTGGACCGGCCGAAGTTCGTGAATCCGGTGTATGAAGGCTCATGGGGCGCGTCCGACGAAGACATGTTCAACCAGGTCGACCGCCTGTTGCGTGCTGACGGCGACAAGCCCGTCTTCACGCTGGCGTTTTCCGTGTCGAACCATTCACCTTGGGAATACCCGGAAGGCCGCATCAAGCCGGTGGGCGACCCGGCCACGGTGGACAATACGGTGCGTTACGCCGATTGGGCGTTAGGGCAGTTTTTTGAAAAGGCGAAGCAGGCGCCGTACTGGGACAACACCGTGTTCCTGGTGATCGCGGACCACGATTCGCGCGTGTATGGATCGATACCCGTGCCGGTGCGCCATTTCCAGATACCCGCGCTGTTCCTCGGCGCCGGCATCACGCCGCGCCAGGACGAACGCCTGGTGAGCCAGATCGATATGGCGCCGACGCTGTTGTCTCTGATTGGCCTGGACAACGTGAACCCGATGCTGGGCGCCGACCTGACGCAGCGCGACCCGAACCGCGCGATGATGCAGTACGCGGACAACTTCGGGTATTTGCAGGGCGACAAGCTGCTGGTGCTGGAACCCGCGAAGCCGCCACGCGAATTCCGCTACGAAGCGGCGCCGGTAGGCCAAAATGAAACGTATGCGCCCGTGCAGCCCGCCGACCCGACGTTGACCGATGAGGCGCTGGCGCATGCCCTGTGGGCAAGCTGGGCGTATCGGGAAGAAAAGTATCGGTTGCCGTGATGGGTTGCAAAGTATTGTATGGACCGGGGACATGGGTGACACATGTTCGGGGACATGGGTAACACATAGGTTTTTATCCTATTGGCGTGCTCTGAGGTCGATCTGTTGGACAATTTTGTACAGGAAGACGACATCGAGCACGCCGTCTTGCGAGGAGGGTCTGACCGCGACCGGCAGACCCGCCATTCCCTCTCCGACGAAGACGACGCGTCCGTTCACAATGATCTGCCCCTTGGTCCTGACCTTGAGCACTCGATCGCCCGGCTCGTATTCGATCGGAGGCAACGAGGCAGGATAGCGACGAGGGCTAGGTCTATATCTCGACAGGGGCGGCATCTGCCCCAACGCCTGGTGGGGCCGGACGTGGTTGTACTGTTCACGCCACTGATCCATGGCTTGCTGGCAGTCCAGCAGACTGCTAAACCCCCGGGCCTGGATCAACTCGCGCTTGAGCGTTCGATGCAGGCGTTCTAGCTTGCCCTGGGTTTGCGGGTGGCGAGGACGACTGTGGCTGATACGCACACCCAGCCGCATGAGCCAAACCTCCAGGCCTGTCAGCCCCAGGCCGCGCACCGATGCCCAGGATGGGCCGTTATCCGCGGTGATCCGTTCGGGCAATCCGTAACGGCGAAATACGGCCTTCAGGTGCTGCTGCACGGTTTTGCTGCGCTCATCGCCACAAGCCTGGATGCACAGGGCGTAGCGTGAGTGATCGTCCAATAGCGTCAGCGGATGGCACCGTCCCTGACGCGCGTCGGTCAGGGCAAAGTGCCCCTTGAAGTCCATCTGCCACAACAGGTTTGGCGCTTCATGCTCAAAGCGCTGGTTCGCCAGCCCGACGTTCGAGTCCTCGCCTTGGACCCGATAGCCATGTCGTCGCAAAATTGCCGAGATGGTACTGGGCGCGGGCGCCGTAGTCGGCCCAAGCAGCGCCCGCAACTTGCGAGGCCCCCAGTACGGGTAACGCTTGTGCAGGTCGATCACCTGCGCTTCGATTTGCTCACACGTGCGCCCAGGACTATTGCCAGGCCTGCGAGACAGATCTTGCAACCCAGCCTGGCCGTTCCGCTCGTAGCGGCCCAACCACTTGTAGGCGGTCTTGGCGCTGATATCGAAACGCCGGCAAAGCTCCCGCACATTGCTGCCCGGTTGCAGGGCAAGCTGAACGAACTCCATTCGGCAGGACATAAGGCTTGACTCCTTCCACGGCATCGCTCGCTCCTAAAAACGACCATACCGTGATGCTAGAAGTGTTACCTATGTCCCCGAACACCCGTTACCCATGTCCCCGGTCCATACAAAGTATCGGCTGCCGAGCAGGGTTTCTCGCGTCAGCCGTGATGAAGTCGTGGCACGTAGGATGGGTGAAGTGCGAGAAATCTTCACCCAAGAACCCCACCTCCCATCGCACGTAACCCATCACGCCCGGCAAGCGAGAAATCCTTCCTGAACGCAGTCGTGATGGGTTGCGCGCGGCGAATGCCGGGGTTCTTCTACCCGGCTTGCCGCGCTTCACCCATCCTACTGTTTGGCGGGTAGCACCACGCCGGAAGATTCGCCGAAGCCGATTTTCGGGTAGCCCGCTTTCTCGCAGGCGGCGCGCATGATGATCTGGTCACCGTCTTGCAGGAAGGTGCGCTTTTCGCCCCAGGGCAAGTCAATCGGCGTCTTGCCGCCGTTGCTCAATTCCAGCAAGGACCCCGCTTCCGACGGTTTCGGGCCGGACAGCGTGCCCGTGCCCAGCATGTCGCCCGGTTGCAGATTGCAGCCGTTCACTGTGTGGTGCGCAATCAGTTGCGCCACGTTCCAGTACGCGTCGCGGAAATTGCTGCGCGACAGCGTCACCGGCGGCTGCTTGGCATCGCGCGACTGGGCGGTGGTCATCAGCACTTCAAGTTGCACGTCGTAGGCACCCTTGGCGCGGTTCGCATCGGATGCCAGGTACGGCATCGGTTGCGGTTCGGACGGCCCGCGGTTGTACTGCGTGCGGAACGGCTCCAGCGCTTCCATGGTCACGATCCACGGCGAGATCGTCGAGGCGAAGTTCTTGGAAAGGAAAGGCCCCAGCGGCTGGTATTCCCAAGCCTGGATGTCGCGTGCCGACCAGTCGTTCAGAATGCACAGGCCAAACACGTGGCCGTCGGCGTCAGCCAGGTTGATGCGCTCGCCCTGGACGTTGCCGGTGCCCACGAAGATACCCAGTTCCAGTTCGTAATCCAAGCGGGCGCACGGGCCGAACTGCGGCGCTTCGCCTTCGTTGGCCGGGCGAGTCTGGCCAACGGGCCGGGGGAATTTCTGGTCTACGCCGATGCTGGACGCACGACCGTGGTAGCCGATGGGCACCCACTTGTAGTTCGGCAGCAAAGGGTTGTCGGGGCGGAATTGTTTGCCGATGGCGGTGGCGTGGTGCACCGAGATGTAGAAGTCGGTGTAGTCGCCAATGCGCGCGGGCGTGGTGTGTTCTGCATCGGCTTGCGCCACCAACAGCGGCTCGACCACGTTGCGCAACGCGGCGCCTTCGCGCAGCGCACGCGACAGGGCCAGGCGCAGGGCACTCCAATGTGTCTTGCCCAAGGCCATCAACGCATTCAGGCTGTCGCTGGCGCAAACGGCCAGCGCCTCGGCGGCCTGGCCTTCAAACGGCTTTGCCGCTGCCAGCGCAGCCAGGTCCAGGATCTGGTCGCCGATGGCCACGCCGGGGCGGAACGACTCGTTCGTGCCCTTGCGGCGGAAGGCGCCATAGGGCAGGTTCTGCACCGGAAAGTCGGACGTGCCGGTGTTGGCGCTGGCAACCCAGCTCTTCAAGGACGGATCGTGGGTTTCGTTGATGGTGGTGGTCATGGCTGCGTGTCTCGTTAATGTGTGTGTTGAAGGGCCGGCAAGCCGTACGAATGCTGAACGGCGGATAACAAAGGATGAACGCCAGATGGTGAACGCCAAACGGCGATGCGCTTTCGCGCATCGCCGTGAGCGTGGGTCAGCGAGGGGGCGCCGTCACGCCTTGGTGGGATCGAAGTGCTTCACGATACCCTGCCAGCACCGGTGGTAATCGTCTTGCAGAGCGTCGGAAGCCAGCGCCTGCGCGGTCGGGCGAATCACTCGGCGCGTTTCAAACATGAACGCCATCGTATCGCGGATGTAGTGGGCGCTGTGCGTGTCGGCGCGTGAGGCTTTTTCAAAGGTCTCGGCGTCGGGGCCGTGGCCGCTCATGCAATTGTGCAGGCTGGCGCCGCCGGGCGCGAAGCCATCGGCCTTGGCGTCGTACACGCCTTGTATCAGGCCCATGAATTCGCTGGCGACGTTGCGGTGGAACCAGGGCGGACGGAAGGTGTCTTCCATGGCCAGGATGCGCGGCGGGAAAATCGCGAAGTCCATGTTGGCCGTGCCCGGGGTGTCCGACGGCGCGGTCAGCACGGTGAAGATCGACGGGTCCGGATGGTCGAAACTGATCGAGCCGATGGTGTTGAAGTGGCGCAGGTCGTACTTGTAGGGCGCGTGCGTGCCGTGCCAGGCCACGACGTCCAGCGGCGAATGGTCGATGGACGCGCGCCAGAAGCCACCGGTGAATTTCGCGATCAATTCAAAGTCGCCTTCCACGTCTTCGTACCAGGCCACGGGCGTTTTGAAGTCACGGGCGTTGGCCAGGCAGTTTGAACCGATGGGACCCAGTTCTGGCAGGCGCAGCGCCGCGCCAAAGTTCTCCAGCATGTAGCCGCGCGCCTCGCCGTCCAGCAGTTCGACGCGAAACCGTACGCCGCGCGGGATTACGGCAATTTCCAGGGGCTCCAAATCAATCAGGCCCAGTTCGGTGGCCAGGCGCAGCCGGCCCTGCTGCGGCACCAGCAGCAGTTCACCGTCGGCGTTGTAGAAGTAACGGCCCTGCATCGAGCGGTTGGCGGCATACAGATGGATGGCCACGCCGCCCTGTTCGTCGGGGCCGCCGTTGCCGCCCCAGGTCTTCACGCCTTCCAGGAAGTCGGTGGGGGCGGCGGGAATCGGCAGCGGACTCCAGCGCAGTTGGTTGGGCGTGACCGGGCCATGGCCAAACGTGCTTTCCCAGCTGGCGGCGCCGCCAAACGCTTCAAACGGCTTGTGTTGCGCGCCCGGACGGATGCGGTACAGCCAGGAACGGCGGTTTTCGTTGCGAGGGGCGGTGAAGGCTGTGCCGGAAAGCTGCTCGGCATACAGGCCATACGGACATTGCTGCGGCGAATTGCGGCCCACGGGCAGCGCGCCGGGCAAGGCTTCGGTGGCGCAGTCGTTGCCAAAGCCGGTCAGATATTGCAGTTCCATGGAATCCTCCTGGGTGGCGGCGCGGTGCGTGGCCGCGCGGTCGGTATGGGGCCGTCTGACGAACGCAGCGGCGATGCGTCATTGTCGGAAAAAACTGCCAATACGGCTACGGGAATGTAAAAATACAGACTATAAATTGTGTGAATAGTAGGGGGCGGCATGGCCGAACTGCGCAACGTCGATCTGAACCTGCTGGTCCTGTTCCAGCACTTGATGGAAGACCGAAACCTGTCGGCGGTGGCACGTCGCATGGACTTGACGCAGCCCGCCGTCAGCAATGCGTTGCGCCGTCTGCGCGAGGCTTTTGGCGACGAGCTCTTCGTGCGTACCGGGCAGGGCATGCTGCCCACGCCGCGCGCGCAGCGGTTGGCCGGCCCCGTCAGCGAGGCGCTGACCGTGCTGACGCAGGCGCTGCAGGATCAGGACGTGTTCGACGCCGCGACCAGCAACCGGCGCTTTCGGGTGGCCATGACGGATGTGGGTGAAATCCACTTCATGCCGCGCTTGATGGAGGTCTGCGTGCAAATGGCGCCGCAGGTGCGGATTGATTCGGTGCGGGTGCAGGGGCCGGACTTGCCGCGCGAGATGGAGTCCGGCCGGGTGGATCTTGCGATCGGCGCCTTTGACGAAATGGGGGCGGGCACGCTGCAGCGCATGCTGTTTCGCCAGGGTTATGCAACCTTGTTCCGGCAGGCACATCCCACGGCGCATGCGGGGATGGGCATCAAGGCGTTTCGCGCGGAACGCCATCTGATCGTATCGCGCGCCGCGCCCTACGGGCAGGTGAACCAGTCGATGGAGCGCGCGGGGGTGGTGCTGGCCGAACACTTCAGCGTGCCGCACTTTTCGGCCGTGCCATATATCGTGAGCGCAACGGATCTGCTGGCCACCGTACCGGAAAAGCTCGCCGCCAGCGCCGCGGCGCCGTTTGGCCTGCGCTTCATGACGCCGCCGGTAAAGGTGCCTGCGCTGCAGACGAACATGTATTGGCAACGCCGGGTTGACCGGGATAGTGGCAACCAATGGTTGCGCGGGCTGATTGTGAATACGTTTGGGGACGCTTGATGCTCGTAGGATGGGTGAAGCGCGAAGAATCGGCAAAAAGAAAACCGATGTGGAACGCGCGTAACCCATCATGCAGCGGCTGCGTTATGGCTGAATCCTTCCGGAATTCACCGTTGCTTGATGGGTTGCGCGCGTTCGGCGTTTTCGTTCTTCTTTGTTTTTTTCTCGCGCTTCACCCATCCTACGATCCCACTACTGACTCCCTGGCTTGCTGCAATGCTTCGCGCAAGAGTGCCATGTCGCCCAGGTGGTTGGCCAGCAGCAGGATCAGCGCGGCGTTCAGTTCCTGGCTTTGCTCGTTCGTCAGGTCGCGATGTGTTTCGATCAGCGCTTCGTAAAAATCGTCGGGCGCGCTCAGGTTGGTATCGGTTATCAGCATGAGTTTGTGACCTCAGGAATCAGGCGTGGCCCGTGGCCCGCTTGACGGCGGCGGTAACCGCGTCGGCATGGAAGGCGCGCCAGCGGGCGGCGATGTGCTGGTCGGGGCGGATCAGGTAGGTGGTGCCGGGCTGCGCGTCATAGCGCTTGGCCAGGCATCCTTGGCGGTCGGCCACCACTGGCAAGTCCGCCGACAAGCCCGACACATCGCACTGCGCGTCAACCACCAGAACCGCCTTGACCGGCACCGGGGCCATGCGCAGCGCTTGCAAGGCCGATTGTGTGTCACGGTTGGGCAGGGTGCTGCCGCAGAACACGGCCAGCACGAAGCTGCCGTCCAGTTGCGCCATCCACCAGTCATCTGCGCCATTCACCGACACCGGCGCGTCCAGCGCGACGGCGCCGGGCGTCATGCGGCCGCTGAAGGCGTCGGCGTCCGGCGTATTCAACGGCGACCCGACATACGTAGCCGGCAGCGACAAGCGACCGCTGTTGACCAGTGACCGCGCAAACGCATGCGTCTTGGCCAGGTTCAACACGGCGTTGCGGAAGCTGCGGCTGACATCGCTTTTGGGCGTGATGAAGTCCGTGGCCCGCGACGAATTCAAAATGTTCTCGTCGGCCGCGTACTCGCGTTCGGCGGCGTAGCTGTCGATCAGCGCGTCGGGCGCCAGGCCCGCCAGCACCAGCTTCAGTTTCCAGGCCAGGTTTTCAGCGTCTTGCACGCCGCTGTTGGCGCCACGCGCGCCAAACGGCGAAACGCGGTGCGCGGAGTCACCCGCGAACACGACGCGGCCATGGCGGAATTTGTCCATGCGTTCGCATGCAAAGGTGTAGACGCTGACCCATTCCAGGTCGAATTGCGCGTCGGGGCCGAGCAGCGCGCGAATGCGCGGCAGCACGTTTTCAGGCTTGACGGCTTCGACGGGGTCGGCGTTCCAGCCAAGCTGGAAGTCGATGCGCCAGACGTTGTCCGGCTGCCGGTGCAGCAGCACGGACTGATTGGGATGAAAGGGCGGGTCGAACCAGAACCAGCGCTCGGTCGGAAAGTCGGCTTTCATCTTCACGTCGGCAATCAGGAAGCGATCTCGGAAGATGCGGCCATGGCTTTCCTGGCCGATCAGCTTGCGCACGGGCGAGCGTGCGCCGTCGCAGGCAATCAACCAGTCGGCATGCAGCGTGTAAGGGCCTTCGGGCGTGTCGATGCTGAGTTCAACGCCAGCATCGGTCTGCAACACGCCCGCAACCTTGTTTTTCCAGCGCAGGTCGATATTCGGTTCCTGGCGCGCCTGCTCGTACAGATAGCCTTCGGCGTAATACTGCTGCAGGTTGATGAAGGCGGGGCGGCGGTGATCGGGTTCGGGCAGCAGGTCAAAGCGCCACACTTCCTGTTCACGGAAGAACACCTTGCCCACGTTCCAAGACACACCTTTGTCGATCATGCGCTGGCCGACACCCAGGCGGTCCCAGATTTCCAGTGTGCGCTTGGAAAAACAGATGGCGCGGGATCCGGTGGACAAGCGGTAATCGTCGTCCAGCACCACCACGCGCACGCCTTGGCGCGCCAGATCCAGGGCGGTGGTCAGGCCGACTGGGCCCGCGCCCACCACGATGACCGGATGCCGCGCCGCGGCGCCGGCGCTTTGGTCGGCGTGCTTCTCATAGGCGAACTCCATCGCCTGAAAGTCGATGTCTCCCACGGTTGTCTCCTGTGTGGGTCATTTTGTTTTTATGTGCGAAGCCGCGCGCCGTCTTGCGACGCGCGGTTCTGTTCTTGCAGTTTCATTCACAGGGCCGAAGGGCACCAGCCCGTCGGCCCGGCAGGCTCAGCCTTCCAACTGCGCCCACATTTCCAGATCGCGCTTGTCGGTCCAGATGCGCGGATGCGTGTGGCCCGAGGCCTCGTCATAGGCGCGCGACACGTCAAACGGCATGCAGTGGTCGAAGATCACCCAGTCGCTGTAGCGCGGCTTCATGAAGTCGTAGACCTCGCGGTAGATCGTCTTCAGGTCCTTGCCTTCGGCCACGCCACGGTTCACCGCGCCGTACAGGTCCGTCAGGAAAGCGCGGGTGCCGGCCAGGCCTTGGCGCACTTCGGTGGCGTCTTTCAATGCCGGGCCACGTCCGGGCACCATCTTTTCGGCTTCAAAGCCCGACAGCGCGTCCAGCGTGCTGGGCCAGTCGCGGAAGTAGGCGTCACCGCAGTACGGCGTGGACTGGTATTCGACCAGGTCGCCCGCGAACAGGATCTTCTGCTCGGGCAGCCAGGCGATGGTGTCGCCCTTGGTGTGGCCACGGCCCACTTGCAGCAGCTTGACTTCCAGGTTGCCCAGGTTGACGGTCATTTCGCCCTTGAACGTCATCGTCGGCCAGACCAGGCCCGGCGGAATCGATTCGGCATTGCGGAACAGGCGGGGGAAGCGGCCAATTTCGCTGGCCTTGTCCTGCTCGCCGCGCTCGACGATCAGGTCATAGGTGTCGCGGCTGGCCAGGATTTCCTGGGCGTTGTAGGCGGATGCGCCAAACACGCGCACGGCATGGTAGTGCGACAGCAGGATGTACTTGATGGGCTTGTCTGTCACTTCGCGGATGCGGCGGATGACGTCTTGCGCCATGACCGGCGTGGCTTGGGTGTCGATCACCATGACGGCCTCGTCGCCGATGATCACGCCCGTGTTGGGATCGCCCTCGGCCGTGTAGGCATAGGCGTTGTCGGACAGTTTTTCGAACGAGACGACCTTGTCGTCCATATCGGCGTGCGAGGCGAATTGCTTGCTCATGGAGGCTCCTTCCACTGTTATAGGAATAGGTGTGTGGAAGGAATATAGCTTGGCGTTAGTGTTTGTGCAATACGTTCGCTATAAACAAATGATCGAGGCTTTACAGGGGTTTCCCCAATAATTTCAGGGCCTTGGGGCTTAGTTCCTTTGGCATTTGGGGCAGTAATAGGTGGCGCGCTGTCCTTGGACAAAGCGCCGGATGGGCGTTTCGCAGACTCGGCACGGCAGGCCTTCGCGTTCATAGACGGCGGCATGAATCTCGAAGTACGCCCCGGGTTCGCCCGTGGCGCCCACGTAGTCCCGCAGCGTGCTGCCGCCGGAAGTCAGCGCGTCCGCCAAGGTGGCGCGCACCATGTCGGCCAGCCGTTCGCAACGCGCCAGCGACAGCTTGTTGGCGGGCGTCTTGGGGTTGATGCGCGCGCGGAACAGGCTTTCAGATGCGTAGATATTGCCCACGCCCACCACCGCCATGCCCGCCAGCAGTACCTGCTTGATGGCGGCGCCGTGGTTCTTGAAGTGGCGATGCAGCCAGGCGCCGTCAAAGCGCGGGTCGAAGGGTTCGATGCCCAGCTTGGCCAGCAAGGGATGGGCGTCGATGGGGCCGTCGGTATCGGCATGCCACAGCACCGCCCCGAAACGCCTGGGGTCATGCAGGCGCAACACGGCGTCGTCGAAAATCCATTCGACATGATCGTGCTTGCGCAGGAATTCACCCGGCGCCACGCTGCGCAATGAGCCCGACATGCCCAGATGCACAATCTGCGTGCCGTGCTCGAACCGCAGCAGCAGATATTTGCCCCGGCGCGCGCATTCCAATACGGCGCGGCCACCGATCAGCGCCGGCAATTCCGCGGGAATCGGCCAGCGCATGCGGGGTTCGTGGATGACCAGGCGCCTGAGCGTCCGGCCGGTGATGACGGCGTCGATTCCTCGGCGCGTAGTTTCGACTTCAGGCAGTTCCGGCATGAGCCAGTGTAAGATCATCAATTGCGTGTACGAAGATTGTGCCATCAACCGGACGGGCCGCGTGAAGTCGTCTTTTAAACAAATGAATATCGGGATCGCCGCGTTGGCGCTTGCGCTTGCAACAGGTTTTGCGCTGCCGGCCCAGGCGGCCGACAGCCGGACGCGAGATGCAACCGGGCCACGCATGGCCCCGCAGAACCGTCAGCCTGAAACCGAAGTGATCCGTCTGCGGCCGGGCCAACTGCCCTATGTTTCGCTGACCGGCGACATCTTCTACCGCGTCCTCGCGTCAGAAATTGCCGCCCAGCGCGGCATGTACGGCACGGCGGCCACCACCATGGTGGGCTTGGCCCGCGACACAGGCGACCCCCGCCTGGCGCGACGCGGGTTGGAATTCCAGTTGGCGGGCGGCAACCTGCCCGGCGCGCTGGAAGCAGCCCGGGTCTGGGCGCGCCTGTCTCCCAACGATGTCGAAGCCAGTTCCACCGAACTGGCGCTTGCCGCCGCCAATGGCCAGACCAAGGGTCTGGCCCAGGCGCTGCGCAACCGCATCGACGCATCGCGCGACAAGCCGGCCGCCATCGGCCAGGCGCTGGCCGTGCTCAGCCGCCTGAACGACCGCCGCCTGGCGCTGCGCATTCTTGACGAATCCCTGAGCGACAGCGTGCGCAAGCTGCCCGCCGCCCATCTGGCCCTGGCCGACGTGGCATCCGCCGCCGGCGACTACCCGCGCGCCGCACAGGAATCCCGCGCCGCGCTGGCCGCCGATCCCAAATCCGAACCGGCCGCCCAGCGCGTGCTGGAATACGGTTTCAGGGTGGATCCGCAGCGTGCCCAGGCCGATGCCCGCGCCTATATCAACCGCAATCCCGGCGCCCGCAAGGTTCGGCTGATGCTGGCGGGTCAGTTGGCCGACAGCGGCGACTACAACGGCGCGCTGGCCGAACTGCAAGCCATGTCGCGCCGCTCGCCGGAAGACTTCGACCTGCTTTTCATGCAGGCGCAACTGGCCTACAAGGCCGGCCAACTGCCGCAAGCCAAGACCCTGCTTCAGCAGTACCTGGACGTGCAGCAGCAGCGCCAGCGTGCCACGGTGCCGGGCGCGACCGACGCTGGCGCGGCCGCCGCCGATGCGCATGTGCTGCTGTCGCGCATTGCCGAAGACCAGGGCAATTACGACGAAGCCATCAATGAACTGGGCCGCATCGACGACCCGACGCTGCGGTATTCCGTGCGCATGCGGCAGGCGGCGCTGCGCGCCAAGAGTGGCCGCGTCGACAATGCGCTGACCATGATTGACGCGGCCGGCCCGCAAGACGAAGAAGAACGCACGCTGGGCGTCTTGACCAAGGCACAGATCCTGCGCGACGCCGACCGCGTGCCCCAGGCGATCCGCACCCTGGAAGCCGCTGACGAGGCGCTGCCCGACACCGTTGAAATCAAGTACGAACTGGCGATGCTGTATGAACGCCAGAACCGTCTTGACGATCTGGAACGCATGCTGCGCCAGGTCATCGCGCTGGATCCGGACCACGCACACGCCTATAACGCGCTGGGCTACACGCTGGCGGATCACAACAAGCGCCTGCCCGAAGCACTGGACCTGATCACTCAGGCGCTTGAACTGTCGCCCAATGACCCCTTCATTCTGGACAGCATGGGCTGGGTCAAGTACCGCATGGGTGAATCCGAGTCCGCGGCGGAATACCTGCGCCGCGCCTACAGCGTGCGCCCGGAAGCCGACATCGCCGCCCACCTGGCCGAAGTGCTGTGGAGCCAAGGAAAACGCGATCAGGCGATGGAACTGCTGCGCGCCGCGCTGATGAAAGATCCCAAGAACAGGACCGTGCAAGATGTGGTCAAGCGTCTGGGGGTCAACCTGTGAGCGTGTTGGCGATGCGAAGCTTGGCCGGCCTTTCCGGCTGGCTGCGGCTGGCGCTGGTGACGATGCTGGCCATGGCGCTTGCCGCCTGCACCACCACACCCGAACCCATTGAAGGCGCCAGCGCCGACGCCTTTTCACGCATCGGCCGCTTTGCCATCACGGTCAACGAAGAAGGCGGCAAGCAGAATGCCGTGCAAGGCGGTTTTTCATGGTCGGACGATGGCCAGCGCTACGTGCTGGACCTGACCAACCCGCTAGGCTCAACCGAAGCCCGCGTGGAAGGGCGCCCCGGCGCAGCCAGCTTGACCAAGGCCGACGGCACCCGCCTGCTGGCCGATAACCCCGATGCCTTGGCCGAAGAAGCCCTGGGCAGCAGCATGCCCGTGTCCGGCCTGCGCGATTGGCTGCGCGGCAAGCTGCCGGCCGAGCCGGAAGCGTCGGATGTGGCCCGCGACGAGCTCGGTCGGCCCACAACGTTCGAGCAAGGCGGCTGGCGTGCCAACCTGTCGCGCTACGACACGCTGGGTCCGCAGATGCTGGTGCTGCAACGCCAGGAGCCGGGCCGCCGCATCATGGTGCGGCTGGTGGTCAACCAGCCCTGAGTTCTGAGTTCAGGGTTCTGAGTTCTGAACGCTGAACCCCGGCTCTTAGCGCGTGGCGGGCAGGTGGCTGGCTTCGGGGTTGTCTCGGACCAGCGCCTTGTACAGGCTGACCATGTAGCACAGCAAGATCACCGAAAAGGGCAGGCCGCACAGCACCACGGCGGTCTGCATCGCATTGAAGTTGCCCGCCAGCAGCAGGCCTACCCCCAGCATCGTCGTCAGCGCCGCCCAGAAAACACGCAACCAGATGGGCGCGTCGTGGCCGGCGTCGGCGTTGCGGGCCGATAGGTTGGCGATCATCAGCGTGCCCGAATCGACCGGTGTCAGGAACAGCATGAATGACATGACCACGCCGACGCCGGCCACAAGCGATGTCATTGGCAGGTATTCCATCAGCGTGTAGAACGCCATCGGCGGGTCGGCCATGGCCATCTGGCCCAGGCTGGCCGCGCCATCGTTCAGCACCAGATTGATGGCGGTATTGCCAAAGATGGACAGCCAGGCCAGCGTGAAACCCAGCGGCACCAGCATGACGCCGAAGATCAATTCCCGAATTCGGCGCCCGCGTGAAATGCGGGCGATGAACATGCCGACAAACGGCGCCCAGCCTATCCACCACGCCCAGTAGAAGATGGTCCACGAACTGGTCCAGCGCACGGCCTTGCGGTCATACAGGTACATGTCGAAGCTTTTGCCCAGAAATGCGTTCAGATAGTCGCCCAGGTTCTGCACCAGGCCGTCCAGCAGCAGGCGCGTGGGGCCGGCCAGGAATACGAACAGCAACAATAGGCACATCAGCGCGGTATTGACGTTCGACAGGATGGCGATGCCGCGCTTGATGCCCAGCGCCGCCGCGCCCGTGGCCACCACCATCATGATGATCACGATGGGCACCTGGACGGCGGCCGTGTTCGGCACGCCCCACAGGTATGTCAGCCCGGCATGCAGCAGCAAGGCGCCCAGCCCCAGGTTGGTCACCATGGACACGATGGTGGCCAGCACGCCAAAGCCATCGACCGCGTGGCCCACGCCCTTGGGCAGCGGCTTGCCGGACAGCCCTTGCAAGGGAGAACGCAGCGCCAGGGGCTGCTTGTGGCGATACGCGAAGTAGGCCAGCGCCGTGGCGGTCAAGGCGTAGAGCGTCCAGCCATGGATGCCCCAATGCAGGAAGGTCAGGGTCAGCGCATTGCGCGCCGCTTCCTGGGTGCCGCCCGCGCCGGTGGGCGGCATCAGGAAATGGTCCAGCGGCTCGTAGACGCCGCAATACACCAGCGCAATGCCGATGCCGGATGAGAACAGCATCGATACCCAGGACAGGTAGCTGAATTCTGGCGATTCGTCGTCTTCACCCAGGCGCAGCGCACCGTGTCGCGATAGCGCCAGCCACAACGCAAAGCCCACGCTGACCGCCATGGCCAGCATGTAATACCAGCCGAAGTGCGCGGCCACCAGCAATTGGGTGGCCTCGAGCCAGGCTTGCGATTCGCCCGGCTGCACGATGAGCAGGGCGCCGATAAGCAGCACGGCGCCGGACGCACAAAGGAAAACGATGGGGTTGGTATGCGCAAGCCAGCCGCGCCTGGGCGGCGCGGCCCCGAGATCCCGCGCCGAGTTCTTCCGATCATGCTGCACCGCTGTCTCCCCGTGTGGTGATACTGCCGTGGTGCTTCCCCTGCTGCTTCCGATCTTTGTCCGATCGTGTCTGCCGGACCTTACTGTTTTTATATTGAATGATCAATCAATATAAATTAGACTCGACCGCACCCGGTTGGGCAGCCCCCCTTTTCCTGCCCCGCCCTTGCCAGCGCTTGCTCGCCCAGGAACCGCATTCATCATGCCAAAAGTCGGAATGCAGCCCATCCGCTGCAATCAACTCATCCAAGCCACGCTTGAATCCATCGATCAGGTCGGGTTGGCGGAAAGCTCCATCGCCCATATCGCCCGCGCGGCCAAATTGTCCACCGGCATCATCAGCCATTACTTTGGCGACAAGGACGGTCTGCTGGAAGCCACCATGCGGGAATTGCTGCGCAACCTGCGAGATTCCGTCTCGCGCGCGCGTCTTGATGCGCCGGCCGCAGCGCGCGCCCAGTTGCGCGCCATCATCAACGGCAACTTCGTGCCCACCCAGGTGTCGGGCAGCGCCATGCGCGCGTGGCTGACGTTCTGGGCGGCCAGCATGCACCAGCCGCGCCTGCGCCGGTTGCAACGCGCCAACGACCGCCGTCTGCATTCCAACCTGTGCTGCCAGTTCCGGCGCGTGATGCCGCAGGCGCAAGCGCGAGACGCCGCGCGTGGCCTTGCCGCCCTGATCGACGGCCTGTGGCTGCGGGGCAGCCTGCAGGGCGCGGATTTTGCCGGCGACAAGGCGCGTGACATTGCCTACGACTATGTGGACCTGCTGCTTGACCGCAGCCAATTCAAGGGCGAACCGGCCTTGGGCCCGCCCTCACTTTGACAATAGGACGGACTCCCATGCCTTTGCCTATCCAGCAACTCTACATCCATGGCCGGCGCACCAACGCCATCAGCAGCAAGACCATCACCACGGTAAACCCCGCCAACGGCGCGGTGCTGGCCGAAGTGCAGGTGGCCGCTCGGCAGGACATCGACCGCGCCGTGGCCAGCGCGCAGGAAGGGCAGAAGGTATGGGCGGCGCGCACCCCCGCCGAGCGCGGGCGCGTGCTGCTGAAGGCGGCGCAGATGCTGCGCGAACGTAACGACGAATTGGCCGAACTTGAAACGCTGGATACCGGCAAGCCGCTGTCCGAAACCCGTACCGTCGACATCGCCACCGGCGTGGACGTCATCGAGTATTACGCGGGGCTGGCCGCGGCCGTGGAGGGCGTGCAAGTGCCGCTGCGCGAATCCAGCTTCTTCTACACGCGCCGCGAACCGCTGGGCGTGATTGCGGGCATCGGCGCGTGGAACTATCCCGTCCAGATTGCCATGTGGAAATCGGCCGCGGCCTTGGCCACCGGCAACGCCATGGTGTTCAAGCCCGCCGAGATCACCCCCTTGACGGCGTTGCGGCTGGCCGAGATCTACACCCAGGCAGGCGTGCCCAACGGCGTATTCAACGTGGTGCTGGGCAGCGGCCGTGAAATCGGCGATTGGCTGACCGGCCACCCCGGCGTGGCGAAGGTGTCGTTCACTGGGGGCGTGGAAACCGGCAAACAAGTGATGGGCGTGGCGGCGGCAACGCTCAAAAGCGTCACGCTGGAACTCGGCGGAAAATCGGCGTTGATCGTGCTGCCCGATGCCTGCCTTGAACGCGCGGCAGACATCGCCGTTATGGCCAACTTCTTCAGCTCGGGCCAGGTATGCACCAATGGCACGCGCGTGTTCGTGCACCGATCGCACAAGGCGGCGTTTGAGGCTGCCGTGCTGGAACGGGTGGCGCGCATCCGCATTGGCGACCCCTTCGATCCGCGCACGAACTTCGGGCCGCTGGTCAGCGCGGCGCACATGGACCACGTGTTGAGCTGGATAGAAATCGGCAAGCGCGAGGGAGCCACCTTGCTGGCGGGCGGCGTGCGGCTGACAGACGGTGCGTTGGGCAAGGGCTCTTATGTGGCGCCCACGGTGTTTTCAGATTGCGAAGACCGCATGGAGATCGTGCAGGAAGAGATCTTCGGCCCCGTCATGAGCATCCTGGCGTTCGATACCGAAGACGAAGCGGTGCAGCGCGCCAATGACAGCCGCTACGGCCTGGCCGCGGGCGTGGTCAGCCGCGACCTGGCCGCCGCGCATCGCGTTGCGCATCGCTTGCAGGCGGGCATTTGTTGGGTCAACACCTGGGGTGAATCGCCCGCGCAGATGCCGGTGGGCGGCTACAAGCAATCTGGCCTTGGACGCGAAAACGGCATGGATGCGCTGGCCCAATACACGCAGACAAAATCCGTGCAGGTCGAACTCGGCCCTTTCGCGTCGGTGTTCTGATCGTACTGACGATTCGGCGACGGGCGCCCGCCGCGCTGGCGGGCAGCCCGATTTCTGTACGTGTTCGGGGGGAAGACGATGTCCATCAAGCGCGAGTACGACTACATCATCATCGGCGCGGGATCGGCGGGCAACACGCTGGCCGCGCGGCTGACCGAGGACGCAGGCACGACCGTGCTGCTGCTGGAAGCGGGTGGGCAAGATCACCGGCTGGACTTCCGCACGCAGATGCCGGCCGCGCTGGCCATGCCCTTGCAGGGCAGGCGCTACAACTGGGGCTACAAGACAGATCCGGAGCCGCATCTGAATGGCCGTCGCCTGGATTGTGGGCGCGGCAAGGGGCTGGGCGGGTCGTCGCTGATCAACGGCATGTGCTACGTGCGCGGCAATGCCCTGGACTACGACCATTGGGCGCGCATCGATGGCCTGGCGCATTGGGATTACCTGTCTTGCCTGCCGTACTTCAAGAAGGCCGAAAGCCGCGACGTGGGCGCGTGTGACTATCACGGTGGCTCGGGGCCGGTCAGCGTCACTACCCCCAAGGCCGGCAACAACCCGCTGTTTGCCGCCATGGTGGCGGCGGGCGAGCAGGCGGGATATGCGCAAACGCCAGATATGAACGGCTATCGCCAGGAAGGCTTCGGGCCGATGGACCGCACGGTGACGCCTCGCGGTCGGCGCGCCAGCACGGCGCGCGGCTATCTGGACCAGGCGCGCGCACGCGCCAACCTGACGATCGTCACGCGGGCCTGGACTGATGTGATTCTGTTTTCTGGCAAGCGCGCAGAAGGGGTGGCGTGGGAACAGCACGGTCAGCATCACCGCAGCTACGCGCTGCGCGAAGTGCTGTTGTGCGCGGGCGCCATCGCATCACCGCAGATCTTGCAGCGTTCCGGTGTGGGTGCGGGTTCAGTGCTGCGCGGCCTGAGTATCGACGTGCAGCACGAGCTGCCCGGCGTGGGCGAGAACCTGCAAGATCACCTGGAGCTATACGTGCAATACGAATGCAAGCAACCCGTGTCGTTGGCTCCGTCGCTGAAACTGCACAATCAAGCCGCGATTGGCGCGCAGTGGTTGTTCATGGGCACGGGAATCGGCGCCAGCAATCAGTTTGAAGCGGGTGGCTTCATCCGCAGCCATGACGATTTCAAATGGCCGAATCTGCAATATCACTTTCTGCCGATTGCCATCAACTACAACGGGTCCAACCCCATCAAGGTGCATGGCTTTCAGATGCATGTGGGTTCCATGCGATCGCCCAGCCGGGGGCGCGTACGCATTCGTTCGCGTTCGCCGCGCGATCATCCCAGCATCCTCTTCAACTACATGTCCGATGCGCAGGACTGGCGTGAGTTCCGCGCGGCGCTGCGCATCACGCGCGAGCTGTTCGCGCAGCCCGCCCTGGCGCAATACGCCGGCCGCGAGATCTCGCCCGGCGCCGCATATAAGACCGACGCAGAACTGGATGCCTTCGTGCGCGCGCAAGCGGAAACCGCGTATCACCCATCATGCTCGAACAAGATGGGCGTGGCGTCCGACCCGATGGCGGTGGTGGATGGCTACGGCCGCGTGCATGGGCTGGAGGCCTTGCGCGTGATCGACGCATCGATCATGCCGGACATCGTCACGGGCAACCTGAACGCCCCGGTCATCATGATGGCTGAGAAAATCGCCGACCACCTTCGCGGCCGCACGCCGCTTGCGCGCGCCGAGGTGCCTTACTACACGGCGCAAGGTCCGGCGCGTGGCTAGAATGTGGGCTTGTCCCGCACGCATCGGCTGCCCTCTGTGACTCTGTACGACGTACCCGCTCCCGCCAAGCTGAATCTGTTCCTGCATGTGGTGGGCCGCCGCGCCGACGGCTACCACTTGCTGCAAACGGTCTTCCGCTTCATTGACCTGTGCGATACGCTGCATTTCGATGCGCGCGACGATGGCGTCATCAGCCGGGCCACCGAGCTTGCCGGCGTGTCCGAAGCCGATGACCTGACCTTGCGCGCCGCGCGTGCCTTGCAGCAAGCCACCGGCACGCGCCAGGGCGTGCAGATCGGTCTTGAAAAGCGCATCCCGCAGGGCGGCGGGTTGGGTGGCGGTTCCAGCGATGCGGCTACTGTGCTGATCGCGTTGAACAAACTGTGGAACACGGGGCTGACGCGGCGCGAACTCATGGACCTGGCTTTGCCTTTGGGCGCCGACGTGCCGGTATTCGTGTTCGGGCAATCGGCCTTCGCGGAGGGCGTGGGCGAAGCGCTCACCGCCGTGACGCTGCCCGAACGCGCTTACCTGGTGGCGCAGCCGGACACCAGCGTACCGACTGTTGGAATATTTTCAGCGCCCGATTTGACAAGGGATTCTTCTTACATCACAATAGCGGACTTTCTTGCTTCGCCAACTTTTTCCTTCGGGAAAAACGACTTGGAGCCGGTGGTTCACCGTCTTTATCCTGAAGTTTTCAGGGCATCGCGGTGGCTTGCAGAACAGGGTTACCCTGTACGCATGTCGGGATCAGGCGCGTGTTTATTCGCCGAATTCTCAGAACTTTCCGAAGCCGTTTTGGCGAAAGCAGAAATATCCGCTATAATGCGCGGCGCTGTTAAAACAAACAGCACAACGCATCCACGGTTTCGGTTAGTGCAGGCTTGTACTGGTTTAACTGAACACCCGTTGCGGAATTGGATTGCAAGATAGTTGGGGAGTCGCCAAGCTGGTTAAGGCACCGGATTTTGATTCCGGCATGCGAAGGTTCGAATCCTTCCTCCCCAGCCAACCGAATACATAAAAAAGCTGTTGAACACGCCTGTAAGACACTGGCCCGGGTTCAGCAGCTTTTTTATTTTCCGGATCCGCTGGTGTTTTCACCCCGCATCACTCGTTAGTGTCTTACAACGACCATCGCATCATCCATCATGGCAAACGATAGCTTCATGATCTTCACGGGCACGGCCAACACTCGGCTGGCCGTGGACGTAGTCAACCACCTCGATATGTCCCTGGGCAAGATGACCGTCGGTCGCTTCTCAGACGGCGAGGTGATGGTCGAAATCAACGAGAACGTGCGTGGCAAGGACGTCTTCGTTCTGCAGCCCACCTGTGCGCCCACCAATGACAACCTGATGGAAATCATGGTCATGGTTGATGCCCTGCGCCGCGCGTCGGCCGGCCGCATCACCGCCGCGATTCCGTACTTCGGCTACGCCCGCCAAGACCGCCGCCCGCGCTCGGCGCGCGTCGCCATCTCGGCCAAGGTTGTGGCCAACATGCTGCAAGTGGCTGGCGTTGACCGCGTCCTGACGATGGACCTGCACGCTGACCAGATCCAGGGTTTCTTCGACATCCCCGTGGACAACATCTACGCCGGTCCGATCTTGCTGGGCGACATCTGGCGCCGCAATTTCTCGAACCTGGTCGTGGTGTCCCCGGACATCGGCGGCGTGGTTCGTGCCCGAGCCCTGGCCAAGCAACTGGAAGCCGACCTGGCCATCATCGACAAGCGCCGTCCGCGCGCCAACGTGTCGGAAGTGATGAACATCATCGGTGAAGTCGACGGCCGCACCTGCATCATCATGGACGACATGGTCGACACCGCCGGCACGCTGTGCAAGGCGGCCCAGGCCCTGAAAGACCGCGGCGCCGGCGCCGTTTACGCCTATTGCACGCACCCCGTGCTGTCGGGCGGCGCCATTGATCGCATTGAAGCGTCGGAACTGGACGAACTGGTCGTCACCGACACCATCCCGCTCTCCGAGCAAGGCCAGGCCAGCGGCAAGATCCGCCAGCTGTCGTGCGCCGCGCTGCTGGGCGAGACCATCCTGCGTATCTCGAACGCGGAATCGGTCAGCTCGCTGTTCGTCGACTGACGCGCTTCGCGTCGGTCAGGCCACAGCCTACTTTTAGTTTTTGCACCTTGCTGGTCGCGGCAAGGCGCAATCAACACGGCGCGCATGTTGCGCGCCGTGCCGTTAACTGGTGAAGCCTCTTCACCTTATTTTGTTTTTGGAGTTTTCCATGAAATTCATCGCCACTGCGCGTAGCGTCCAGGGTTCGAGTGCGAGCCGCCGCCTGCGCCGCGCGGGCCGCGTTCCCGCCATTGTCTATGGTGGTACGGCTGCCCCCCTGAACATCGAACTCGACCACAACGAGATCTATCACGCCCTGCGTAAGGAAGAATTCCACGCATCGATCCTGCAAATGCAGCTCGAAGGCTCGAAGGATGAGCAAGTGTTGTTGCGTTCGGTTCAATGGCACGCCTACAAGCCGCAAGTCCTGCACGTGGACTTCCAGCGCGTGGACGCCAACCAGGCTCTGCGTACCAAGGTGCCGCTGCACTTTGTCAACGCCGAAATCTCGCCCGCTGTGAAGCTGGCCGGCGCCATCATCAGCCACGTGACGACCGAACTGGAAATCACCTGCCTGCCGAAGGCTCTGCCCCAGTTCATCGAAATCGACCTGTCCAACACCCTGGCTGGCGCTTCGATCCACCTGGCCGACATCAAGCTGCCCATGGGCGTCACCTACGTGCCCCACGGCGGTGAAGACAACCCGCTGCTGGCTGCCGCCATCGTCAAGGGCGGCGGTGCCGCCGCTGCCGACGACGCCGAAGAAGCTGCTCCGGCTGCCTAAGCCTTCTTGGAAAGCCTTCGGGCTTTCCGCGGCTTGTGCCCGAAACCCTGCGTGTGCATTTGCATGCGCAGGGTTTTTTGGTTTAAACACCCTCCATCATGTCTATTCCCATACGCCTCATTGTGGGATTGGGTAACCCCGGTCCCGACTACGAAACCACACGGCACAACGCCGGCTTCTGGCTGGCCGACCATCTGGCGGACGATCTGCGCACTTCTTTTGCGCTTGAGAAATCTTTTTTCGGCATGGTCGCCAAGTCGCGCCTGGGTGCGGACAACGTGCTGTTGCTCAAGCCCATCACCTATATGAATAAATCCGGCCAGGCCGTCGGCGCCTTGGCGCGCTTCTACAAGCTGGCGCCCGAACAGGTGCTGGTCTTGCATGACGAACTGGATCTGCTGCCCGGACAGGTCAAGCTCAAGCAGGGCGGTGGCCATGCGGGGCATAACGGCTTGAAGGACATTCAGGCGGTGCTGGGCAGCCCGAACTTCTGGCGCTTGCGCATCGGTATCGGCCACCCGCGCACGCTGGGCCTGGCCCAGCAGGTGGCGGACTTTGTGCTGCATCCGCCGCGTCGCGATGAGCAGAAAGAAATCGATGCCGTCATCGACCGCTGCCGCGCCGTGGTGCCGGCGATGCTGGCGGGCGATTTTCCGCTGGCCACGCGCCAATTGCATAGTGGCAACGTTGCCGGATGAACAACCCCGCGCAGTCCACCCCCGTCGGCAAAACCCGCTTTCGATCAGAAGTCGCGGACTTCTGGCGCTATATCCGTCACCCGCGTCCAGTGTCGCGCGTGTCGGGGCGTGCGGCGGGGCGTGTGGGTAATGGGTTTCTGGCTGATTGGTGGCCGGGCATTCGCCCCGGACGCCTGTTGGCCTGGGCCGGGCTGCTGTGGGCGTTGAATCTTTTTGCGCTGGGCCCCGTGGCTGTGATGGCTGCTGGCTTGGGCGGCGCCACCCACCGCATCGATCCGGCCAACCTGCCGTGGCTGACGGCGGTTATCTGGGCGCCGCTCGTTGAAGAAATGCTGTTTCGCTACGGTTTGCGCCGGCCCTTGCAGGCGCTTTGGTTGGTGCCCGCATTGATGCCCGTGGTCCTGTATGGCCCGCAACTGTGGACGGGACTGCTGCTGGCCGCTTTTATGCTGCTGGCCTGTTGGGGCGTGCGTCCCCGCGCGACGATGCTGTCAGGCTGGGACACGACATGGCGGCGCTACTACCTGAAGCACTTCGGCCTGGTGTTCCATCTGGTCGCGCTGACGTTTGCCGCGGTCCACCTGACCAACTTCGTCTATAGCAAGACGCCGTACTGGCTGATGCCGCTGCTGGTGCTGCCGCAATGGCTGACGGGGCTGGTGCTGGGCTGGATGCGCGTGCGACGCGGCATCGGCGCGGCCATCCTGCTGCACGCCACGTTCAACGCCGGCCCCATTTTGATGATCTGGGCCGTCATGCGCTGGGCGCCGTCCGTCGTCAAATAGCGGGGCCGTATCGCCGGCCTTGATGAAGGTGCCCCAGGGCGCGCCCGGGGTAAACTAGAACGTTAACGATCACTACCGTACTTACACAGGATTCCCATGGCTCTGCAATGCGGCATCGTCGGCCTGCCCAACGTTGGCAAATCGACTCTTTTCAACGCTCTGACCCGCGCCGGCATCGCCGCCGAGAACTATCCGTTCTGCACCATCGAGCCCAACGTCGGTGTGGTCGAAGTGCCGGATCCGCGTCTGCAAAAGCTGGCTGAAATCGTCAAGCCCGAGCGCATCCTGTCCGCCACCGTCGAATTCGTGGACATCGCGGGCCTGGTGGCTGGTGCAAGCAAGGGCGAAGGCCTGGGCAACCAGTTCCTGTCGCACATCCGCGAAACCGACGCCATCGTCAACGTGGTGCGCTGCTTCGAAGACCCCAACGTGATCCACGTGGCCGGCAAGATCGACCCCATCGCCGACATCGAAGTCATCGAAACCGAACTGGCGCTGGCCGACATGCAAACCGCTGAAAAAGCGCTGCAGCGTCATCAGAAGACCGCGCGTTCCGGCGACAAGGAATCGCAGCGCATCGTGGCCGTGCTGGAAAAGTGCGTGGCCCAACTGAACGAAGCCAAGCCCATCCGCGCGCTGGACCTCAGCCCGGAAGAACACGCCGACATCGCCCAACTGTGCTTCATCACCGCCAAGCGCGCGATGTACGTGGGCAACGTGGCCGACGACGGTTTCACCAACAACCCGCTGCTTGACCGCCTGACCGAATTCGCCGCCGCGCGCAACGCGCCGGTCGTCGCCATCTGCGCCGCCATCGAATCCGAAATCGTCGACCTCGATGACGCCGACCGCCAGGCGTTCCTGTCCGACATGGGCATGGAAGAACCGGGCCTGAACCGCCTGATCCGCGCCGCCTTCAAGCTGCTGGGCCTGCAAACCTACTTCACGGCAGGCGTGAAGGAAGTGCGCGCCTGGACGGTGCCCATCGGCGCCACCGCCCCGCAAGCGGCCGGCGTGATCCACACCGACTTCGAACGCGGCTTCATCCGCGCGCAAACAATCGCCTACGAAGACTTCATCACGTACAAGGGCGAGCAAGGCGCCAAGGAAGCCGGCAAGATGCGCGCCGAAGGCAAGGAATACATCGTGCAGGATGGGGATGTGATGAATTTCTTGTTTAACGTCTGACGTCCTTGCTCATTTCCCCCCGCAGCGAACCTCTTGCCGCTGCGGCGAATAGCCCCGATAATCGCCGCATGAACTGCGGCGATTATCTTTATATCTGGCAGGCCCCCGACTGGCCGAACTGGCGCTACGACTTGGCTGTTCTCGCCGAGCCCTTGGCGCAAGTCAGCCGCGCGCAGGGCATGTTGCTGGGGCGGCTTGCCGACGTCGGCCTTGGCTTACAAGGGCAAGCCAGCCTGGCCGCGCTGACGGATGACGTGCTCAAGACTAGCGAGATCGAGGGTGAGCTCCTCAACGCAGCCTCGGTCCGCTCGTCCATTGCTCGCCGTCTTGGTGTTGATATCGGTGCCTTGGCGCCAGTCGACCGCAATGTGGAAGGCGTGGTGGACATGGTGCTTGATGCCAGCGGCAACAGCAGCCAGCCGCTGACGGCTGAGCGCTTGTTCGGTTGGCATGCCGCGCTGTTTCCCACTGGCTACTCGGGCCTCGGCAAGATCATCACTGGCGGATGGCGGGATGACGCCCAAGGGCCGATGCAGGTGGTGTCGGGTCACGTCGGGCGCCATAAGGTTCATTTCGAAGCTCCCGCCGCAGATGGCCTGCCGGCGGAAATGATGCGCTTTCTGGACTGGGTGAATGCGCCACGGGCGTCGGAGCCCGCTTTGATCCGCGCCGGACTGGGGCATCTGTGGTTTGTGACCTTGCACCCCTTTGATGATGGCAATGGCCGTATCGCCCGAGCGATCGGCGACTTGCTCTTGGCCCGCGCCGATGGCAGTCCGCGGCGTTTCTACAGCCTATCCGCGCAGATTCAGCGTCAGCGCAATGCCTATTACGACATCCTTGAGCGCACGCAGAAGGGCACGCTGGACGTGACGGCGTGGCTATTGTGGTTTGTGCAGATGCTGGATGAGGCGGTGCGACAGGCACATCACACGCTGGATACGGTGCTGGGCAAAGCACGGTTCTGGAACCGTGTGTCCGGCGCCGCATTAAACGAGCGGCAAGTGAAGGTGTTGAACCGTTTGCTCGACGGCTTTGAAGGCAAGCTGACCAGCAGCAAGTGGGCGGCTCTTGCGAAGTGTTCTAGCGATACCGCGCTGCGCGACATTTCCGAACTGGTTGATCTTGGTGTGTTGCAACGCTCGGGGGCTGGTGGCCGCAGCACCAGCTACGAATTGAAGCCTGACTGACCCGGGTTCCGCGCGCCTTATCACCCCCCCGCCTTATCCCCCGCCGCCCGTAAAAAATTCGCCTCCAGCACGCTCAGCACCCGGTTCAGCGTATCCACATCCGCCGCTGACAACCCTTTCAACGCCTCTTCAAAAAACGCCGCCCGTTTAGGCAGCGCTTCATTCACCACCGCCTGCCCGGCAGCCGTCAGCGTGGCATTCGTCAGTCGGTTGTCCTGATCATCCACCGCGCGCGCGATCCAGCCCATTTTTTCCATCGCCTGCAATTGCCGGGTCAATGACGCGGGATCCAGCCGGCAGCGCTCAGCCAGATGCTTCTGCGAACACTGTCCGTTTTCATGCAGCGCCAGCAGGATGCGCCAGCGGGGCAGGGCGTGGCCTACCTTGCTGCTGAATGCGCTTTGCATGACGCGGTATGTCTGCCCCATGTGCTGGATGACTTGCAGGCCTTGTTGTTGTCTGGGCAAAAGCTATTCTCCGACGCCAGCGGGCTCCGCCTTGCTTGGGCGGGCCAATTGCACCAGTGGCACGCGCCGCACGCACCAGAGTGCGAAGATGGCGACGGCCAGCGCGATGAGCTGGCCTTCATGGATGGCGCCCACCAGCGCGACTCGCGCAATCTCGATCAACGACGTACCGTCCTGGCCTTGATGCGCCAATTGTGCCAGGAACTGCGTCTGCGCCGCCGGGTTGACCAGCATCTGCGGGTCGTTCAGTTCCGGCAGCCATTGCGCTGACGCGCCGTGCAGCGTGGACTCGACACCGCTGAAATAGCTGTGGCTGACCATGGTGCCGACGACCGCCGTGCCCAGCATGCCGCCGATCATGCGCAGCGATTGCAACAGCGCCGTGGCGATGCCCAGGTGCGTGCGGCCCGCGGTCTGCTGCGCGAACACCGTCAGATTGGGCATGATGAAGCCCATGCCCAGGCCGGCCATCATCATGTAGGCGGCAATCAGCACATGCGACGTGTAGCTGTGGGTGGTGACGATGCCCAGGCACGCCAGCGCCATCAGCAGAAAGCCCGCGTAGAGCATGCGGTTGGGGTTGCGGATGCGAGTGATGATGCGGCCGTTGATGATGCTGCCCACGGTAATGAACACGACCATCGGCGTGATCAGCATGCCGGCGTCTTGCGGCGACAGGCCAAAGCCGCCTTGCAGCAGCAGGGGCGCGTAGAACAGCAGCGAATACATCGTCACGCCCACCAGCAGCGCCAGCGTGAACAGCGTGGCCAGGCCGCGGTTGCGGAACATGTCCAGCGGCAAGAGGGGGTGCGGGCAGCGCTTTTCCCACCACACCAGCAGCACGAACGAGGCGATGCTGCCCAGGCCCAGCAGCACGATGGGGCCGCTTATTCCTTCCTTGGGCAGCAGTTCCACCAGCAGTTGCAGGCTGCCCAGCGCCAGCGCGACCAGCAGGGCGCCTTGCCAGTCCAGGCGAACCTTGCCGGACGTGTGGTTGCGCAGGTGCGGCAGGTAACGCGCCACGAACCACAGGCCCAGGATGCCGATGGGCAGGTTCACATAGAACACGGACCGCCAGCCGTAGTGTTCGGTCAGCGCGCCGCCCAGCGTGGGGCCGACGGCGTTGGCAATGCCAAAGGCCGAACTCAGCATCACCTGCCAGCGCAAGCGCACGTGCGGGTCGGGAAACAGGTCGGGGATGGAGGCGAATGCGGTGCCCACCAGCATGCCGCCGCCGATGCCTTGCAAGGCCCGCGCCAGCACCAGCGACAGCATGCTGTCGGCCGCGCCGCACAGGGCCGAGGCCAGCGTGAACAGGATGATGGCGGCCACCACGAAGGGCTTGCGCCCGTAGTAGTCGCCCAGGCGGCCGAAGATCGGCACGGTGATGACCGAGGTCAGCAGGTAGGACGTGGCCACCCAGGCGTACAGTTCAAAGCCCTTGAGCTCGGCCACGATGGTGGGCAGCGCGGTGCCCACGACCGTCTGGTCGATGGCGACCATCATCATGACGAAGCACATGCCCAGCATGGCCAGCAGCGTTTGCCGGAACGGCAGCACCTGGCCGGGCGAATGTGGGGTACTTGGGGTGGGGGCGGACATTGTTGGATGCATCAACGATTGATGGATCAATCATTCTAGTCCTACAATCCGCAAACAGAAAGTCGTCAGATTCGCGGGCTTGAATGGACGGCCTCGCGGCGCTTCGGGCTGGCAAGCAAGTGCGTTTTTGGTGTCATGGTCTGACAAGGCCTCGCGAAGCCGGTCTGATTTGTTACGATAGCGAAATCTGCACGCTGGTCATGCTGGCGTCTTCAGCAGTCCTTCCTTGGTAGACCCTTCCTTCCTGAGCCGCAGCCGCAAGCTTTCGGCAGGAGCGGGGACTCGCCCTGAAGGCAGACAGTTCCATCCGGCGCGCGGTTTTTTCCGCCGCCACAGCACCATCCACGCGCGTCGCGCGGTGGGCGGCATCCAAGAATTTCCAGTCGAGGTACCGACGGGGCAGCAATGAAAACGTGGTTCAAGCGCATTTTGATAGGCCTGGTAGTGTTGGTTGTCGTGGCCGTCGTTGGCCTGGCCATCTTCTTGCTGACATTCGACCCCAACGCGTACAAGTACAAGCTGGAAGAGCTTGTACAGGAACGCTATCACCGTACCCTGACGATCGACGGCGAGATCGAGCTATCGCTTTTTCCGCGTATCGGCCTGTCTGTGCAGGGCGTGTCGCTGTCCGAGCCCAATAGCTCGGACATCTTCGCCTCCATCGAAAGCACGCGCCTTGCAGTTGCCGTGTGGCCCTTGCTGTCCAACAGCTTCGTGGTGGACCATGTGGCCATCAGCGGGCTGAAGGCGCGCGTGGTGCGCGGCAAGGACGGCCAGTTCAACTTCAGCAATCTGGTGGGCGGCACACCGGCCATTACCACCGAGCCGTCCAATCCGGCAGAAGCGCTGGTGGGGGCAGCCCAGACCGCGGCCCAGGCGATCACCAGCGGCACCTTGCCGGCCACGCGCAACAACATGCAGATCGACATCGCCGGCCTGGACTTGAAGGACGGCGAAGTGCTGTTGCAGGACGCCATCTCGGGCATGGCCGTGGCGGTGACGAAGATCAACGCCAACACCGGACGCGTCACATTCAACCAACCTTTTGACGTGCGCCTGACGGCCCGCGTGGAAGGCGGCAACCCGCGCGTGGACGCCAACCTGACGGGGCAGGCGCTGTTGACGCTGGACCCGTCGGCCAAGCGCTACGCGGCCCAGAAGCTTGACTTGCGCATGGACGGCAAGCTGCCCGGCGCCGAGGCCAAGAGCCTGGCCATGCGCGGCAACCTGGCTTTCAACGGACAGAAGTCGTCGCTGGATATCGCGGGCCTTGAAGTGGTGTTCCAGGGCGACATCACGGACCCTGCCGCGCGCGCCACCAATGTGGAAGCCAGCGTGGCCATGCCCAAGCTGGCCATCGACCCCCACAAGAGCCAACTGCAGATTGAAAAGCTGGCCGTGCGCGCCAAGGGCGGATCCGCTGATGGCCCCTTTGAATTTGCGGTGGACGCGCCCGCGCTGAACATTTCGCCCACGTCGGCGACGGGCGAAGCCCTGACCGGACGCGTGCGCCTCAGCGGCCTGGACGCCAGCTTTGGCTTGAACGGCATCAGCGGCAACGCCGCCGAGCTGGACATCAAGGAAGCCAAAGTCGACAGCACGTCCAAGAACGGCGAACGCGTCGTGAAGCTGAACTTTGCGTCGCCGCTGAGCTTGAACCTGTGGCAGCGCACCGGCAGCCTGTCCGCGCTGCGGGGCGACGTCAACATTACCGACCCCGGCCTGCCCAAGGGCAACCTGCAGATTCCGGTGATCGGCAGCGTGAACGTCGACCTGCTTAAAGACCAGGCCACCAGCAAGATCAATGCCGTGCTGGAAGGCGGCAAATTCGATCTGAGCGCCGACATCACCAAGCTGTCCGAAATGCCGGTGGTGAAGTTTGCGCTGGCGGTGGATACGCTGGACCTGGACAAGCTGGCGCCGCCCGTCGTGCCGGCCCCGGCCAAGCCGCCCGCCGACGGCAAGAAAGACGAATCCAAGCCCGCCACGCCGGCGGCCCCGGCCGCGCCCGTGGACGACACCATCGACCTGTCTGCCCTGGTGGGGCCCAGCGTCAATGGCACCTTGAAGGTCGGCAAGCTGGTGGTGCGTGGTTTGAAGGCCGATGAGGTGTCGGCCGTGGTCAAGCTGGACAAGGGCAAGCTTGAAATCTCCAGCCTCACGGCCGGCCTGTATGGCGGCAAGCTGGCGGGCGCCATGTCGGTGGACGCCGCGCAAGGCAATCAACTGGCCACCAAGATGTCGCTGGCCGGTATCTCCATCGAGCCGTTGCTGATGGACCTGGTCAAGCGCAACATGCTTAGCGGCACGGGCAGCCTGGCGCTGGACTTGAAGACCGCCGGCGCCAATGCCTACGCCATGAAGAACGCCCTGGGTGGCAGTCTGCAAGTGCGTTTGCGTGATGGCGCCGTCAAGGGCATCAACCTGACGCAGACGCTGCGCGAGCTGAAGGCGGCGTTCAAGCCGGAATCGCAAGACGAGACCGTGCCGGCCGACTCCAGCAAGCAGACTGAATTCTCGGAAATGGACGCGGACCTGGCCTTTACCAAGGGCGTGGCGGCGGTGAAGCGCTTGAACATCGTGTCGCCGTTGTTGCGCGTGACTCAGGGCTCGCCGGCGAATATCGACTTCGTGAAAAGCGAGCTGGACGTGGTGGTGCGCGCGCGCGTCGTCAACCCGGCGGCTGCCCCCGAAGGCCAGGAATTGATCGACCTGAAAAACGTGACCATTCCCGTGCACGTACAGGGTCCGTTCGAAAAGCCGACGTACACCTTGCTGTGGAAAGACGCCATCGGCGGCATCCTCACGCGCAGCCTGGAAAACAAGCTGCGCGAGGCCGTCACGGGCAAGGGCAAGGGCGGCGAGGCCGTGGACAAGGCTTTAAAGGGATTGCTAGGGAAATGAGCACCGATACGTTCCAGCCCATCGCACAATGCGGCACCACTACCCAGCCCAATGCGGCGGCTTATCACCGTCAATGGCTCATTGCGAATGATTCCGGCCAATGGCTGAATCGCGAGCTGTGTCCCAAGCTGGCCGATGTGTCGGTGGAATTGCGGCTGGGCTATCTGGTGCTGAAAGCGCCCGGCATGCTGCGCATGGACATTCCGCTGGACGTCATCGAAGACGACGACAGCGTGCGCTACAGCATGAACGTGGGCGACCAGACCATAGATGTCATCGACGAAGGCGAACTGGCCGCGGCCTGGATTTCGAACTTCGTGCAGGTGCCCTGCCGCATCATGAAGGTGCACCCCGACACGCCGGTCACAAACTGGCCGGCCTGACCTACTGACCGGCCTGACTAGCCGCCGCGCGGGCAGGGCTCGCGCTAGCGCCGGAGCCCGAGCCCGAGCGCTATAGGGCTAGACGCGGCGCTTGAACTCGAATGCCGCGTGGGCCAGCAGGCCCGCCACCAGGCCCCAGAAGGCTGACCCGATACCCCAGAAACTGAAGCCGGACGCCGTTGCCAACAAGGTGATGAGCGCGGCTTCGCGCCGTTGCGGGTTGACCATGGCGGCGGACATGCCGCCCATGATCGTGCCCAACAATGCCAGGCCCGCCAGCGCGGCCAGCAGGGCGGCGGGCAAGGCCTGGAAGAAGACGGCCACGGCGCCCGCCACCAGGCTCAGGGCCACGTAGCCCAAGCCATAAGTGGCGGCGGCGATATAGCGCTTGCCAGGGTCGGGATGGGCTTCGGGGCCGGTGCAGATGGCGGCGCTGATGGCGCCCATGGTGACGCTGTGCGCGCCGAAGGGCGCGGCCAACAGTCCCAACAAGCCCGTGGCGGCCACGATGCGGGACGCGGGGGGGCGATAGCCGGCCGCTTGCAGGATCGCCAGGCCGGGCAGGTTTTGCGACGCCATGGCCACCACGAAGAGCGGAATGCCCAGGCTGACCACCGCCTGCATGCTGAACGTGGGCGTGGTCCAGACGAATTCCGTCAAGCGCCAGTCCAGCAAATCCAGCCGGATCATGTCCAGCGCGAACGCCAGGGCAATGGCCACCACCATCACCAGCAGCACCGCATAGCGCGGCGCCCAGCGCCGGCACAACAGATAAGTGGCGCACATGGCCAGCACCAGGCCGGGCTGCAGGGCGACGTTGCTGAAGATACCCATGCCGAAATTGAGCAGCACGCCGGCCAGCATGGCGGCGGCGATTTCGCCGGGGATGCGGCGCAGGATGGGGTCGATCCAGCCAAACAGGCCACAGGCCAGCGTCAGGCCGGCAGCCAGCATGTAGGCGCCGATGGCCTCGTTGAACGGGACGCCTACCAGTGCCGTGACCAGCAGCGCGGCGCCGGGCGTGGACCACGCCATGACGATCGGCAACCCGGTGCGCAAGCTGTAGAACGCGCCGCCAAACCCAAAAGCCAGGCTAAGCGAGCCGATCCACGAGCCGATGCGGGCCGCGTCCAGCCCTGCCGCGTGGCCGGCCTGCACCATCAGCACGGCCGTGCCGCCAAAGCTGACCAGCACGGCCACCACGCCTGCGGCGATGGCCGATGCGGACACATCGCGGCGCGCGTGGTGGGAATTCGAGGGAAGGGGGATACCGCCTTGCGTGGCGTCGCTCATGCGGCACCGGTCAGGCGGCGGTACTTGGCCATGAGCTGTTCCTGGCCTTCGTTCCACTGGGGGTGCAGTTCAATGCACTCCACGGGGCACACCACCTTGCACTGGGGTTCGTCGTGATGGCCGACGCACTCGGTGCATTTGTCGGGGTCGATGACGTAATAGTCATCACCCATGGAGATCGCGTCGTTCGGGCACTGGGGCTCGCAAACGTCGCAATTGATGCATTCTTCGGTGATGAGCAAGGCCATGGTGGGCAGCGGTGTAAAGCCGGGGGCGGCTGCCATTGTACCGCCGGCCCGCAAAGCGCAAGAAGGGCGCAAGATGCGCCCTTCGGGATGGTGCGTGCTGGCCGATCAGCCCGGCCAGGATTGCTCGCGGCGCTCCTTGGCTTTTTCCTGCAACCAGCGTTCCACGGACGGGAACACGAACTTGCTGACGTCACCGCCCAGTTGGGCGATTTCGCGCACGATGGTGCCCGAAATGAACTGGTATTGGTCCGACGGCGTCATGAATAGCGTTTCAACGTCGGGCAGCAGATGGCGATTCATGCCGGCCATCTGGAATTCGTATTCGAAGTCGGACACGGCGCGCAGGCCGCGCACGATGACGCGCCCGTTCTGGTCGCGGACAAAGTCCTTCAGCAGGCCGCCAAAGCTTTGCACTTCCACGTTGGGATAGTGGCCCAGCACTTCGCGGGCGATCTCAACGCGCTCGTCGATGCTGAAAAAAGGCTTCTTGTTGCGGCTGTGGGCGATGCCCACCACGACCTTGTCGAAAAGCGTGGCCGCACGGCGGACCAGGTCTTCGTGGCCCCGGGTCAGCGGGTCGAAAGTGCCGGGATATACAGCGATGATCATGCGAGCTCCGTACCGTTATTAGTGGTGTACACCATCCTCCGAAGCTCGGATTATTGATCTATTTCCGCAATGCAGCAAATTCCAACAGGTGGTAGTGGACCGCACCTGCCTTGTCCTGCCGCAAGATCTGGAATCCTTCCGGGGCTTCGATGGGGGCTTCCGCCTCGACGTAGACGAGGCCGTGCTCGTTCAGAATGCCGGGCAGAATGGGCCAGAGGCGCGCCAGCCAACCCTGTCCAAAGGGAGGGTCCAATAGGATGAGGTCAAAGCGGGACGCATCCATGCGCTCGGCAACCTGCATGGCGTCGCCCACATGGATGCGTATCATGTCGGCTTTGAGCTTGTCGCGCAGTGTCCGCAGCGCGGACGCGGCGGTCTTGTCCCGCTCGACCATCTGCACATGCGCCACACCGCGAGAGGCCGCTTCAAAGCCCAGCGCGCCACTGCCGGCAAACAGGTCCAGCACCTGCTTGTCGGCGAACTCGCCGGCCCAAAGATGATTCAACCAGTTGAACAGCGTTTCGCGAACCCGGTCGGGCGTGGGGCGCAGCGTCTCCACGTCGGGAACGGCGATGGGGGTGCGCCTGTATTGGCCCCCGACGATACGAATATACTTGTTACCCATGTTTAGCCGCTTCTTCAAGAAAAAATCCCCTCCGCCCGCCGCACCGGCTCAGCCCGTGCCGCCGCCGGAGGTCGTGGACGCCGCCGTGGCGCCCACGGAGCCCGCCGCCGCGCCGGTAATACCGCCGCCCGCGCCGCGTCCCGAGCTTGCCGAGCCGGTGTCTGCACCTGCTCCCGCGTCCGCCGTGGACCCTGTCGCCGCACCGGTTTCGCCTGCAATTGCACCGCCGGTTTCTCCGGCTGCGCCTACCGTGACACCGGCTGCGCCTGCCGTCGCGCCGACTGCTGCACCGGTCGCCGCACCGAGTGTTTCAGCGCCGGTTGCCGCACCGACGCTGACGCGGACCACCCCACCGACTTTGACGCGGACCGCTGTACCGACCAATTCGACGCCTGTTGCGGCGCCTGCGCCGGTGGTTTCACCGGCGCCCGCCGCGTCAACCGCGCCGGCCATCGAGCCGGTCCGAGCCCCTGAACCGACGGCTGCGCCCACGGTTTCGGTAGCGCCGACTGCCGCGCCAGCACCGATCGTAACGCCGGTAACTACTACGCCAACGCCTGCGCCTACACCCGCACCCGCCGAAGCGCCCAAGAAATCTTCCTGGCTGTCGCGCCTGAAGCAGGGCTTGTCGCGCACCGGGCAGAGCATTGGCGGCATTTTCGTTGGCGTCAAGGTCGACGAAAGCCTGTTCGAGGAACTCGAATCGGCGCTCATTATGGCCGATGCGGGCCTGGAGGCCACCGAGAAGCTGCTGACCGCGCTGCGTGCGCGGGTCAAGAAAGAACGCATCGAAGATCCCGCCAAGGTGAAGACGGCGCTGCGCCAGTTGCTGGCCGACCACCTGCGCCCGCTGGAGCGCGGCTTCAACCTGAATAGCGCAAAGCCGCTGGTGGTGATGATTGCCGGCGTCAACGGCGCGGGCAAGACCACGTCCATCGGCAAGCTGGCGCACACGTTCCAGCGCCAGGGCGCAAGCGTGCTGCTGGCGGCAGGCGACACCTTCCGGGCTGCCGCTCGCGAACAGCTGGTGGAATGGGGCAGCCGCAACAACGTCAGCGTGATTTCGCAGGACGGCGGCGACCCCGCCGCCGTGGCGTTCGATGCCGTCAACGCTGGTCGCGCGCGGGGCATGGGCGTGGTCATGGTGGACACCGCTGGCCGCCTGCCCACGCAGTTGCACCTGATGGAAGAGCTGAAAAAGATCCGCCGCGTCATCGGCAAGGCGGATGCATCGGCGCCGCACGAAGTGCTGTTGGTGGTGGACGGCAATACCGGCCAGAACGCGCTGGCGCAGATTCGCGCCTTTGATGCCGCCATCAACCTGACGGGCCTGGTCGTGACCAAGCTGGACGGCACCGCCAAGGGCGGCACGCTGGCCGCCGTGGCTGCGGGCAGCCAGGGCGTGCGGCCGATTCCGGTGTATTGGATCGGCGTGGGCGAAAGCCTGGAAGACCTGCAACCCTTTGTGGCGGACGAGTTTGCTGGCGCGTTGCTGGCGGACTGATCCGACGATTGCCGGACTGCAGAACGGGACGACGCCCAGGCGCCGTCCCGTTTTGTTTTCAACTGTCCAACTGACCCATCGCCGGGTCGCTGATGCCGTCCTTGCCCGTTTCCATGCGGCCCGCCAAGCGCCGCTTGAACGCCGGGTAGCCGTCGCAGGCTACCGCGAAGTCGTACCACTGGCCGCTGGCACTGACCGGCCAGCTCAGTTCGCCGACCTGCCCCGCCGCCACCGTTGCCGTCCATGGGCCATCGCTGCGATAGGCCATGGCCTGCACCGTGAAGACGCAGTCTTGCGTGCCGTGGTTGTGCAGTTTCACTTGTATTTGGGCGTTGTCGCACGGCACGTAGCAGACCTGAATTTCGGGCTGTGCGCCAGCCGCGCGCATCAAGTCGCCCGCGAACGAGCGGTGGTAGCCGTTGGGACCCAACACCCACAAGTCGTACTGGCCGCTGTCGCCCGACACGTCCCAGACATCATCCAGCGATTTGCCCGCTTCGACCACATAGCGGCGTGGAATGCGGTCCAGGTGCAGCTTGTCGTACACGTGAAAGACCGCTGCCGTTTGCGCACTGCTGGCGTTGGCAAACAATAGCTGCACGCGGTTCTCGCGGGCTTGCTCGCGCGCGCTGGTGTGCAGCTCATACGGCAGCGCGCGCGACGGGCGCGTGCCCGCAGCCTGCTTGGCCAGCGTTTGCTGCGCAGGGATGGCGATGGCAGGCTGCGCTTCTTGCCACGTCGTCAACCCGTCGGCATCCGTCTTGGTCGTGCGGCCCGACAGGGTCGGCAGGGTGGCGCTGTTGGGCGATACGAAATTCAAGGTGGACGTCAGGTCGCCACACACGGCACGGCGAAAGGCGCTGATGTTGGGTTCGACCACGCCAAAGCGCTGCTCCAGAAAGCGCAGCGCGGACGTGTGGTCAAACACTTGCGAATTGACCCAACCGCCACGGCTCCAAGGTGAAATCACCCACATCGGCACGCGCATGCCGGGGCCGTACGGCTTGCCATCGGCCGTCAGTTGCTTGGGCGTGGCGGGCGGGTAGGTGAAGTATTCAAAGGCCATCTGCGCATCGCTCAGCGTGGACTTGCCGGCCAGCGTGCCGTCATCGTTGCGCGACGGCGCCGACGGCGTGGGCATGTGGTCGAAGAAGCCGTCATTCTCGTCATAGGTCACCAGGAATACCGTCTTGCTCCAGACCTCGGGCGACTGCGTCAGCGCATCCAGCGCGGCCTGGATGTACCACGCGCCCTTGGCGGGGCTGGACGGGCCGGGGTGTTCGCTGTAAGCGGCCGGCGGAATGATCCACGACACTTCCGGCAGCGTGCCGTTCATGACGTCATCGCGCAGGCTTTGCAGAAAGCCGCCGTCGGGCATGGTGTTGCCAAAGCCCTTGGCCAGCGGGCTGTACAGGTCGTCGATGGCGGGGTTGTACGCGGGGCCGCCCTGGTTGGTGACCTGGCGGTCGGCAGGCATTTTTTCGATCTCGGCGCGCCAGTGCCGAAAGCTCATCATTTCGTTGCAGCCGAAGTTGTCGGGAATGTTCTGGTAGACCTTCCAACTGACGCCGGCCGCTTGCAGCCGGTCGGCGTAGGTGGTCCACGTCCAGCCTTCGGTGGAGGGGCCCACGTCGGCGCCGTCGTTCCATTCGTTCATCACTACCGACACGTTGTCGCCCGATGGGCCGTTGGTGCCGGTCCAGAAGAACAGGCGGTTCGGGATGGTGCCCGCGTGCATCGAACAGTGATAGTTGTCGCACAGCGTGAAGGCGTCGGCCAGCGCGCGGTGAAACGGCACTTCGGCGGTTTCGTAGTAGCCCATGGACAGCGGCTGCTTGGCGCTGGGCCACTTGTTCATGCGGCCGTGGTCCCACGCGGCCTGGCAGTTGGGCCAGGAGTGCGGCGTGCTGCCCGCGCGCTGCGCGTTGCCCAGCGTGGTGTCCAGGTGATAGGGCAGTTCTTCGGTGCCATCGCTGCGTGTCTGGTGAAAGACCGATTTGCCGTTGGCCAGCGGAATGGGAAAGCGGTCGCCAAACCCGCGTACGCCGGGGAAGGTGCCGAAGTAGCCGTCGAAGGAACGGTTTTCCAGCATCAACAGCACGACGTGCTTGACGTCCTGGATGGTGCCGGTGGCGTTGCTGGCTTCAATGGCCAGAGCCCGGCGGATGCTGGGTGGGAACATCGACAGCGCGCTGACCGCGGCGGTAGCGCCCACGGTGGTCTTGAAGAACTTTCTTTTGGATGCGTCGAACGTCATTGGCTTGCCTGTCCTGGTGATCGATGGGAAGTGTGCTCAAGGGGCGCAATGCACGGCACATGCGGCGGGCGTCGTGGTGGGCGGGGCGGGAGTCGGTTCGTCAGTGCCGTTGTCGTCGTCGCCGCAGGCGGACAACACGAAGACCAGCGACAAGGCGCAAAAGGCCGCAAGGCCTCGTCTTGCATAGGCGGATAAGCAGGATGGGTTTTCCATGATTCGGTCATTGTGGGTGGCTGACGGCCCGCCAGGGGCCGTCATGCCGTCACACAGGACGAATGTCGGGCGAATGCAGCGGGCAACGATTGCGCCCAACGCCTGATGGCGGGGCGGCAACAACCCAGTATTGGCGCCAAGGATGTCGAACGATTGACCGAGAGCTGACCCGTCGCTGACTATGGCCCTTTTTTTGAAACGCCATGCGAGATGCGTTTCCAGGAGCAACCCGCAACGCGGCGTGTCGCGCAAATGGAGTACCAGGGGACCGTAGGATGGGTGGAGCGCGAGAAGCCCTTCAGAAAAGCGCAATAGACGAACGCGCGCAACCCATCAGCCGCCGGTGGAGATATACCGGATCGCCGCAAGATGGGTTACGCGCGAAGAGGCGTCAGCGACCTAGTCGCCGTCCGCGCGCGCTGCACCCATCCTACGATGTGGTCGCCGAGTTCGTAGGATGGGTGAAGCGCGAGAAGGCCTTCAGAAAAGCCCAACAGACGAACGCGCGCAACCCATCAGCCACCGGTGGAGATATACCGGATCGCCGCAAGATGGGTTACGCGCGAAGAGGCGTCAGCGACCTAGCCGCCGTCCGCGCGCGCTGCACCCATCCTACGATGTGGTCGCCGAGTTCGTAGGATGGGTGAAGCGCGAGAAGCCCTTCAGAAAAGCGCAATAGACGAACGCGCGCAACCCATCAGCCGCCGGTGGAGATATACCGGATCGCCGCAAGATGGGTTACGCGCGAAGAGGCGTCAGCGACCTAGCCGCCGTCCGCGCGCGCTGCACCCATCCTACGAGATCATGGTTCGTCGTGAAAATGGGGCAATCACGTTCACCGCCAGAACGGTTTGCTTTGCGCCAGCGCGTCGAACGCCTTTTGCGCTTCTAACGCCAATTCCTCCAGGCGCGCGCTGATCCAGCCGAGCGCGAACCAGGCTTGCGGATGGGTGGCGGTACACGACTCGTAATAGTCCTTTGCGACGGCCAGGTCGTTGATCTCACCCAGCACGTCCTGCACCTTGGACAAGAGCTTGCGATAGCCGCGCAGCTTGGTGGTGGGCAGCAGCGATTCGGCAAATGCCAGGCTGTAGCGCAGCCTTTTCCCGCGCTTGCGCAATTCATGGCGGGTAGGGATGTCCAGCGTGGCGAACTGCGTGCCCTGGTCGGCCACTTTGCTATGCCAGCGATGCAGGCGGCGCGCCAGTTGCTTCTGCAAATGAGGCCGTTCAGGCTCGGGCGCCAGCATGGGAATGATGGTGGGCTTGACGCTTGATACAGACAAGCCGCCTTCCAGCCGGATGGTGGGCTCGGGCGCGGTGTCGCTGGGCGTGCCGTTGGCGATGGTTTGCGTGCCGTCCGACGGCAACGCCGGGGGCACGTCCAGGCTCCATTCCAGCAGTTCCAGCAACCAAGCCTGAAACGCCTTGCCGCCGGCGATTGTCTGCGCGTCCTGCTCGGGCGGCGCGGCTTCCATCGGGATGACGGGCATGCCGGCGCGGATCAGCGCGGGCGCCACGGTTTCGTTCAGCACGTCCTGGTCGCGGTTGGCGCCGAAGGCGGCGAAGTGGGTGCGCGCGCCTTGCAGGATGGCGTCGGGCACCGGCGCTACCCAGCCTTCGAACAGCTTCCACGCCGACCGCAGCCGCCGCACGCCCACGCGCAACTGGTGCACGTGTTCAGAATTGCCGGCACGGTAAACGCCTTCGGTATCCACTTCAGCCAGCACCGCGGCGTTGCGCGCGATCTGGTCCAGGCATTCCGCGGCGATGCGGCCCAGCGCCTGCGGCGCCGTCATGTCGTCGCGCAACTTGACCCCGGATGCGCCGCGCGGCGCCCAGAACTGGGCAATGGCCCGGGCGCGGCGCGCCTCCAGATCATCGCCCTCCTTGGCGTCTTCCTCGGCAAGCCGTTCGGCCAACTGCGCCAGCGCATCGCCACGTTCGGACTTGCTGCGGGGATCCAGCACCAGGCTGTGCCGCTGCTGCCAGCCGCGCGCAACAGCAAAGATGGCGGCGGGGCGGCCCGACACCAGTTCAAATTCCAATTCTGAAATGGGCAGTTCCAGCGCGCCCGCGCGCAGGATGCCGGTGTCGTAGGCCAGTTCAACCGTGCCGTATCGCGTGCGGACTTTGCGCAGTTGGCGCAGCACATCGGTTTCATAGCGCAGGCCCAGTTCGCCCTTGATCGCGCTCAGCGCCGCTTCGACTTCAGTGCCGGCATATACCGACAGGTCCAGCACGGGGCCGGGGCGGGGGTGGTTCAGTTCGATGCGGGTGATGGCGTTGATGCCGGGCATCTTCAGCGTTTGCACCCAATCGGGGCCTTCCTGGCGCAGGCGGATGGCGATGCGCGCCCGCGCCAGTTCGCGCTCGGGCGTATCGAAATACATGGCATGCAAACGGATGCGCGTGGCTTCGCGTTGTTTGACTTCCTTCAGCACGGCCTGACGCGTCGCGGCGGGCACGTGCAGTTTCAATTCCTGTTCCGACATGGCGGTGGGTGTCCGACGGCAAAAGCCGAGATGTTAATCAAGCAAGGGGCGGGATTTGATGACCGTTCATATTTTGGTCATATCGAGCATAGACGCCATTTGTTGCGCGAAACAAGTCGGCACCGCAGCAAAAGAAAAAAGCGCCACCCTTTTTCAAGGGCGGCGCCAAGGAGCGCTGGTCAGGGGAAACCGACAAGCGTAAATAGAACTCAACTACGGTCTGCAACTACCGGTCCATCACTACAGAATCCGTTTGCGCGCCTGGGTGATGATGATTTCGGCCAACACAACCACCACGAAGATGGCGGCCAACACCAAGGCCACGCGGTCCCACTGGAACAGATTCAACGCCGTATCCAGCGCCATGCCGATGCCGCCCGCGCCCACCAGGCCCAGCACGGCGGATTCGCGCACGTTGATGTCCCAGCGCAGCAGCACGATGGACCAGAACGCCGGGCGGATCTGCGGCCAGTAGGCATACCACAGCACCGCGCCCTTGCTGGCGCCCGTGGCGGTCACCGCTTCGATCGGCCCGCGTTGCGCTTCCTCGATGGCTTCGCCCACCAGCTTGCCGACGAAACCGATCGAGCGAAACGCAATCGCCAGCGTGCCGGCCAACGCTCCGGGCCCGAAGATGGCGATGAACAGCAGCGCCCACACCAGCGAATTGACCGAGCGGCTGGACACCAGGATCAAGCGCGCCAACATGTTGATGGTTTTGCTGGGCGTCAGGTTGTTGGCCGCCAGCAAGCCCACCGGCACCGCCATGAAGACGGACAGAATGGTGCCCAGCGTGGCGATGTGCAGCGTTTCGATCAGCGCCGCGTGCACGCCATCCGGGTAGTAGGCCCAGTCGATCGGCCACATGCGGCGGAACAGGTCGGCCATCTGCTCGGGGGCGTCATACAGGAATTCCGGTATGACCTCCACGCCGCGGATGGCTTGGACAATGGCCGCGACCACCAGCAGGTACAGCGCAAAGCGCAGCAGCCGCTGCCCCATGCTGTAGCGCTGCCAGACGCGCGGCGTACCCGCCGGGTTCAGGGTAGAGGCGTGAGCGTTCATTCTTCCACCTCCGCCTTGCGGGCCACCGGCGGCTTGCCGGAACCGATGCCGCGCGCGCCGGCAAAGCGGCCTTGCAGGATGCGGTCAAAGCCCAGGTTGTCCAGGAATACGGCGCGCACGAAGCCCGCGATGATTTCGCCCAGCATGATGATGGCGATCAGGGTCAGCAAGATGGCGCTGACGAAGTCGTAGTCAAAGCGCTGGAACGCCGAGAACAACGTGCCGCCCACCCCGCCCGCGCCCACGATCCCCACCATGGTGGAGTTGCGCAGGTTGGAGTCGAACTGGTAGGTGGCAAAGCCGATGAAGCGCGCGAACACCTGCGGCAGCACGCCGAAGATGATCACGTTGGCGAACGACGCGCCGCTGGCGCGCACCGCCTCCACTTGCTTCAACGAGATCTCTTCGATGGCCTCGGTGAACAGCTTGCCGATGAAGCCGATGGACGCCACCGTCAGTGCCAGAATGCCCGCCAGCGCGCCAAAGCCCACGGCCTTGACGAACAGGATGGCGACAATGACCGGGTGCAGTGCGCGGCACAAGGCCACCAGCGAACGGGCGGGCCACGACACCCAGGCGGGCATCATGTTGCGCGCGCCCAGAAGCCCCACGGGCAGCGCGAACAAAATGCCCAGCACCGAGGCCAGCACGGCAATTTCCAGGCTTTCGGCGATGCCCTTCCACAAGGTGTCGGGCTTTTCGAAATTGGGCGGAAACATGCGCGCCAGAAAGGTCGAGGCGTGCCCCATGCCGCTTTCAAAGCGCGCCCAACTGAAATCCAGTTGCGCGGCCGCGTAGACGGTGTAGATCAGCAGCAACACCAGGCCCGCCTTGGCGCGCCCGGACATGGCAAAGGGGCGCTTGCCCTGAAGGGGTGTCATTCCAGCCAAGACTCGCCTCCGTAGATGGTCTTGAGCATGGTGGCGTCCAGGCCCTGGCCGTCGCCGTCATAGACGACGGCTCCGCCAGACATGCCGACGATGCGCGTGGCGTAGCGGCGGGCCAGATCCACGTCGTGGATGTTGACGATGACGGGAATGCCGGTGGCGCTGCCCTGCGCGGACAGCAGCTCCATGATTTCCACCGAGGTCTTGGGGTCCAGCGACGAGGTGGGCTCGTCGGCCAGCAGTAGTTGAGGGCGCTGCATCAGGGCGCGGGCAATGCCCACGCGCTGGCGCTGGCCGCCCGACAGCGCATCCGCGCGCTGGTCCGCAAAGCCCGCCAGCCCGACGGTATCCAGCAGCTTGTAGGCGTGCTCGATATCTTCGGGCTCAAAGCGGCGCATCCAAGCCTTCATGGCCGAGGTATACCCCAGCCGGCCCGTCAGCAGGTTTTCCATCACGGTCAGGCGTTCAACCAGGTTGTATTCCTGGAACACCATGCCGATGCGCCGGCGCGCGCGGCGCAGCGACGCGCCACGCACGCGGGCCAGGTCCACGCTGCCTTCCTGGGACTGCAGCACGATCTCGCCCTGGGTGGGTTCGATCAGCCGGTTGACGCAACGCAGAAGCGTGCTTTTGCCGGTGCCGGAAGGGCCGATGATGGCGGTCAGGCCTTGGCCGGCGATTTCAAGGTTGATGCCATTGAGAACCGGCCGGCCGGCCCGGTATTCCTTGACCAGGCCGGAAATGCGTAGCGACGTCGTCATGCTGGATTACTTCTTGCTCTTGGCGGATTCGCGGTCGTAGGCGGCGCGGTTGAAGCTTTCGCCGCCCGATTCAGCCACTTGGCGGACGATGGCCCAGTCTTTCTGGTAGGTCACCGGATAGAAACGGTCGGCGCCGTCGAAGGCCTTCGACATTTCCGCGGGGAAGCGGTAGTCGTAGAAGCACTTCAACATCTGGTCGCGGAACTTCGGTTCCAGGTCATGCGCGTAGGCGAACGACGAGGTCGGGAATTTTTCGCTGGTGTAGATGATGCGGAAATCGGCTTCCTTGACCTGGCCGCGTTCAACCATGCGCTTGAACACGTCGGACGCCACGGCGGCGGCGTCGTAGTCGCCGGAGTTCACGCCCATGACGGACTGGTCGTGCTTGCCCGAGAAGATCACCTTGTAGTCCTTGTCCGGCGTCAGGCCTTCCTTGGGGAACAGGGCCACGGGCGCCATGTGGCCCGAGTTCGACGACGGCGCGGTGTGCGCGAGCTTCTTGCCCTTCAGGTCGGACAGCTTCTGGTACGGGCTGTCTTTCTTGACGATGACGATCAGGTTGTAGCCCTGGAAGCTGTCGGCATAGCCCTTCACGGCAAAGGGCACGGCGCCGGCAATGTTCACGGCGAACGCGGTGGGGCCGGTGGAAAAGCCGCCCACGTGCAGGCGGCCCGAGCGCATGGCTTCGATTTCGGCGGCGTTGCTTTGCACTTGGTAGAACACCACGCGCTTGCCCGTGCATTGGGACAGGTGCTTGGTGAAGGGCTTGAAGATGTCTTCATAGACCGCCGGGTCTTCCACGGGGGTGTAGGTGAACACCAGGGTGGACGGGGTCTTCAGCTTGGATGCGTCAGTGGGGGTGTCCGCCACCAGATCCTTGTTGGCGTCGCAGTACATCTGGTCCAGATCGCCGCGGTTGGAGCAGGTGTCGGCGGCGTTGGCGGCAGAGCCGCCAACGGCGAATGCGGCCAGGGCGGCCGCTTGCAATAGACGCATCGCGTGCATGGTTTGTCTCCTCAGGGGAATGAATTTGAATATTTCCTGAATTCAAACACACAAGAGGGAAAACGCGCACCTGGGAAAGTCCCTGCCTTTTTTTTCGAGAATTGTTCGAATTGTTCGTTTTATGTTCGTTTATTTTCGAACGTTCAAAGCACGGACCGTTACCCTCGATACCCAAGCTTGCGCGAAATCTCTTGCGCGCAGGCCAGTAGCGGCCGGGCGATCGTGCCGTCCCACGACACGTCGAACAAGCCCGTCGGCCCCAGGCTGGTTAGCGCCAGCACGATGTTGCCGGTGTTGTCGAACACGGGCACCGACAGCGCGTCCACGCCCGGCAGCGGGTTGCCCAGCGCGCGCGCCATGCCATGCACGCGGATGTCGGCCAACTGCGCGTCGATATTGGCGCGCGACGCCTTGCGCGGCGGGGGCACGCTGGCGATGACGGCGGTGTCGCCCTCTTCGCGGGCTATGTAGTGTTCGCTGACCTTGGGCGGCAGCCACGCCGCGAACACCAGCCCGGTGGCGGTGTGCAGCATGGACATCACCGTGCCCTTGCGCATGTTCACGTGGACCGGATAGCTGGCTTCGGTCATGTGGATCATCGTGGGGCCGTGCGAGCCCAGCACGGCGATGCCCAAGGTATGGCCAATATCGGATTGCAGCTTGGCGATCTCGGGCATGGCGATGCGCACGGGGTCCAGCCGCTGCAGGCTGACCAGCCCCATCTGCAAGGCAAAGGGGCCCAGTTCGTACTGGCCGGTGATGGCGTCCTGCTGCACCAGGCCAACCCGCACGAAGCTGACCAGGTAGGGGTGCGCCTTGGCTGAGGTCATGCCCGCGCCCGCCGCCAGGTCGCGCAGGGTCAGGGGCTTGCCGGCGTCGACCAGCGCGGCCAGCAGCGGCACGCCTACTTCGATGGATTGGATGCTGCGGCGGCCGTCATTGGCGGAGACAGCGGGGGTCTTGGAGGTGGCCACGGTGTGTCTGCCCTTACGCCGGTTGGGCCGGGGTTGGCTGCGACGGCTGCGGCGCTTGGCGCGCCGCCAGCAGCCGGTTGGCCATTTCAACAAAGCCCGCGCCGCCGTGAAAGGCCGCCACGAAAGCAGGGCGGTCCGTCAGGCGGTGCAATTGCGCCTGAATGTTCGCCACGCCGACCGAAATCGGAAAGTACGCGAACATCGGCTCGTCGTTGGGCGAATCGCCGATGAAGAGCGTGCTGTCCAGCGCATCGGCCACGTCCTGGCCGAATTCGCGCTGGAACATCGTGCGCGTCATGGTCAGCTTGTCGTAGTCGCCAAACCAGCCGTTCACATGAATGGAGCTGACTTTTGCCTGCGCGCCGGCGTCCTGGAAGATTTGGACGATCTTCGTGACCGCTTCGTCCGGCAGGGCGGGCACGTCTTCGCAGAAGTCGATGGCCAGATCGGCCACGCGGTAGTCCTGGTCGCTGGCGACGGCGCATCCGGGCACTTCGGCCAGCACGCGGTCGCGGATGGCGTCCAGGCGCTGGCGGCTGGCCTGGCGCGAGGCGGCATCCGTCCAGTAATGGGTGGTCATGCGGCGGGCCTGGCGGTCGTAGGCGTAGTAGAACGCGCCGTTTTCCCCCACCACGGCGCGCACCGGCCACATGCGGGCGATATGGTCGCACCAGCCGGCCGGGCGGCCGGTGATGGGCACCACCTGGATGCCGGCAGCCTCCAGGCGCTCCAGCGCGGCGTAGGCGTCGGCCGGCAAACGGCCTTCGGTGGTCAGCGTGTCGTCGATGTCGGTCAGGACGACGCGAACCGCCGCCGCCACGGTCAAAGGCATGGCCGCAAGGGCTTGCATGAGGTTTTTCCTTCGAGTTTTAAGGGGGATCTCCGGGCGAAAGTTTAACCGTACGCCCCCCGCCGGACGGGCTTCTTGCAGACCAATAGGGGTTCTGGCCCGAGGGGCGCTAAAATCCGGGCTTTCCCGCCTGGTTTGCGTGCCCGCCATGTCCGTCCAGTTGTCCTCTTTGCCCGGCTCCCAGCCGGAATCCTTCGGTATCGCTTCGGTAGCCGAGATCATCGCCGAGCTGCGCGCCGGCCGTATCGTCATCCTGGTTGACGAAGAAGACCGTGAAAACGAGGGCGACCTTGTCATGGCCGCCGAATTCGTCACGCCCGAGGCCATCAACTTCATGGTGACCCACGGCCGCGGCCTGGTGTGCCTGACCCTGACCGAAGAACGCTGCCGCCAGTTGGAGCTGCCCATGATGGCGGCCCGCAACGGCACGCGCTACGGCACCAACTTCACGCAGTCGATCGAAGCCGCCGAAGGCGTCGAAACCGGTATTTCGGCCGCCGACCGCGCCCGCACCATTCAGGTGGCGGTGGCGCGCGACGCCAAGCCGGCCGATCTGGTCCAGCCCGGCCACATCTTCCCGGTGCGCGCGGTGCCTGGTGGCGTGCTGGTGCGCGCCGGCCACACCGAAGCCGGCTGCGACCTGACCGCCATGGCCGGCCTGACGCCCGCCGCCGTCATCTGCGAAATCCTCAAGCCCGACGGCACCATGGCCCGCTTGCCGGACCTGGTGGAATTCGCCCGCCAGCACAACCTGAAGATCGGCACCATTGCCGACCTGATTCAATACCGCAGCGAACACGAATCCATCGTCAAGCGCGTGGGCAAGCGGCCCATGCAGACGGCCTGGGGCACTTTCGAGGCCGTGGCCTACGAAGACGCCGCCACCGGCTCCGCCCACTTGGCGCTGGTGCATGGTAACGTTTCTCCCGACGTTGAAACGCTGGTGCGCGTGCATGAACCGGCCTCCGTGCTGGACGTGCTGGACACCGGCGCCAGCCCGCATAGCTGGGGCGTGGCGAAGGCCCTGGAGGCCATTGCCGCCGCACCCGCTGGCGTGCTTGTCTTGATGAATTGCCAGTCGTCCACCGAACACCTGTTTGGCCAGATTGCCGGCTGGAACGACCCGAAGGCGCAGGCCAACGCCGCCGCCAGCACCGACCGTTTCGGCTTGCGCACTTATGGCATCGGCGCACAGATTCTGCGCGACCTGAATGTGGGCCAGATGAGGCTCCTGGCCCGACCGCGCAAGATGCCCAGCATGGCGGGCTTTTCCCTCACCATTACGGGTTACGATTGCGACCCGCAGAATACTCCCGCAACACTTAAGGCCGACACATGAACCCTTACATCCTTACCCCCGACCTGAACGGCGAAGGGCTGCACATCGGCATCGTACGCGCCCGTTTCAACGAAGAAATCGGCCAGGCCGAACTCGAAGCGTGTCTGAAGGAACTGGCCGAGCTGGGCGTGGACGAACGCGACGTGATGGTCACCACCGTCCCGGGCGCCCTGGAACTGGGCGTGGCCCTGTCCCACATGGCCGAAACGTTTGAATTCGACGCATTGATCGCGCTTGGCGCCGTCATTCGTGGCGAGACCTATCACTTTGAAGTGGTCAGCAATGAAACGGCCACTGCAATCACCCGTATCTCCCTGGAAACCGGCATCCCCATCGCAAACGGCGTGTTGACCGTCGACACCGACGAGCAGGCGCAAGCCCGCGCCGCCGGCAAGGGCCGCGATTGCGCCCAGGTGGCCGTTGAAATGGCCAACCTGGTGGCGGCGCTGGAACCCGAGGAAGAAGACGAAGACGAAGACGACGAGGACGAAGATTTTGACGACGAAGAAGACGACGACCAGCGCTGATAGCGCGGCGCAAGCCCGCGCCAACGCGCGCAGCGCACGCCGCCGTGCACGCGAATTCGCGCTGCAGGGCGTTTATGCGTGGCTGCTGCGCGGGGGCGAAGGCACGCAGGACGCCGGCGAGATCGACGCCCATCTGCGCGACACCGAGGATTTTTCCGAGGCCGACGCGCAATGGTTCAAGACCTTGCTGCATGGTGTCCTGCGCGAAGCGCCCGCGCTGCGCGAGCGTTTCACGCCTTACGTCGACCGCCCGCTGGCCGAGTTGTCGCCCGTTGAGCATGGCATCCTGCTGATCGGCAGCTTCGAACTGATTCATCATGTTGAAGTGCCGTACAAGGTTGCCATCAACGAAGCCGTTGAACTCGCCAAGTCGTTTGGCGGCACCGACGGCTTCAAGTTCGTCAACGGCGTGCTCGACAAGCTGGCCGCCGATGTGCGCGCGAACGAGGTCCAGGCCGCGGCGCAGCAGCGACGCTGAATCCGGGCTATTGGTTCGGGCCAGGGGCCCGGGCCAATGGTCTGTGTAGGGGTCAGGCGCATGCCGCCCTGCGCGCACTTTTCCAGTGCGCCAGGCGTGGTCTGCACCTGACCCCTTCGTGTATCCGATGTTTGTTTTCCCCGCCGGCCCGCGTGCTGGCCTCTCGGAGTTGCCGTGGCGTCCGAATTTGAATTGATCGCGCGCTATTTCACCCGGGCCGCGCCCGCCGGCTTGCTGGGCGTGGGCGATGACTGCGCGCTGTTTCCCGTGCCCGCGGGCGAGCAGGTCGCCATCAGCACCGACCTGCTGCTGGAAGGCCGCCATTTCTTTTCCGACGTGGACCCGCGCGCCTTGGGCCACAAATCGCTGGCCGTGAACCTGTCCGACCTGGCGGCCATGGGCGCGCGCCCCATCGGCTGCGTGCTGGGCCTGGCGTTGCCGCGCCTTGACGAACCCTGGCTGGCCGCCTTCGCCGATGGCTTCCATGCGCTGGCGGCTGCCCATGGCTGCCCGCTGATCGGCGGCGACACCACCCGCAGCGCGCATGACCTGGCGATCAGCGTCACGGTCTTTGGCGCCGTACCTGCCGGCCAGGCGCTGCGGCGCGACGCCGCACAAGCGGGCGACGACATCTGGGTATCCGGCGAGCTGGGCGCGGCCGATGTCGCCTACCGCCTGCTGGACGGCCAGTACCCCGCCAACGACGCCTTGCTGGCCGCCACGCGCGCCGCGCTGGAATGGCCGCAGCCGCAGGTGGCGCTGGGCATGGCATTGCGCGGTATTGCGCATGCCGCCGTCGATTTGTCCGACGGCCTGTTGCAAGACCTGGGCCACATCCTGACCGCCAGCCGGCTGGGCGCGCGCCTGGAAGTCGACAGCATGCCGGTGGCCGCCGCCGTGGCGGCGCTGGAAGACGCGCCTCGCCGTCGCGCGGTGCTGGGCGGTGGCGACGTCTACCAACTGTGTTTCACCGCCTCGGCCGCGCAGCGCGATGCCGTTCAAGCCGCCGCTCGCGCGGTCGGCGTTCAGGTCACTCGCGTGGGGCAGATGCAGGCGCAAGCGGGGTTGCAGGTGCTGGACGGACGGGGCCGGCCGCTGACCGACTTGCCGGGCGGCTTCGATCATTTCCCTGGCGCCTGAGCGGCTGTTCGCGCTTCGCCATTCTCCTTTCCCCATTCCCTTTTCCCCATCGGCCCAGGATCCATGTCCTCTTCCTCCAAGCCATCTCGCTCCATCCGCGAACGTTCGCGCGCCGTGTATCCCACGCTTTCATGGGTGTGCCGCGACCCCGGCCGCCTGATCGCCTTTGGCCTGGGTAGCGGCTTGATCCGGCCGGCATCGGGCACCTGGGGCACGCTACTTGCTTGGGGGATCTGGGTGGCCGCCGCGCCCGCCGCATCGAACCTGGCCATCGGCGTGTTCCTGGCGCTGGCCTTTGTGTACGGTTGCTGGGCCTGCCATCGGGTGGGCCGTGAACTTGGGCAATCCGATCATGTCGGAATGGTCTGGGACGAGATGGTGGCGTTCTGGCTAGTGCTTTGGCTGACGCCGGCTGGCTGGGTGTCGCAGTTGCTGGCGTTCGCGCTGTTTCGCACGTTCGACATCGTCAAGCCGCCACCCATCAAGTTCTTCGACGCCCACGTCAAAGGTGGTTTTGGCGTCATGTGGGACGATATCGTCGCGGCCGGCTACGCCTTGCTGGTCATGGCCTTGGTAGTGCGTACAGGAGTCTTGGGATGAACGAACAGCAAGCAGTCACCCGTTCGAATCTATCGGCGGCGCAGTTGTCGGAAGCCACGCTGGTCGGCCTGGCTGAACGGCTGGGCGATGCAATGCGGCGCAAAGGCTGGATGTTGGGCACCGCGGAATCGTGCACGGGCGGCCTTTTGGCCGGGGCGATGACGTCGGTGGCCGGTTCCAGCGACTGGTTCGAACGCGGCTTCGTCACCTACAGCAACGACGCCAAGGTGACCGAACTGGATGTGTCGCCCGACGCGCTGCACCACTTCGGCGCGGTCAGCGAACCCGTGGCGCTGGAGATGGCCAATGGCGTGTTGCTGGCATCGCCCAGCGCGCACATGTCGGTATCCACCACCGGCATCGCCGGGCCGGGCGGGGCCACGCCGGGCAAGCCTGTGGGCATGGTGTGTTTTGGTTTTGCGATGCGGGTGGACGACGGCATCAGCAGCCGCGCCGTCACTCATGTGTTCAATGGCGACCGCACGCAGGTGCGTCACGCCGCCGTGGAATTCGCGATGCGCGGCTTGCTGGAATTCCTGGGCGAGCCAGCCTGAGTCAGCGGGCCTGAATCAACGCAGAGCGTTGACTCAGAAAATCAACGCACCGCGTTGATCGCATCCCGCAGGCCCATCGCGGCCTGGCCGGCGGCTTCGCGCCAGTCGTCGCCGCCGCTGGCGTAGATGATGGCGCGCGACGAGTTGATCATCATGCCGCTGCGCGCGGCATTGGCGCCCGCGTTCACGGTGGCGGTAATGTCGCCGCCTTGCGCGCCGATGCCCGGTACCAGCAGGGGCAGGGCATCGCCGATGCGTTGGCGCACCGCCGCCAGTTCGTTCGGGAACGTGGCGCCCACCACCAGGCCGCACTGGCCGTTGGCGTTCCACTTGTCGGCCACCAGCCCTGCCACGTGCAGGTACAGCGGTTCGCCGTTATCCATCTTCAAAAATTGCAGGTCCGAACCGCCCGGGTTGGACGTGCGGCACAGCACGATCACGCCGCGGTCACGCCATGCCAGATAAGGCTCAACCGAATCCAGGCCCATGTAGGGGCTGACCGTCAGTGCGTGCGCCTGGTAGCGCTCGTACGCTTCACGCGCGTAGTTCTCGGCGGTGGAGCCGATGTCGCCGCGCTTGGCGTCCAGCACGATGGGCAGGTCCGGATGTTTGTCGCGGATGTGCTGGCACAGCGCTTCCAGTTGGTCTTCGGCGCGGTGCGCGGCGAAATACGCAATCTGCGGCTTGAAGCTGCAAGCGTAGGGCGCGGTGGCGTCGACGATGTCGCGGCAGAACTGGAAGATGGCGTCCGGCTTGTCCTGCAATTCGCGCGGAAAGCGTTGGGGGTCGGGGTCCAGGCCCACTTGCAGAAGTGAGTTGCTGGTGGTCCAGGCGTGTTCGAGTTTTTGCAGGAAATTCATGGGGGAGTTCAGTGCAGTTTGACCCGGGGGCGCGTGCGCCGCATCAGCAGGCGGGCCAGGGCAAGGGAGGCCGTGCGCGAGATGCCCAGCACCGCTTTGTGGTGCATCAGGTGCAGGCTCATGTACATCAAGCGCGCCAGTGTACCGCTTACGAACAGTCCCCGTCCGGCCAGCTTGCCCATCAGGCTGCCCACGCCAGCGTCCTGGCCCAGCGACACCAGCGAGCCATGGTCCTGGTAGACGTAGGGCGCGGTCGGCTCGGCGGTGCGACGCAGGCGCGCCGTCAGCTTCTTGGCCAGGTAGTCGGCCTGCTGGTGCGCGGCCTGGGCGCGGGCGGGCACGGTGCGCCCGTCGCGCCAGGGCACCGCGCAGCAATCGCCCAGGGCCAGGATGTGCGGGTCGGGGGATTCCAGCCGTTCGTTCACTTCCAACTGGCCCAGCTTGTTCAGCGGCAAGTCCAGATCGGCCAGCAGGGTGGGGCCCTTGATGCCGGCCGCCCACATGCACAACTGGGCCGGGAATTCCCGGCCGTCGGCGGTCTTGACGCTATCACCCGTCACTTCCGACACCCGGCACGACGTTTCCACACCAATGCCCAGCTCGGTCAGTCGGTTGGTGGCTGCTTCCGATATTTTTTCAGGAAGCGCCGACAGGATGCGCGGCGCGCCTTCCACCAGCGTGATGGCCAGGTCGCGCTCAGCGCGAAAGTTCGGCAAGCCGTAGGCGCTGACCACGTGGCTGGCTTCAGTCAGTTCCACAGCCAGTTCCACGCCGGTGGCGCCGCCGCCCACAATCACCAGGTCCAGCCGGGCCGACGGATTGCGCACCTTGGCCAGGTCCACCAGCGCCATGGCTTTCAGCATGGTCAGGCGGAATTGTTCGGCGTTTTCGGTGGTGTCCAGCGTGACGGCGTGTTCGGCCGCGCCGGGCGTGTTGAAAAAGTTGGACGTGCTGCCCAGGGCCAGCACCAGCGTGTCGTAGCTGAATTCACGGCGCGGCAGCACTTCCTGATTCTGCGCATCGTTGACGGCGTCCACCACGATCTGGCGGCGTTCGCGGTCTACGCTGACCAGGCTGCCTTGCGCGAAAGAAAAGCCGTTCATGTGGGCCAGCATCAGGTAGGACAAGCCTTCCTGGTGGATGTCCAGCGTGCCTGCCGCCGCTTCGTGCAGCGACGGTTTCCAGATGTGGAAGGGTCGGCTGTCGACCAGCGTGATGTGCTGGCGGCCGTGAATGCGGCCCAGTTTGGCGGCCAGTTCCAGGCCACCCGCGCCACCGCCAACGATGACGATGCGTTCAGAGCGTGCTGACGTCGAATTAGGCATCATGGCTCCCAGTATAAATACGGTCGCATCCCTCGTGGGATGCAGCCCGTGTCAATGCATGACGAATCGGCTGATGGCCACGCCCACCCACACGACGCCGGCGAAGATCAGCAGCAGCATCACGGCCGCGCTGCCCAGATCCTTGGCGCGCCCAAGCAGCGGGTGGCGTTCCACCGACAGGGCGTCGGCCAGCGCTTCGATGGCGGAATTCAGCAGCTCGGCCGCCAACACCATCACCACCGTGCCCACCAGGAAAAACACCTCGACCGTGGTGCGCCCCAGGAAAAATGCCGCCGGAATCATCAGCACGGCCAGCGCCAGTTCCTGGCGGAACGCGGCTTCATATTTGACGGCCGCTTTCAGGCCTTGCCACGAATAGCGCAGCGCATTCAGGATGCGGCGCAAGCCGCCGGAGCTTTTGAAGGGCGAGTGTTGCGGGTCGTAGGTCATGAGCGCGTAGAAAGGCGGAAGGTGGCCGCTTTTTAACAGAGTTGGGTTGCCCGCATGTCGTGATGTCTGGCTATGGGCAAACCCTAATTGTGACGCATCGCGGTCAAGCGCAGGATTCTGGTCAATTGGTAAGGCCACTTTACCTTTCTGATATTGCACCGCCCGGACACCGCCCGGACACCGCCCAGGCCCCGTAGACCCAACCGCCACCATGCCGATCCAGACCATCGAGCCGCGCCGCTTGTACCGCCAGATCGCTGACCAACTGCGTTTGCTGATCGAAGCCGGCGAATTTCCCGTGGGCGCCCGTTTACCCCCGGAACGTGACCTGGCGCTGAAGCTGGGCGTGTCGCGCCCGTCGGTGCGTGAAGCGCTGATTGCGCTGGAAGTGGAAGGCTGGGTGGAAGTGCGCATGGGCTCGGGCGTGTATGTACAAAGCCTGTCGGGCGCGCCGCGCGCCAGCCTGACGGCGGAAAGCCCGCTGGAAACCATCCGCGCGCGCTGGACCATCGAAGGCGAACTTGCCGCGCAGGCGGCCCGCAACCCGGCGCCCGCGCTGGTCGATGGCCTGCTGGAAGCGGTGGGCGCCATGGAAGACGAAGCCCGCGCGGCCAGCGTGCCCATCCGCGGCGACCGGCTGTTCCATTTGCGCGTGGCCGAAATGGCCAGCAACGCCGTGCTGGTGCGCGTGGTGGGCGAACTGTTCGACGAACGCCACAACCCGCTGTCCGTAAAGCTGGGCGACTACTTCGAAAACCCCGATAGCTGGGCCGCCGCCATCACCGAGCACCGCCGCGTCATCAGCGCCATTGCCGCGGGCGACGAAGCCGCTGCGCGCGCCGCCATGCATCACCATCTTTCCTGCTCGTTCGACCGCTTGACCGCCAGTTGGCCGGGCGCGGCCGAAACGATGCGTATCGATAGCAAAGAGCCGGCGGCGTCCTGACGCCACCGGGGATCCGTAGTCGCAGTACGAAGTTGCAACCTGTAGGTGAAATCCCGATGTGAAACATAAAGCGGGCCGGCTCATAACAACATTCGCCGCGCCCGCCACCTCAAAGAGAGGAGACAACATGAATAAAGGCAACGCTATCAAAGTGCTGTTTGCCGCCGTCGCGCTGGCCGTCAGTGGCAGCGCGCTGGCGCAAACCAAGTTGAAATGGGCGCATGTGTACGAGACTTCCGAACCCTTCCATACCTCGTCGGTGTGGGCGGCGCAGGAAATCGAAAAACGCACCAACGGCCGCTATCACATCGATGTCTATCCCGCCTCTCAGTTGGGCAAGGAAAACGACATCAACCAGGGGCTGACCCTGGGCACGGTGGACATGATCATTTCCGGATCCAGCTTCGCCGCCAAGAGCTTCCCGCGCATCGGCGTCACCTACTACCCCTACACCTTCCGCAGCCCCGAGCACCTGATCGCCTACACCAAGAGCGACATCTACAAAGAGCTGACGCAAGGCTACGACCAGAAAAGCGGCAACCACATCGTCGCGACCACGTACTACGGCACGCGCCAGACCACGTCCAACCGCGCCTTCACCCAGTGCGCTGAAATGAAGGGCTTGAAGATCCGGGTGCCGGACGTGGCCGCCTATCTGGCCATGCCGCGCGCCTGTGGCGCCAACACCGCGCCAATTGCGTTCGCCGAGGTTTACCTGGCCTTGCAGAACGGCACGGTTGAAGCGCAAGAGAACCCGCTGACCACCATCGAAGCGAAGAAGTTCTACGAGGTGCAGAAGAACATCATCCTGACGGGTCACATCGTCGACCACCTGAACACGGTCATCTCGGGCAAGCTCTGGAAGAGCCTGTCCGACGCCGACAAGAAGGTCTTCGCTGAAGTCGCGCAGCAGGCGGCGGAGAAGGCCTCGGCCGAAGTCGCCGCGAGCGAAAAGAAAATGGTGGATGTGTTCAAGCAGCGCGGGCTGAACGTGGCCGAAGTCAATGTTGAAGACTTCCGCAAGACCGTGCTGGCAAAGGTGCCGTTCGAACAGTACGGCTACCAGAAGTCGGATTGGGAAAAGATCCAGGCGGTGAAATAGCCGCCTGCGGTTAACGACCACGGAACCGGCGGGCCCATGCGGTCCGCCGACCCACCGATATCCGATCAGGGGAACGTCATGCATTCCAACGCGAAAGCGGCGCCGATGGCGGCCGTGAGCCATCGGCCCGGCCCGGCGTCGGCACCCGGCCACACCAACCCGTCACCTGGCCCACACCAGACCAGCGTCGACGAGATCGTCCACAGTTTCGAAGAGGCCGACCAGCACAAGGTAGACCTTAGCGGCTACCAGCCTGAAGACTGGATTTGCCTGGGCATATTCTGGGTGATGTCCTTGCTGGTTTTTTTGCAGTTTTTCTCGCGCTACGTGCTGAATGACTCCTTTGCCTGGACCGAGGAACTGGCCGTGTATTGCCTGATTGGCGTGGTGTTCCTGGGCGCCGCCATGTGCGTGCGAACCTGCCGCCACATTCAGGTGGACTTCCTGTACCGCTACCTGCCCAAGCCGGTGGGCCGCGTGCTGGCCACCGCGATCGATATCTTGCGCACCGCGTTCTTCGGCTACGCGGTGTGGCTGACCTACCGCTACATCGTGCTGGTGGGCGACGAACCCATGACCACGCTGTTCTGGAACAAGGCCTATGTGTATTGGATGGCGCTGGCGGGCTTTGCCATGATGTTCCTGCGGTCGCTGCAAGTGTCGGCGCGCAACTGGCGGCAAGGCTATTCCATCCTGGAAAACCCCGCGGCTTACGACGCGCAGGATTGATCGTGTTCGCCGTGGCGCAATTCCTGATGACCCCGCATTGCCTATCCAGGAGCAAGACATGGGCATTTTGATTGGAACGTTTCTGTTGTTGATGATCCTGGGCCTGCCGGTGGCGGTGTCCATGGTGGGTGCATCGCTGCTGTTCATTCTGGTTTCCGGCAGCGTGCCCGACGTGGTGGTGGCGCAGCGCATGATCGCGGGCATTGAGTCGTTTCCGCTCCTGGCCGTGCCATTCTTCATCCTCGCGGGCAACCTGATGAACATTGCCGGCATCACCGGCCGCATCTACAACTTCGCGGTAGCGCTGGTGGGCTGGATGCGCGGCGGCCTGGGGCAGGTGAACATCGTTGGCTCGGTGGTGTTCGCCGGCATGTCGGGCACCGCGATTGCCGATGCGGCGGGCCTGGGCACCATTGAAATCAAGGCCATGAAAGACCATGGCTACAACACCGAGTTCGCGGTCGGGGTCACCGCCGCGTCCGCCACGCTGGGTCCCATCATTCCGCCGTCCTTGCCTTTCGTCATCTACGGCATGATGGCCAACGTGTCGATCGGGTCGTTGTTCCTGGCGGGCCTTATTCCTGGCGTCGTGCTGACCTTGTTGATGATGCTGACCGTGGCGTACTACGCGCGCCGCAACAACTGGGGCGGCGACGTTGCGTTCAACTGGAAGCGCCTGGGCGGGGCGGGTCTGGAAGTGCTGATCGTGCTGGCGTTTCCGCTGTCGATCTGGTTGATGACGCTGGCCGGCGTGTCGCCCAACCTGGCCACCGGCATTGCGTTCGCGGCGCTGCTGTTGATGGACTGGCGCTTCAACTTTTCGGCCGTGATGGCATTGATGGCGCCGGTGATCCTGATTGGCGGCATGACGCTGGGCTGGTTCACCCCCACCGAGGCCGCCGTGGCCGCCGTGATCTGGGCGCTGTTCCTGGGCCTGGTGCGCTACCGCTCGATGACGTTGCGCACGCTGGCCAAGGCGTCATTCGACACCATCGAAACCACGGCATCCGTGCTGTTCATCGTGACGGCGGCATCGGTCTTTGCCTGGCTGCTGACCACCACGCAGGCCGCGCAGGCGCTGACCGACGCCATCCTGAGCGTGACGCAGAACAAGTGGGTGTTCCTGCTGATGGCCAACGTGCTGATCCTGATTGTGGGTTGCTTCATCGACACCATTGCGGCCATCACGATCCTGGTTCCCATCCTGCTGCCCATCGTGCTCAAGCTGGGCATCGACCCCATCCATTTCGGTTTGATCATGGTCTTGAACCTGATGATCGGCCTGCTGCATCCACCCATGGGCATGGTGCTGTTCGTGTTGGCGAGGGTGTCGCGCTTGTCGGTCGAGCGCACCACCATGGCCATCCTGCCGTGGCTGCTGCCGTTGTTCGCGGCGCTGATCGCCATTACCTACATCCCGCAGATCACGCTGTGGCTGCCCACCGCCATGGGCATGGCCGGCAAATAAGGAGCACGCATTCATGTCGCAAAGACTGCAAGGCAAGACCGCCATCGTGACCGCCGCCGGCCAAGGTATCGGCCGCGCCGTGGCCGAGGCATTTATGCGCGAAGGCGCGGACGTGCTGGCCGTGGACATCAATGCCGAGGCGCTGGGTACGCTGTCCGGTTGCCGCACACAGGTGCTGGACGTGACCGATGGCCGCGCCATCACCGCGCTGGTGGAAGGCGCGGGGCCGGTGAATGTGCTGTTCAACGGCGCGGGCTTCGTCCACGCCGGCACCATCCTGGACTGCGACGAAGACGCCTGGGACTTTTCCTTCAACCTGAACGTGCGGTCGATGTACCGGTTGATCCGCGCGTGCCTGCCCGGCATGCTGGCGCGCGGCGGCGGGGCCATCGTCAACATGGCGTCGGTCGCGGGTAGCATCAAGGGCGCGCCCAACCGCTGCGCCTATGGCGCCACCAAGGCCGCCGTGATCGGGCTGACCAAGTCGGTGGCGGCGGACTTCGTGGCGCAAGGCATCCGCTGCAACGCCATCTGCCCGGGGACGGTTGAATCACCGTCATTGCGTCAGCGCATCGAAGCGCAGGCCGCGGCCAGCGGGCAGACGATAGCCGCGGTCGAAGCCGCCTTCACCGCCCGCCAACCCATGGGCCGCATTGGCCGCACAAATGAAATCGCCGCGCTGGCGGTGTATCTTGCCAGCGATGAATCCGCCTTCACCACCGGCACCGCCCAGGTGATCGACGGCGGTTGGTCCAACTGAAGCTTTCCTCTTTTCGCAACAAGGAACCGTTATGAAATTGATGCGCTATGGCGCTAAAGGTGCCGAGAAGCCCGGCCTGATCGACGCGCAGGGCAAGGTGCGTGACCTGTCTTCCGTGCTGCCCGACATCACCGCACAAACGCTCAGCGCTGCGCGCCTGGCTGAACTGCGTGCGCTGGATGCGTCCACGCTGCCGCTGGTGGCGAACCCGGGCCGCGTGGCGCCGCCGTGGAGCGGCATGGGCAAGTTCATCTGCATCGGCCTGAACTACGCCGACCACGCCGCCGAATCGGGCCTGCCCGTGCCGGCCGAACCCGTCATCTTCATGAAGCCGACGTCAGCTGTCGTTGGCCCCAACGACCCCGTCGTGCTGCCGCAGGATTCCATCAAGACCGATTGGGAAGTGGAACTGGGCGTGGTCATCGGCGAAAAGGCGCGCTACGTCAGCGAGGCCGACGCCATGAAACACGTGGCCGGCTATTGCGTAGTGAACGACGTGTCCGAACGCGAATACCAGATCGAGCGCGGCGGCACCTGGGACAAGGGCAAGGGCTGCGACACCTTCGGCCCCATCGGCCCGTGGCTGGCCACCGCCGATGAAATTCCCAACCCGCAAGACCTGGAGATGTGGCTGGAAGTGAACGGCAAGCGCTACCAGAACGGCAGCACGCGCACCATGGTGTTCGGCGTGGCGCAGTTGGTGGCGTATGTCAGCCGCTTCATGACGCTGTATCCGGGCGACCTGATCAGTACCGGCACGCCGCCCGGCGTGGGCATGGGGCAAAAGCCCGCGCCCATTTACTTGAAGGCGGGCGACGAAATCAAGCTGGGCATCGCGGGCCTGGGCGAACAGCGCCAGCGCGTGCACGCCTGGGACCCGGCGTTGATCGACGGCTGATCTCAACCCCGCCGGCAGCCCGCCCGTACCCCTTACTTTCCGGAGTCCTCATGTCCCAGAACGAATTGGCGTTCATCCGCATCCACCCGGCGGACAACGTGGTGATCGCCCGGCGCCAACTGGTCAGCGGCACGCGGCTGGAAGGCGAAGGCGTGACGGTGCAGGGGCTGGTGCCGCCCGGCCACAAAGTGGCCGTGCGCGCCATTGCGGCGGGTGAGCCGGTGCGCCGCTACAACCAGATCATCGGCGTGGCGCGGCAGGCCATCGCGGCCGGGCAGCACGTGCACACGCACAACCTGGAGTTCTCGGAATTCGAGCGCGACTACGCGGTAGGGCAGGGCGCGCACGCGACCGATTACGTGGCGCAGCCTGCCACCTTCGATGGCATCGTGCGCCCCGATGGCCGAATCGCCACGCGCAACTACATCGGCATCCTGACCAGCGTGAACTGTTCGGCTACCGTCGCGCGCGCCATCGCCGACCACTTCCGCCGAGACATCCATCCCGAGGCGCTGGCCGCCTGTCCGAACGTGGACGGCGTGGTGGCGCTTACGCACGGCGCGGGCTGTGCCACCGGCAGCGAAGGTGAGCCGCTGAAAGTGCTGCGCCGCACGCTGGGCGGCTATGCGCGCCACGCCAACTTCGGTGGCCTGATGGTGGTGGGGCTGGGTTGCGAAACCAATCAGATCGGCGGCTTGATGGAACAAGAAGGGCTGCGTGAAAGCGGGCTCTTGCATACCTTCAACATCCAGGACACGGGCGGTACGCGCAAAACCGTGGCGCGTGGCATTGAACTGGTCGAGCGCATGCTGGACCAGGCCAGTCAGGTGCGGCGCCAGCCGGTGCCGGCCAGCCATTTGACGGTGGGCCTGCAATGCGGCGGTTCCGACGGCTATTCGGGCATCAGCGCCAACCCGGCGCTGGGCGCGGCGGTGGATCTGCTGGTGCGTCATGGCGGTACCGCGATCCTGTCGGAAACGCCCGAGATCTATGGCGGCGAACACCTGCTGACGCGCCGCGCTCAAACGCCCGACGTGGCTGAAAAACTATTGGCGCGCGTGCGCTGGTGGGAAGACTACTGCGCCCGCAACGACGCCGAGATGGACAACAACCCATCGGCCGGCAACAAGGCGGGCGGCCTGACCACCATTCTTGAAAAATCGCTGGGCGCCATCGCCAAGAGCGGCACCACCAACCTGACCGACGTGTTCGAGTACGCCGAACCCGTGCGCACGCGCGGTCTGGTGTTCATGGACACGCCGGGCTACGACCCCGTGTCCGCCACCGGCCAGGTGGCGGGCGGCGCCAACCTGATCTGCTTCACCACGGGCCGGGGGTCCGCCTATGGCTGCGCACCCGCGCCGTCCTTGAAGCTGTCGACCAACACCGCCTTGTGGCAGCGCCAGTCCGACGACATCGACATCAATTGCGGTGAAGTGGTGGACGGCGCGCAAAGCGTGGCGCAGATGGGCGAACGCATTTTTCAGTTGATGCTGCAAACGGCATCGGGCCGCCGCACGCGCAGCGAAGAGCATGGGTATGGGCAGAACGAATTCGTGCCGTGGCAACTGGGCGCGGTGATGTAGGGGCCATCAGTGATGGAGGGGTTTTGGGTGCTGGTGGACGCTGGCGTTGCATTTAGTCACCGTCTTGGTGTCGAAGAATTCAGCCGCTACAGATATCCTCATCCGCGCGCCGACTGGCCGGTCATCCGACAGGTGCATGGCGCCTTCCGCCCTGGGTCAACCATGCTTGAACGTTTGAATTCGGAGTCGTTGCCGCGCCTGCCCGCAGACGTGGAAAAGCCCGCCTATGACCGCAGCCGTCTCACGCCCGGCATCGTGCATCTGGGCCTGGGCGCATTTCACCGCGCGCATCAGGCGGTGATGACGGACCTGGCCATCGAGGCCAGCGGCGACCTTAGTTGGGGCATTCTGGGCGTGTCGCTGCGCAGCCGCGCCACGCGTGACGCGCTGACGCCACAAGACGGCCTGTACACGCTGGCCTTGCGCGAGGGCAGAACCGATGGGCAAACCCACGAACAGCTTCGCGTTGTGGGATCCGTTCTGCGCGTGATGGTGGCCGAGGAAGATCCCAACGCGGTACTTGAGCGCATTGCGTATCCGCAGACCCGCATCGTCAGCCTGACGGTGACCGAAAAGGGTTACAGCCACGAGCCGGCCACGGGCTATTTGCGCTGGGATGACCCGGACATTCTTCATGACATTGAAAGCCCGCAGCGCCCGCGCAGCACCATCGGCATCCTGGTCTACGGGTTGGCGCTGCGCCGCGAGCGCGGTTTGCCGCCCGTCACGCTGTTGTCTTGCGACAACCTGCTGGGCAACGGTGACATGCTGCGCAGCCTGGTGCTGGCCTTTGCCCTGCGCGTGGACGTGGCGTTGACCGCGTGGATTGATACGCACTGCACCTTTCCCAATTCCATGGTGGACCGCATCGTGCCCGGCACTGACGACGGCGACCGCGCGCGCATCGCCACGCGACTGGGCGTGCAAGATGCCTGGCCCGTGGTGGGCGAACCCTATCTGAACTGGGTGATCGAAGATAAATTCGCCGCCGGCCGCCCCGCATGGGAGACGCATGGCGGCGCCACCTTCGTGCGCAATGCCGAACCCTATGAACGCCTGAAACTGCGCATGGTGAACGGGCCGCACGCCACCCTTGCCTATCTGGGCACGCTGCTGGGGCACCGGACCATCAGCGAGTCGGTGCAGACGCCGGCCTTGCGGGATTTTGTCGACGCCATGATGCGGCTGGAAATCGCGCCCACCTTGAAGGGCATCCCGGCCAGCGGGCTGGAGGAATATCGCCACCGCTTCCTGGCCCGCATCGCCAACCCGGCTTTGCCGCATCCGTCCGCGCAAGTGGCCATGGATGGCTCGCAGAAAGTGCCGCAACGCCTGCTTGAGACCATACGCGACCGCCTGCGCACGGGGGACGACTTCAACCGTTTGGCGCTGGCCGTGGCGGCGTGGCTGCACTATCTGCGCGGCGAAGACGAGCAGGGCGCGCGCTACGCCATCGAAGACCCGATGGCGGCGCGGCTGGCCAAGCTGCTGTCGCGTGCCGAGGTGGCCGCGCGGGCGTCGGCCCCGTCGCAAGCAGCGCACCGCCGCGCCATGGTGCTGGCAGGCTTCAAACCCGTGTTTGGCGACCTGGGCAAAAAGCCCGACTTCGTCACCGCGTTGGCGACGCATCTGGAAAACCTGCGCGAGCACGGTGTCATGGCCGCAGTGAAGGCGGCAACTTAGGGCAGCAAATCCAGGCAGCAGATCAAGGCTGCAACGCAAGGGTCGCGAACCCAGAACCAGGGAGGGCATGGCATGCCTGCGGATAGCCGAGTGGACGCCGTTGAATGGGAGCGCTGGGCCATTGCCTGCCTGCGCGCGCAAGACTTCAATCAGGACGATGCGCGCAGCCTTGCGGCCAGCCTGGCCCAAACCAGTTTGTGGGGCATCGATTCGCACGGCATTGCGCGGCTGCCGCACTACTTGAACCGCGTGGCGCATGGCTCCATCCTGGCGCGTCCGGTCATCCGCATGGAACGTACCGGGCCGGGCACGGCGCAATTGCACGGCGGGCAGGGGCAGGGCATTGTGGTGGCGCACCGCGCCAACGCGCTGGCGATGGACCTGGCGCGCGAAGCCGGCATTGCGGCCGTCGGTGTCAGCGATTCGTCGCACTGCGGCGCGGTGGGCCTGTATAGCCGCGCGGCCGCCCGGCAAGGCTTGATCGGCATTGCCTTCACGCATTCGGATGCCATCGCCGCGCCCCATGGCGGCCAGCATGCCTTCTTCGGCACCAACCCCATTTCGATAGCGTTTCCGCGCGCGGACGGCGAGCCGCTGTGCCTGGACATGGCCACCACCGCCATCCCGTGGAACCGCGTGATGAACGCCCGCCGCGACGGTGTCGCCTTGCCGTCGGGTGTGGCGTTGGACGCCCAGGGCCGTGATTGCACGGACGCCGAACAGGCGCGCGCCTTGCGGCCCTTGGGCGGCGAAACGTATGGCTACAAGGGCTACGGGCTGGCCATGATGATTGAACTGCTGTGCGGCCCCTTGAACGGCAACCCCTTCGGGCCGCACATTTCACCGATGTACGACGCGCTTGAGCGCCCACGGGAATTGGGCGCGTTCTTTATCGTGATTGACCCGCAACGCTTTGCGGGCGGCGCCGCGCTGGCGGGCGTGGTGGCGGCGATGACGGTGGAACTGTCGCAAGCGCCTGGTACGCCGCGCATGCCCGGCGACCCCGAAGCCGAGGCCCAGGCCGAGCGCCTGCACGACGGCATTCCCGTGCCCCCCGCCCTGTGGAACGAGATGCAGGCCTGGAGCCAGCGCCTGGGCGTGGCGCTGCCCGCGCGCCGCGCTTAAACGCCCAGGTACTGCAACAGGCGCGGCTCGTCGTCCAGGAAGGCTTGCGACGAGCCCGTCCACGCCACGCGCCCCTTCTCGACAATGGCGTGATGGTCGGCCGTGGCAAGCAGGGGTTCCAGGTTCTTGTCGATGCACAGCACGGCCAGCCCGGTTGCCTTCAGGCTGTCCAGCGCCGCCCAGATTTCTTCACGCACCACTGGCGCCAGGCCTTCGGTGGCTTCATCCAGAATCAGCAGGCGCGGGTTGGTCAGCAGCGCCCGCCCGATCGCCAGCATCTGCTGTTCACCGCCCGACAGATGGCTGCCCAGATGCCGCGCGCGTTCGGACAGGCGCGGAAACAGCGCATACACGCGGTCCAGCGTCCATGGTTCCGACAAACCCTGGCGGTTGTGCGCGGTGGCCACCAGGTTTTCACGGACCGACAGGTTGGGGAATATGTGCCGGCCTTCCGGCACCAGCCCGATGCCGCATTGCGCCACCTTGTACGACGGCAGCCGGCTGATGTCCCGACCATCGAAGACGATGCTGCCTTGCGTGGCGCGCGCCAGCCCCATCACTGTCTTGACGGTGGTGGACTTGCCCATGCCGTTGCGGCCCAGCAAGGTCACGAATTGGCCCGGCCCGATATCCAGGTCGATGCCGAACAACGCCTGGCTGGCGCCATAGTGCGCGGTCACGCCACGCAGCGATAGCAGCGCGCTCATGCGGCTTCCCCTTGTTTTGCTTCGGCCTGGTCAACTTGCCCCTGCTTGCCGCGCGCGCTGGCGCGTTCGCTGCCCAGGTAGCATTCGCGCACCTGTGGGTTGTTGCGGATCTGGTCCGCCGTGCCGCAGGCCAGCGCGCTGCCATACACCAGCACCGTAATGCGGTCGGACAGCGCAAACACGGCCTGCATGTCGTGTTCCACCAGCAAGATCGTGTAGCGACCCCGCAGTTGCAAGAGCAGGCGCGTCATGGCCTCGGATTCATGCTGGCTCATGCCCGCCATGGGCTCGTCCAGCAACAGCAGCGACGGCTGGCAAGCCAGCACCATGGCCAGTTCCAACTGCCGTAGTTCGCCGTGCGCGAGTTCGCCCGCGGGCGTATCGGCGCGGGCGGACAAGCCGGTCAACGCCAGCGCGTCTTGGGCCGGGTCGGTCAGGGCGGCGGTCGACAGTACGGGCGTCCAGAACCGGAAGCTGTGGCCGCGCCGCGCCTGCACCGCCATCACCACGTTTTCCAGGGCGGTGAAGGGTTTGAAGACAGAGGTGATTTGGTACGAGCGCGCCAGCCCGTGGCGCACGCGCGTGTTCACGGGCATGCGGGTAATGTCGCGGCCATTCAGCAGCACGCGTCCGCTGTCGGGCCGCAGTTCGCCGCTAAGCTGGCCGATCAGCGTGGTCTTGCCCGCCCCGTTCGGCCCGATCACGGCGTGCAGTTCGCCCGCGTGCACGTCCAGCGACAAGTCATCGGTAACTGTCAGGCCGCCATAGCGTTTCACCAGGTTCTCAACACGCAGCGCGGTCATGGCGCTTCTCCTAGCGTGTTTCCCAGCGCTTTTTCCCGCGCCTTTTTTTCAGCGCTTTCCATCACCTTTTCCTGCGCCTTGTCGGATGCTTGGCGCGGCGCCGCTTTGTGCCCGCGCCAGGGCGTGTCGCGCAAGCTGCCGTACACCCCGCGCCGCGACACCAGCACCACGCCCACGATCAGCAAGCCCATGATCAGCATCCAGTGCCCGGTCAGCAGCTTCAACCCTTCTTCCAGCAACAAGAACGCCAGCGCGCCGGCCACGGGGCCGAACAATGTGCCGATGCCGCCGAACACCACCATCACGATCAGTTCGCCCGATGTGGTCCAGGCCAGGTAGGACGGCGACACATACATGGTCAGGTTCGCCAGCAGCACGCCGGCCACGCCGCAAATCATGGCCGATATCACATAGGCCGCAAGCCGGTAGCGCAAGGTGGGAAAACCCAGCGCGCGCATGCGGCGTTCGTTCGCCTGGCAGCCACGCAACGCCATGCCAAAGGGCGCATGGATCAGCCGATGCATCAGGCCCAGCACCGCTAGCAACACGCCGAAGGCCGTGTAGTAGAGCGCCAGCGGCGTATCCAGCCGGAACGCGCCGAAGTCGCTGCCGGCAAACAGCGACATGCCATCGTCGCCGCCAAAACCGTCCAGCCCAGTCGCCAGAAAATAGAACATCTGCGCAAACGCCAGCGTGATCATGATGAAGGCGATGCCGGACGTGCGCATCACCACGTAGCCGCTGACCAGGCCCACCACGGCGCAGGCAGCCAGTGCCCCGGCCAGATGCAGCCAGCCGCTTTCGATGCCGTAGTGCGACATCACGCCCACGGCATACGCGCCCAGCCCCAGGTACAGCGCATGGCCAAAACTGACCATGCCACCAAAGCCCAGCAGCAGATTCAAGGCCAGCGCGGCCACGCCGTAAACCAGCACGCGGCCAAACAGCGCCAACAGAAAAGGTTCGCCTTGCCAGTGGGCGTACACCGGCACCAAGGCCAGCAACAGCAGCAGGGCGGCGGCCACCAGAAAGCGCGGAGACATGTGCATGTGGTTCCCCCTCATCCGTGCTTGACGTGAAACAGGCCCTGCGGCCGCATCGCCAGCACCAGCGCCATCACGATGTAGATCAACATGGAAGCAATCGCCGGGCCGGCCGCGTTGGCGGCGGCGGGCGGCAAGGCCGCGCGCAGCAGCGTGGGCAGCAGCGCGCGGCCCAGCGTGTCGATCAGCCCGACCATCAGCGCGGCCAGAAACGCCCCGCGCACCGAGCCGATACCGCCGATGACGATCACCACCAGCGTCAGGATCAGGATGGGTTCGCCCATGCCGGTCTGCGCCGACAGGATGGGGCCGGCCATCAGCCCCGCCAGGCCCGCCAGCACCGCGCCCAGCACGAACAGCAAGGTGTTCAGCCGCGCGATGTTCACGCCCAGCGCGCCCACCATCATGCGGTCGCTGGACCCCGCCCGTATCAGCATGCCCAGCCGCGTGCGGTGGATCAGCACATAGCAGCCGGCCGCCACCAGCAGGCCCACCACGATGATCAGAAAGCGGTACAGCGGATACGTCACGCCCAGGATGTCGATGGTGCCTGACAGCCACGACGGCAGCCCCATGCTGATCGGCGCGGGCCCCCAGATGATGCGCGTCAGTTCGTTGAAGAACAGAATGAAGCCAAAGGTGGCCAGCACCTGGTCCAGGTGGTCGCGCGGGTATAGGCGCGCCAGCGCAATGCGGTCCAGCAGCAGGCCCAAGGCCGCCATGCCCGCGATGACCGCGGCGCCCGCCAGCAGGAACGAACCCGTGTGGCGGAACACGGTGGCCGCGATGAACGCGCCCATCATGTACAGCGACCCGTGCGCCAGGTTGATGAAGTTCATGATGCCGAACACCAGCGTCAGCCCGGCAGCCAAGAGGAACAGCAGTATGCCTAGCTGCAAGCCGTTCAAGGCCTGCACCAGCAGCAGTGTCATGGACATGGGAATCCCCTTGCGCAAGCGGCCAGAACGGCCACCTGCTTTACTTCATGACGCATTGGTCGGCGTACTGGTCGGACACTTTGGACAGGTCCGGAAAGATAGGGCCTTTGTTCACAAACGCCACCTTGCCGTTCGCGCTCGCCTGGACGTCCGCGCGGAAGAATCCGGCCACCGGGAAGTGGTTGGGCTGGTAGCGGAATTCACCGCGCACGGAGGCAAAGTCGGCGGCTTCCAGCGCTTTGCGCAGCGCGTCCTTGTCGTCAACCTTGCCGCCCGTTTTCTTCAAGGCCGAGCCAATCAATTGGGCCGCGTCAAACGATTGCGCGGCGTAGCTGGACGGTTCGCGGCCGTACTTCTGCCGAAACGCGGCGGCAAACGCCTTGTTGGCGGCGTTGTCCAGGTCGGGCGAATACGGCACGTTGGTCACCGCGCCCAGCGCGTCTTGCTGCAAGGCGGGCAGCGTGGCGCCGTCGATGGTGTCCACCGACAACAGCGGAATCTTGCCGAACAGCCCCGCCTGGCGGTACTGCTTGATGAAGTTCACGCCCATGCCGCCGGGAAAGAACACGTAGGCGGCGTCGGGTTTGGCATCCGCCAGCGCCGCCAGTTCCACCGAGTAGTCGGGCTGGTTGACCTGCGTGAACACTTCGTTGGCGATCTCGCCCTTGTAGAAGCGCTTGAAGCCGGCCATGGCGTCTTTCCCGGCCTGGTAGTTGGGGGCAAGCAGGTAGACCTTCTTGAAGCCCATCTGGTTGGCCATTTCGCCGCTGCCCTCGTGGCGCTGGGTATTGTTCCAGGACGTGGAAAAGAAATACGGCGAACAGTCCTTGCCGGCCAGGTTGGTCGGCCCCGCGTTGGACCCCACCAGGAACACGCCGGCGGTGGTCACCGGCCGCACCACGGCCAGCATCACGTTGGAATACACCACGCCGGTAATGATCGGCACCTTGTCGCTTTGCACCAGCTTGCGCGCGGCCTGCACGCCCACCTCGGGCTTGAACTGATCGTCTTCCTTGATGACCTGCACCGGCACTCCGCCCAGCTTGCCGCCGCCTTGCTCCACGGCCAGCATGAAGCCGTCCAGTTGGTCTTGCCCCAGGACGGAGCCCGGGCCGGTCAAGGTGGTCAGCAGGCCGATCTTCACGTCGGCCATGGCGGCGGCGGGGAGGGTCAGGCCCAGGCTAAGGCCCAGTCCCAGGACCGCGGTGGCGGTCAGCGTGATGGTGCGTTTCATGGTGTTTTCCCTTGAGTTGCCGTGTGTCACGGTCGTGGTGTTTTGCTATAGCTGGCGAAGTGCGGCTGATGAACTACGGCGTCAGGCCAAAGAACGTCATCGTGTTGCGGAACAGAATCTTTTGCTGCACGTCCGGCACCAGCTCGGCGTGCGCCACCAGGCGGCCCACCTCCTGCTCGCCCAGGGGGTAGGGGTAGTCGGAGCCCAGCAACACGCGGTCTTCACCCATGACGTCGATCAACAGTCGCAGCGAGCGCGCGTCGAACACGGCGCTGTCCGTGTAAAAGCGGTCGGTGTACGACGAAGGCAATTGCGGGCAGTCTTCCTGGATGATGTCGCGATGGCGCCAGGCGTTGTCCACGCGCCCCAGCAGGTAGGCAAAGCTGCCGCCGCCATGCGCGAAGCACAGCTTCAGGCTGCGCGGAATGCGTTCAAACGCGCCCGACAGGATCAGCGACAGAATCCCAAGCTGCGTTTCAGCAGGCATGGCCACCAGCCACGGCAGCATCCATTTCTTCATGCGGCCGTCGGTCATCATGTCCCAGGGGTGCACCAGCACGGGGATGTCGTTATTGGCGCAGTGAATCAGAAACTGCACCAGCAATTCGTCGTCCAGATCGCGGGGGCCGACGTGGTTGCCGATCTGCACGCCCAGATGGCCGGCGGCTCGTGCTCGCGACGCTTCCTTGCAGGCCAGGTCCAGGTCTTGCAGCGGCACCTGGGCCAACGCCTTCAAGCGCGACGGTGCGTGGGCGCAATGCTCCAGGGCCAGGTCGTTCATGCGGGCGGCCCAATCGGCCGCGGCCTGGGCGGGGTAGGTGTAGCCGAACATGATGGGCGTGGCGCACAGGATCTGCACGTCCACGCCGTGGCGGTCCATCTGCGCAATGCGCAGCGCCGGGTCCCACAAGGTGGCGTCCACCGGGCGGAACTCGCGGTCGCCCGCCATGATCTGGCCGGTGGCGCCGTCGGCATCCGGACGCAGCCAGGGCGCGTTGACCGGGTCCAGCGCCGCCGCTTCCTGCCGCGTGATCGGCGGAAAGAAGTGGGCGTGCATGTCGATTTTTTGAATCATGGGGGCTTTGCAATAGAGAGGATGCTAGAGGCGGGTTTGGCCTGCTATTTGGCTTGCTGCGCGGCTGGCTATGTGGCCTGCTGCGTCGTCTGCTGTGTCGGCGCGTGGCCTTTGCCGGGATGCATCTGGCCGCAGCCGGGGCAGGTGCGCTTGTCCGGGCTGTCGTAGAACGCCTGGAACAGCGGCGGCAGGTCGGTCACGATGCTTTTCAATTGCACTTCCACGCGATGCACCAAGTGGCCGCAGTGCGGGCAATACCATTCGAATCCATCGACCAAGCCCACCGGGCGCTGGCGTTCGATGACCAGACAGGCGCTGTCCGCTTCGGGGCGTTGCGGCGAATGGCGCACGTGCGGCGGCAAGAGAAAGATGTCGCCTTCCTTAAGGTCGACACGTTCGGCCTTGCCGTCCACCCACAAGGACAACCAGGCGTTGCCGCGAAACTGGTAGAAGAATTCTTCCAGCGGGTCGTCGTGATAGTCGGTGCGGTGGTTCGGGCCACCGACCACCGTGACGATGAAGTCGGCGTCTTGCCAGATCTGCTGATTGCCGACCGGCGGCTTGAGCAGGTGGGCGTGGTCGTCGATCCAGCGCTGGAAATTCAACGGCGGGCCGTAGGCGGGCATGAAGATCTCCGGAAGGCGAGTTTGATGCAGTCTAGGCGGCGAGTGCGCCGGGGGAATAATAGAAATTGCGCGCTTGGGTATGCGGCTTATCTATCGCGGGGTTTCCCGTAGAGGGCGCGCGGCAGGCCGAGGCACGGTTTCAGCATCGATGCACGGCGCGCTTTCAGCATCATTGCGCTACGCGCTTTCAGCATCGTCGCGCGGCGCGCGTGGGTTCAGTCGCGCTGCGCCGCGATGGCTTTCAGATATTCCACCAGCCGTTGGCAGGCGGGCGTCATCGGGCGATCGGCGCGGATGGAATAGCCCACGTCGCCAAAATCCCCGAACACGCTAGTGGGCAGCCGCGCCAACAAACCCATGGACAAAAACTGCGCCGCTGCGTCATAGGGAATCAGCGCCAGCGCCTCGCTGTGCATCAGGATGCCGATATTGGTCAGCAGCGACAGCGATTCCACGTGGCGGGCGGGCAAGCGCAAGCCCGCGTCAAAGAAGGTGCGCTCCACGGACGCGCGCAACGGCGAGGTGGGCGCGGGCAGGATCCAGATGTGATCGGCCAGATCCGCCAAGGCGATGTCTTGCGCGCCGGCCAGCGGATGCTGCGCACCCACCACCAGGCACAGCGCTTCGCGGTAGAGCTTGTGGTGGTCCACCGCCACGCCGGAAATCGACGCCATGTCGGCGCCGGGCAGGCGGCCCACCACGATGTCCACGTCGCCCGTGGCCAGTGCCGGCAATAGTTGCGCGGACGGCCCTTCGCGCACGGTGACCTGGATGCCGGGGTGGTCGGTCATCAAACCTGCAATGGCTTCGGGCAGCAGCTTGGCCGATGCGGCAATCAGCGTGCCCACCACCACATGACCGCTGGCGCCGCCCAGCACCGCGTCGATGTCATCCGCCATGTAGCGCACTTCGGCCAACATGGCGTGAACGCGGTGCCCCAACACTAAAGCTAGCTCGGTGGGCGTGACGCCTCGGTTCGACCGTTCGAACAAGGTCGCGCCGAAGAAGGCCTCCAGGTCATGGATGGCCTTGGTAACGGTGGGTTGGGTCAGGTGCAGTTCACTGGCCGCGCGCGACAGCGACCGGCGCGCCAGCACGCGTTCAAAAATCTGCAATTGATGCAGCTTCAGCTTGTGGCTGAGCGCGTTGGGCGTGATGCGGAAGTTCGACATGCTTGGTGGCGCCCGCCTTGGTTCGAATCAGCAAGTGCGGGTGCGGCAACGGATGCACCGCTGCGGGTGCGCGGGCGGGGCCATCAGCGTCGAAGAACTCGCGGTAGACGCGATTGTATCTAGAGCGGCCTAGGCTTGTGGGGGTGCTGCTGGGGCCGGGTCCGACTCGCCAGGCTTTGCGGCATCGCCGAATCGCAGCGCGAACTGCCGCGTGAACACCGCGCCAAAGAAAAAGATCTGCGCGGAATAGTAGATCCACAGCAGCAGGGCAATCAGCGAGCCCGCCGCGCCATAGGCCGATACCGCCGCGCCCCGGCTCAAATACAGGCCGATGCCCCACTTGCCCACCAGGAACAGCGCGGCCGTCACGATGGCGCCGGGTATCACGTCCGGCCAGGAAATCTTGGCGCTGGGCAGCAGCTTGAAGATCACGGCAAACAGCGCCACCACCACCGAAAAAGAAAACAGCGTCGACACCCAGTCCAGCACTGTCGCGAAGGTGGAGGCCATCCACAGGTCGCCATACAATTTTCTTGCGGCGCCCAGCACCGCATTCACGGTCAGCGACACCAGCAGGAACAGCGCCAGCACCAGCACCAGACCAAACGACAGCATGCGGCTGCGCACCATGCCATGGATGCCGCCTTTCTGGTTGGCGGAGACGTCCCACAAATCGTCCAGGCTGGCTTTCAGTTCGGCAAACGCCGTGGTGGCGCTGAAGATCAACACAAAAATCGAAATCAGCGCGGCAATCCACCCGCCGCCCGATTCATGGGCGCTGGCCAATACCGTCTGAATCACTTCCGCGCCGCGCTCTCCGGTCAAGTCGCGCATTTGCAGGAACAGTTCGGAACGCACCGCGTCTTCGCCATAGAACGCGCCCGCCACCGCGATCACCAGGATCAGCATCGGCGCCAGTGAAAACACCATGTAAAGCGCCAGCGCGGCGCCCTTGCTGGACGCGCGATGGGCCGACCACTGGTTGGCGGAATCCATTAACAGCCCGCCGATCTCGGACGGACGCAGGGCTCGCAGGCTTTGGGGAAGGCGCATGGGCTGGGCGGCGTGAGGCGAAGAAGCCTTCATTGTAGGGACGCATGTGCCCTGGGGAAACCGTGAGTTTGTGCGCAAACGTGTGCGCGCGGGGGCGGGTAGACGCTCCCTGGTCACAACAGGCAAAACACTGCGGCCGCCACGCTGTGCACGTTGGCGGCCGACAAAAAAGAAAAACCCCCGGGGCGAAGGTCCGAGGGTTTTTCAGATACTGCATTCCCCGGCTTTGACGCCGGGGAGGCCGTGCAAGGAAAGCGGGACTTAGAAGTCCATGCCGCCCATGCCGCCCATGCCACCCGGCATGGCCGGAGCAGCGGGCTTGTCTTCGGCCAGTTCGACCACGGCGGCTTCAGCCGTCAGCAGCAGGCTGGCAACCGAGGCAGCGTTTTGCAGGGCGGTACGGGTCACCTTGGTGGGATCCAGAACGCCTTGCTCAACCAGGTCGGTGTACTCGCCAGTTGCGGCGTTGTAGCCGTAGTTGCCCTTGCCGTTCAGCACGTTGCTGACCACGACGCTGGCTTCTTCGCCGGCGTTCGTGACGATGGTGCGCAGCGGCTCTTCCACAGCACGCAGGATCAGCTTGATACCGGCGTTCTGGTCAGGCGTGTCGCCCTTCAGTTCAGCAATGGCTTGCTTGGCGCGCAGCAGTGCAACACCGCCGCCAGCCACAACGCCTTCTTCCACTGCGGCGCGGGTAGCGTGCAGGGCGTCTTCGACGCGAGCCTTCTTTTCCTTCATTTCGACTTCGGTGGCAGCGCCAACGCGAATCACGGCAACGCCGCCGGCCAGCTTGGCCACGCGTTCTTGCAGCTTTTCACGGTCGTAGTCGGACGTGGCTTCTTCGATCTGGATACGGACTTGCTTGACGCGAGCCTCGATCGACTTGCTGTCGCCAGCGCCGTCGATGATCGTGGTGTTTTCCTTGCCCACTTCGATGCGCTTGGCTTGGCCCAGTTCAGCCAGGCCGGCCTTTTCCAGCGACATGCCGGTTTCTTCGGAGATCACCGTGCCGCCCGTCAGGATGGCGATGTCTTCCAGCATGGCCTTGCGGCGGTCGCCGAAGCCCGGCGCCTTGACGGCGGTGGTCTTCAGGATGCCACGGATGTTGTTCACAACCAGGGTGGCCAGCGCTTCGCCTTCGACGTCTTCGGCGATGATCAGCAGCGGACGGCTCGACTTGGCAACTTGCTCCAGCACGGGCAGCAGGTCACGGATGTTGCTGATCTTCTTGTCGAAAATCAGGACATACGGATCTTCCAGCACGGCAACTTGCTTTTCCGGGCTGTTGATGAAGTAGGGCGACAGGTAGCCGCGGTCGAATTGCATGCCTTCGACGACGTCCAGCTCGTTTTCCAGCGACTTGCCGTCTTCGACGGTGATGACGCCTTCCTTGCCAACCTTGTCCATCGCGTCAGCGATGATCTGGCCGATGGAGGCATCGCTGTTGGCCGAGATGGAACCGACTTGAGCGATTTCCTTGCTGGTCGTGACCGGCTTGGATTGCTTCTTCAGTTCAGCCACGGCGGCGGCGACAGCCTTGTCGATGCCGCGCTTCAGGTCGATCGGGTTGAAACCGGCGGCAACGTACTTCAGGCCTTCCATGACGATGGCTTGAGCCAGCACGGTGGCGGTCGTGGTGCCGTCACCGGCGTTGTCGGAGGTCTTGGAGGCAACGTCCTTGACCAGTTGTGCGCCGATGTTCTCGAACTTGTCCTTCAGTTCGATTTCCTTGGCGACGGACACGCCGTCCTTGGTAACGGTCGGGGCGCCGAATGAGCGCTCCAGCACGACGTTACGGCCCTTGGGGCCCAGGGTGGTCTTAACAGCGTTGGCGAGAACATTCACGCCGCGGACGATACGCACACGGGCGTCGTCACCGAACAATACTTGCTTGGCAGCCATTTCTTAGCTTCCTTCGAAAATTCGTTTGAGGCGGGGTTTACTGAACCACGGCGAGGATTTCGTCCTCGCGGATGACGAGCAATTCTTCGCCATCAACCTTCACGGACTGGCCGGCATACTTGCCGAACAGAACCTTGTCGCCAGCCTTCAGGTCGACCGGCAGGATCTTGCCGTCTTCGGTCTTCTTGCCGGGGCCGACGGCCACGACTTCGCCTTGATCAGGCTTTTCAGCGGCGCTGTCGGGGATGACGATGCCCGAGGCAGTCTTGCGCTCGTTTTCGAGGCGTTTGACGATCACGCGATCGCCCAGGGGACGCAAGGCCATGAGGAACTCCTGTTTACTTGAATGAAAGTGAATGATCGGTTAGCCCCGGGAGGGCTGTTAGCACTCACCGGTGTCGAGTGCTAATTATAGGGATGATGTTCCAGGGTTCAAGGGGGGGAAGGGCGGCTGTTACATATTTGAGGGGTGGCCCGATTGTTGTCGAATTTCATTGAGTTTGGAATTTCTGTCATTGAGTTTGGAACTCTTTGTGCCTTAAGAACCAACACCGCGGCGCATTTGCGCGGAAGCCTCGTATTCATGGGTGGCACACCACGCCCCCGAAACGGGAATGGATAGGGGCAGGGTCTTGGCAGACCAAACGACTCTGAGGCGGGAGAGGTTAAATCTTGCTAAACGGCGGATGGCCGGCGAGCGACCGCTCGCCGGCAGGTAGAACTCATTCCCTCAAGGGAAAGGAACGGATTTGCGCAACCGAACGCGTGCTAAGCCGGGCCTACCGAAATCCGCCGCTAACCTAGTTGCCAAGTCTAACCAAGTTGGTTATGGTGAGCATATGGAGGGCCCCCCGCAGCAGGCTGACCGTGGTCAAGCCTTCGTGCCGGCAGGCAAAGTCCGTGCAACCCATTCGGCCAAAGAGGGCGCTACTGCGTTGGGCTTGGAACTTTCCGACATGCTGGCCGTGGCGATGGCACTCGCGCGGCCGACTTCTACAAGAGCATGACCACCCACGTTGATCACACGATATGACAGGACGTGTACCGCCACAGCACGCAGGCGACGACGTGTACCTGAAACTGACGGTTATTGATGACGTGCTGATCGTGTCCTTCAAAAAGCTTTGAACATGAAATGTCCTGTTTGCGGCACGGCGGAACTGATCCATGACACCCGCGACCTGCCCTACACCTACAAGGGCGAAACTACTGTGATCCCTGCTGTGACGGCTGACTTTTGCCCCGCGTGTGATGAATCCATCACTGATATGGCCGAAACTGAGCGCGTCATGCGCGGAATGCAGGCGTTCAACAAGCATGTGAACGCGGCCATTGTTGATCCTGGCTTCATCGTTAGCGTGCGAAAGAAGCTCGGTCTCGGGCAACGCGAGGCAGCCGAAATCTTCGGCGGCGGCATCAATGCGTTCTCGCGCTACGAAAACGGCAAGACCAAGCCGCCGCTGGCCTTGGTCAAGCTGTTTAAGCTGCTGGATCGTCACCCCGAGCTGCTCAATGAGGTCAAGACGGCCTGACCTTCTCGAAATTCGCCTTTCTGCGCTTCGCCAAGCAAGAGAAGTTTTCGAGAACCGCCCGCCTACATCGGCGCTTCGCTTTTTTGCCTCAAGAGCCAACACAGCTGCATTGGGGCGTGGAAGCCTGGAGGGGTCAACCCTTTCCTGCAAGGAAAAAGGAATCCGGGCTGCGGCACTTTGCCGAGGAAAGAAAAAATTGAGAGAAGCCCGAGAAAGGCGGTTGCGCTCGCCAAGGCTCCAGCAGACGTGCAAATCAAGCATCAAGCAGCGTTGATTGCACTGGAACAGCGCGCTATAGAGCTCGGCCAGAAGCTCGAGTTCATCGAACAATGTCTCGCCAGCACTGCTCACCGCGAGAAACCTCAATAGCTGGCTGAAATCTATACTGCTCGACACAAAATCTGGCTGCTTTGGATTGATATTGAGCGACGTATCAACGGCAGCTTCAGGTCGAATAGCGCCCGCTATTGGCCGAGAGCCGTCCTTGTTGACCGGCCGATGACGACCCGAAGCGGCCACTAGCCGGACATGTCGTATTCGCAGGGCGGGCGGGCCCCTAGCATGCGAAGGAGTTAGCACCTCAGACGGGGAGCTGGTCCGCAGCCACATCCGCGCTCTGCGATCATCGGGCATGAGATCGACGCTGCGGTGGTAGGCACCATTCGCGGGATCCGCTTTTGTGCGCTGTGAATTAGTGAGGTTCAGAAAACGTAAAGTTCTTCCGAACCTAAGTGTGGGCTTTTAACGGCTACCGGAGAACGACCTCATATGAGGAAATGGAGGCTCCCTCCAGCGGAGAGGCCCCCCAATTCCCGCCATTACCAACGAGTCGCGACGGTCACATCCGGCTCTGCGCGAGCTAAGCGCAGCGTAAAAGCATACGCCGACCAATATTGCCAAAGCAATTCCGATTCCTAACATGGCGATGCATCCTAATGTTGGTCGATCAGTTCTTACTGAAGGCTGAATAGATCAGCCGAAGAACGTTTAGTTCCGTAAGGAGCGCAGCTCCCACCCTGTCCTATCCAGATAGGCAGGCCACATGTACCGACCGGTATCCCAAAGATGCCGGTCGCACCGAACCGCAGGGTCTAGACCTCATTAATGTCCTGGAGGGGCTGCCCGCTTGCGCGGCTACCGCGTGCGCTAGTCATGGGCGCGCGTTCGTCCCGAGGGCCGCTGCCTGGATAGTGGCAACGTTGTGTCGCATCATGTCGATGTAGCTGGCTGCGGGGCCTGAGGCGTCGGTGAGGGTGCCTGAGTACAACGTACCACCTACAAAACCGCAGCGCGGCCATAGGCCGAGCGACACCGGAACGATTACACGTGCTGGGAATGAGCGATCAAGCTCGGCTTCTTGCGGTAAGTATGTGATCCGGGTGGCTTCGCGGGTTGTGCATTTGCCGTAGATGGGGCGGAGAATGCCTGCGATACCTTTCAGGAGGGTCGACTTTCCTGCCCCGTTTGGGCCAACCATCGCAGTCAGAGACCCGGTTTGTAAGGTTCCATTGACGTGATCGACGACAGGCTTGCCGCTATAACCTAGTGTCAGGTCAAGGAAATCAAGGCAGATGCGGGCCATCAAATGTTCGCCGGTTCTGTGGTCATAGCTAGGTGACAGGCACCAAATATTTGCAATGATATAACATGTTTTATGTTCGCATATGTGATCCCTTTCGCGCCGCGGAGCAGACATCCCTTGCAGTTCGTCAAATCCTGTGGGGGAGGATATAATTCGGCGGTTGGTGCAACGCCCCGCGCGGGCGCGCCTAGTCTGGACCACTACAGCTCGACCATCGCGTCATTGACACTTTTGCCGTTTCATCTACGCCTTATCCGACACGTCATCGCGTTCATCGCGATGATTGTGTTCGTACTCCCGACCACCAGCGCACCGGATCAACTATTCGCTGCGGTTGCTGGCCAGTCGGGCTGGGGCGTCGAAGGCGGACTGCATGGTCACGTGCACGAACATGACGACCCGACATTGACCGCTTCACAAGCGGGAAACCCGGATGCAAAGCACTCGCACGGCCACAACCAGGCCGATCATTCGCACGACGCAACGGGTTTGGTTGCTTCTTCATCAGCGCCGCTCACCTATCGCCAGCGATCATGGCAGACCCGCCGGGTTGGCTTGCCGCTTTCGCACACCCCATTTTTGCTAGACCGTCCACCGAGACCCGTAGTCGCCCTGTAATCGTGCCGCATCAGCGGCCAAACTCATCGACTAATGGATACTCGCATGACCGCTATCGCTCATCGATACGGGCAGACGCTTGCGCGCGCAACACGCGGCCACCTGCTCGTCTCATCCCTACTGCTTTTTTTCGCCCTTTCCCTTCTAAGCGGAGCCGCGTTTGGCCACGCCGTGGCAGAAGGAGATAAGGGGTACATCCAGGAGATTTCAGGCGTTCACCTGATGTCGTTCATCTACCTGGGTGCCAAGCACATGGTCACGGGCTATGACCATATCCTCTTCCTGCTTGGCGTCATCTTCTTCCTGTATCGGCTCAAGCACATTGGCCTTTACGTCAGTCTGTTTGCCCTTGGACACTCCACGACGATGTTGTTGGGCGTGTACTTCAACGTGGGCATCAACAGCTACGTCATTGACGCGATCATTGGGCTATCCGTCGTGTACAAGGCGCTCGACAACATGGGAGCCTTTCAACGATGGTTGGGCTTCCAGCCCAATACGAAGGCAGCCACATTGATATTTGGCTTCTTCCATGGCTTCGGGCTGTCGTCAAAGATCATCGAATACAACATCTCGCCAGACGGGCTGGTGCCAAACCTGCTTGCGTTTAACGTCGGTGTCGAAATCGGCCAATTGCTCGCCCTGTCCGCGATTCTCATCGTCATGGGCTACTGGCGTCGGACCGACAGCTTCTTCCGCCACGCGTACTCTGCCAACGTCGTGATGATGTGTGCTGGATTCGTCCTGATTGGCTACCAACTTACCGGCCTGTTTGTGGCCTGAAATTCAAGGATTCCCTGACATGTACAACACCGATAAGCCCACGCGCGAAGAACTGCCAACGTCCGCGCAACTAAAACGGTCCACGTTTATTGCTGCCGTCAGCGCCGCATTCCTGTTGGTCACCATCGTGCTTCCGTCTGAATACGGTATAGATCCCACTCGCATCGGGCGCCTGTTGGGTCTGACAGAAATGGGCCAGATCAAGACTCAGTTGGCTGCGGAAGCCGCCGCTGACGCGGCCAGCGATGGCGCAAGCGCTTCCGGCGGAGCCGATCAAAAGGCTGTTTTGAATCGGCTCGAGCGCATAGAGACTCTGCTCGTTCGTGGTGCCATCCCGAATGCAACGGCAGCAGGTCTTGCTGCTCCGGGGGCTTCAGACGCGCCAGCAACGCCTGTGAAGCCTGCCCCAACTGTGCCGGCGAACACGCAGCCCGTATCGACTACGCCGCCAGCTGTAACCGCATCATCGGGAGCCGCTGCCTCCAAAAAAATGGCGGGACGATCTGACGAAGTGTCCTTCCAGCTCGCGCCCGGACAGGGCGCGGAAATCAAGCTCGTCATGAAGGAAGGCGCACAGGCCAAATTCAGCTGGGCATCGAAAGGCGGATCGGTCAACTTCGATACGCACGGAGACACCAAAGGAAAGTCCATCAGCTACGAAAAGGGGCGGGGCGTGGACGCTGATGACGGTGTACTGGAAGCTGCTTTCGACGGAAACCATGGCTGGTTCTGGCGCAATCGGAACGGCGCCACATTGACCGTCACTCTAAAGACCAATGGGGACTACGCGGAAATTCGACGCGTTCTTTAACTGGCAGTCTACCGGCGGGCGGGAAATTTGCCGTTTCCCGTCCGCCACTTCGCCGCCATTCGCCTCTGCCCGCCTAGGCCGGCCGTGGCCGTATATCTGCCCGAAAGCGCCGCACCATTTTGTTCTCCGGTTGTGGCAGGGGCCACAATCAATCGGAAATCCCATTCATGAACTCTCGCCGCTCTCAGGCGCGCCCAATCTCCGCGCAGTCTAGGAACCCATTAGCTACCTGGTTGACAGAAACGAAGGAATTCCTCTCCGCATTGGTCTCTAATCCTCTATCAATGGGCGCCGTACTGCCTTCAAGCGCTGCGCTTGCCGCTGCGATAACAGCGTCGGTGCAGCCGGGGCCCGGGAGAGTCCTGGAGCTTGGATGCGGCACAGGCGTGTTCACCCGAGAGATCCTGCGGAAAGGTGTCTCGCCGGCAAGGCTCATCTTGGTAGAGCGGGACGCTACCTTGAGCCAAGGGCTGAAGGTCCAGTTCCCTGCCGCTACCGTACTTCAAGTGCTTGCTCAGGATTTATGTCCGGTCCAGTATCCCGAGCTCAAAGAAGTTTCGACCACGGTCTGCGGCTTGCCATTGCTGAACATGAGCGGTCTAGAGCACGAGCGAGTTCTTCGGACGGTCTTTGATGTCATGGTGCCTCAGGGTGCTTTGTATTTGTTCACCTATGGATTTCGTTGCCCCGTCTCGCAATCGGTTCTCGACAAATTCGAACTATCTTTCAGTCTGGTCAGCTTTGTGGCTCGTAATCTCCCCCCAGCGTCCGTTTACCGAATAGCCAAGCGAACCTATGTGACACGAGGCGGCCTCGCTGCCGGCTGTCCCGAAGGCGCTCGTCTGTAAAAGAGTGAGAGTCCAGGCGTGTCGCGCTTATCTGGGGAGGGAGCGCTGGCACCAAATGCTCCAGCATGTTTCTGTGTATGATGCTTCCATCATGAGCAAAGCAAGCCCCCTACAGCCACACCATCATCAAGATGCGGTCTCCAAGCGGTTAAAGCGAGCCGACGGCCATCTGCGCAGCATTTTGCAGATGATGGAAGATGGTAGGTCCTGTTTAGAACTGGCCCAGCAGCTGCATGCTGTGGAGAAGGCGATTTCTCAGGCAAAAAAGGTGCTGATACAGGATCACATCGATCACTGTCTTGAGAGTGCGATTGGGACGGTCAGTGCGGAGAGTCAGCGTACGATCGACGAATTCAAGGAAATCACGAAGTACCTGTAGGCCTACAGCCCCATGTCGCCGCTTCCGTGACTTAGTCTGTGACTTTCGAGGCGGCTTCCGCCCGTAGTCTTTCTACTTCAGCCTGATACTCCGGGCCACTTTTCAGGCGCTGGTACTCCGCATAGCTACGGCGATACGCCGGGCTGAAGACATCGATTGGCCCCCGGCCGCGGTAGAAGCGGTCCATGCCTGAGCGCTGCCACATCGCTACATCAGCCCGCACCTCTATTCGGCTTAGGCCCGACGTTCCAGTTTGGGCGCTCGTGCACGCGGACAAGACCGCTGCGCACGCGCACAAGAAGAGAGTTCGCGTCATATTTTCAAGTCCATTGGCAATTTTGGTTCTCGAGGAAGGAGGGCCCTATATGGCATTTCGGATGCTTATGGTTGAATCGCCCGGAAGCGCGAATCCGATGGAGACCAAGTTTCCTTGGCAGCTGGCGAAACTACGCCCGCCGTGCATTCGGGCAATCGCAGCGACGATTGCAAGCCCCAGACCGTGGTGTTGTTGTTGATCTCTGCGAGAACTATCGGCGCGGTAGAAACGGTGAAATAGCATAGGGAGATCTGCGGCCGGAATCGACTCTCCTTCGTTCACGACCCGCACGGTGAGGCAGGGGCTATCGCAGATATTCACTTCGACTGTCGAGCCGCGATTCGCATAACGCAGTGCATTCGAGAGCAAATTAGAGACCGCTCTCTGCAGAAGCTTCCTGTCGACCGCTGCTTGTGCTTCGCCTGTCACCTGTACTATTACTTCGCTTTCGGCGGCCTCCGCCTCGTGATATGCCACCACTTCTTCCAGAGCGCGTGCGACGCTCTCCACCTGCGAACGCCGGGCTTGGACGCCCCGGTCTGCGCGTGAGAGAAAGAGCATGTCGTTCACGACCTCCGCCATATGCTGCGCATCTTCTAAACTGGATGCGACCACCTCCCGGAAGGCGAGTACGTCCAACTGCTGGGTCAGCGAAAGTTCCAGATTGCCCACCAGCGTTGCCAGGGGAGTGCGCAGTTCGTGCGCGACGTCCATATTGAACGACTCTAGCTGTAGGTATGCAATTTCAAGCCGTTGCAGCAGCGAATTGAATTGTTCGATCAGTGGCTGCAGCTCCAATGCCTGGCCTTCACCGCTCAAGCGCTGTCCCAACGAATCGGCATCCATGTCCTCCGCTTGTCTCCCAAGCGCCTCTAGCGGAACCAAGCTGCGGTTGATGGCAAACGCGGTGCAAGCCGAAACAACTGCTGCTCCGCCGAGGGCACAGACCAACAATGCCCATGCCAAGGCGGTCCGTAGCTTGGCGTCAGACGACACGTCCATGGAAAGGCTCGCTGAAATGCCGTCGCCGGAACCCTGAAGAGTTGGGAGCTGAAAGTCCAACGTCCTTTCTTGGCGAGCATTGCTTTCACGGGCTACTACGGGATTGCCGAAATTTAGTTTGGTATCTCCCACCTTCAACGTGAGGAAGAAGTCGGAGCTTTTAGAAAAAAGGTCCGTCAAGCTGTGCTGCAAATCCTGATAGTCTTTCCCGCTCGCTTCGTGCTCGCTAACAAGATGATGAACAACTTGACCTTTTTGCTCCAGCAACGCGTCTTGTCGCGAAGCCAAATTCCAGTTTGCTATGGTGTAAACCGCGATGCCGACAACGCTGAGGACCACGAACGTTTGCAAGGCCAGCCACGTAGACAACTGTCCGCTTAAAGAGCGCGGTGCGCTGGGCGCGGCGCTCACCATCCTTTCCTGTGTTCGCAGATGTAGCCCATACCCCGCATTGTGTGCAGCAACTTTTCTGGAAAAGGGTCGTCAACCTTGGCGCGCAAGCGTCGCATAGCGACCTCTACTACATTCGTGTTGCTTTTGAAATTGATGTCCCAAACTTGCTCGGCTAACGTCATTCTTGAAAGTACCTCCCCCTGGCGTCGCATCAATAGCGCCAGTAAGGCGAACTCTTTTGAGGTGAGATCAAGACGGCGTCCGGCCCGCATGGCTTTTCTTGAAAGAAGGTCGAGATTCAAATCTGCAACCTCCAGTCGGCTGGAAAGTGGGGCGGGGGAAGCTTGTCCGGAAGCCCGGCGACCAAGCGCAAACACTCGGGCTAAAAGCTCGGATAGCGAAAACGGCTTGGAAAGATAGTCATCCGCGCCTTCGTGCAGTCCCGCCACCCTGTCTTCGACGTCAGCGCGCGCCGTTAGAATCAATACCGGCGTTTGCTTGCGCTGCCTCAGGCAGCGCAGTAGCTCAATGCCGTCGATGCCTGGAAGCATCCAGTCGAGAAGGATGACATCGAACTCCAATTCCAAGGCCAGGTGGAGCCCATTGATGCCATCGTACGAACATTCGACTACGTGGCCGTTTTCCTGCAATGCACGGCGCAAGTAGTCAGCCAGTTTTGTCTCGTTCTCGACGACTAGTATCTTCATATTCAGCGCTCCTATGCGGGTAGGCTCGCAGTTGCCCGCACACTAAGGCATGTGGCGCTTAGACCGGGATCTCGGCGGGCCCACAATGCCCAGCTACATCACGATCCGGGGGTGTAGACCTCTTTGAGCCAGGCCTTTTCTTCCGGTGACATGTCTTCCATTTCCTGAATAACTTGTGCGCGGGTCTTCGTTGACTTTTGCGTCCATGCGGGTTTCGCGATGTTCAGATTCTTAAAGTACCACTCTCGCTTGTCGGATTTCGCCGCCAGCAGTTCTTGATGTACCTCATCTGCCGACTTTCCTGGCGCCGACTCGCCAGTGTGAGTGACATAGCCAATTTCCGTATTCTCTATGTGCCAGGGAGCCGCCTGAACAAATGTGGTGGTGGCACCAAGGATCAATAGCGCTGCGACGTGGCGGATTTTCATGGGGTGTCCTTCTAGGTCAGGGTTGCGTATGGTCGCCCTCGGGTGCTTTCGGGCTATGACTACTTTAAGAAGTTGACCCCGGCAATTTGCTGGCGGCGACATTACATTTGCGCAAGCATCGCTGTCCATAGTCGAATTTCACTATCCACCCGCGCCGCTCAGTTCGTGCCTTCTTGGGGCGGGAAAAACCAGTTCCACATAGACACGTTGGGTGCCGTGGATAAAGTCCACCTGATCGAATTTGGCTTCAGCCTTTCTTCGCGCTGCGACGCCCATGTCAAAGAGGTTGAATGCCCGGTCTGCGATCTGGGCAAGCAAGGTTGCGATTGAATCCGGGGACCGTGGTGGGACCACCCAGCCGTCGATGCCGCGGGTAATGTTCTCTGGTAGGCCGGCGTACTCAGTGACGATGACGGGCTTTCCGCAGGCCATCATTTCACGACATGCGAAAGAGATAGTCTCCACCCGGTGCGATAGAACAAAGCCCACATCGATCGCCGAAATGAACGGCCTGACGTCGTCCAGTATCCCCACATAGCTGAAACGACCTTCCATGCCCAGCCCTCGTATTTCCGCGAGGTCAGCGCTGGATATAGGGCCCCTGCGACCGCTACATGGAAGCCCTCTCGCACTGCCAGAGGCAGGCGGGCAACAGCGCGGACCATGTCCATCCAGCTCTTGTACTCGCCCGTCCCTGCATTACTTCCCAGCACGATGCGGCCGGCTAGCTCTTTGCCGAAGTAGCGCGCTCTCATGCCGCTTTTCTCCTCCGCGCTAGAGGGGCGAAAGGTTGTCGTATCGACGCCGTTGAATACCGTGGATATGCCGGCGTTCGCGTATGCCGTCTTTGCGAGCTTCCTGCGGACGTGATCGCATACTGCAATCACGTGATCGGTGCCTAACCATGTGCGGATGCGCGCGCTCAGCGCAGATATGGGCTGATCGTTGTGCTTCGTAAAAACTATCTTTGGTCGTTGCTTCAAAAAGAGAGACGCCAAGATAACAAGCTTGTGATCAGCGGATCCGTTAACGTGCACCACATCGAAATTCTCGCGTTCGAGCAAGGCACGCAATTTTCTTGCCGGAGCGGGCATCCGGTATAGACGAGATGAAAAATCTATGGGGTAAGTTCTGACATCCGGAATATCCGCCGCAAGTCGTAAAAGTGCGCACCCTGGTGGCGCGGCCACACTGATAGAGTGGTGCCCGACCAGGTTTTGCGCCAGGCGAGAGATGTAAATGGCGTGACCGCTGACGTGGGGCCCGACATGAAAGTTTGTATAGAGAATCTTCATCATGATTTTCCTGGAATGAGTCCTTCGCCGCGCTCCTCTAGGAAGCGACGGCGCTTGGAGGCTCAGTCTTTGTCGAGATCCCAGATCAGATGCGCATCTATCTTCAGCTTGTAGGCCGCTTTCAACGCCTCGGCTTGGGCCGCCAATGCGCTGGCAGTCGCTCCGGTGTCCTGACGTTTCGCGATCAGCAGGCTCTGCAGGTCGACCTCGCCGAGGCTGTATGCGCGCTGCATCAACGCGGCATTCTTCAATAGCATTTCCGCGTTCTGGCGAGCGACTTCGGCGGTCAACAAAGTCCCGCGGGCCGCAGCGATGTCGCTTGATGCTTCGACGTCGAGTTGGCGACGCTTGAGTTCAAGTCCTTGATACGAAACATCCGCGCTGGCCGCCGCTTGATCGGCACGCTTTATCCGCGCGCCTCCGGGGATAGGTATGCTGACGCGCACACCCCAATAACGTTCGGCGCCGCCGCGTTCGGAGGCGGTATATAGACCTACGGTTGGATCGGGAACGCGTTCGGCTCGCGCTCGGGCCGCAGCCGCTTGGGATTGGGCCAATTGAGTCTGGACAATCTGAAGATCCTCGCTTGCGTCGATGATTCGAGTCCGAAGCTCGACATCATCTTGCGGCAATTTTTCAGGTAGGGGCAGTTCGGTCGGTTTGCGCTCAATGCCTGGAAAGCGCATGGACAGGCGGGACCACGCAATATCGCCAAGCATGGCGGCCTGGCTACGTTGTCGGTTTTGATCTGCCAGCTCGGCTTGCGCCAATCCCAAGTCCAGTCGAGAGGCGTCGCCGGCCTTCACACGCCTTTCGACAGCCTGCACACTTTTTTGCACGGTCTCATAGTTGGTCTGGGCAAGGCGATTTGCCGCTTCAGCGTGCAGCCAGTCGACCCAGAGCCTCATCAGCTCAGTGGCGGAGTTGTGTATTTGTGCTCGGTACTTGGCTCGAGCCTCGCTGAGCACGCCGCCGGCGAGCTCCCGATCCGCGTTCGCTTTCCCGGGAAGACGAATCCCTCTGTCCACACCGATGTTCCATTCGTTGTAGTGTTCTCCGGTGTTCACATTGCGGCGCTGCGCGCTAACGGATGGTGTCCACTCATAGGGAGAATCCTCAAGAATTCCGGCCGCGCTGCGGGCAACACGTAAATTCGCGATCGCCGCGGCTACTGCCGGATCCTTGTTAAGCAGCTCGCGGACCTGCATAGTGTCCGGCATTTTGACGTCTGGTTGCGCTGGCGATTTCGCTTGCGCAGGCATCGTTGCGACGAGTACAGCGGCAAAAATATAAGGCTTTATCATTTCTGCCCTCCGGACTGAGCAACCGCGGTGCGCCACATGAGCAATCCCGATTTTCCGAATGTGGCGCTAAGCCGTTCTTCAATCTCGTCCGCCTGCTGGTGGTCGCACAACACCCGGATCTCTACGGCCGCCGCGCGTCCCAAGACCTGTTCCGCCTGGCTCAGCGCGCCAAAAGCGACTCCATGCGCGGCCGCTGTTTGGCGGATGAATACGGGCGACGGCTCCATCACGAGAAGAAGATCCTGTATGCCTTCTTCGACTGAAGGCGTGCAGAGAATGGTGAGGCAAGTTTCAAACATTGGCGTCTCCTCGCTTGCTGAATGCGAAGCGCAGGTAGAGAATCGGAAGGAGTAAGAGGGTGAGCGCTGTGGCGGTAATCAAGCCGCCGATGACGACGATGGCCAGAGGGCGCTGAATCTCAGATCCAGGGCCAGTCGCAAACAACAGGGGAATGAGCCCGAAGGCGGTGATCGAGGCCGTCATCAGAACTGGCCGCAGACGTCGTTTGGCTCCCTGTACTACCACTTCCCGCAAAGAAAGACCTTCCAGCCTCAACTGGTTGAAGTAGCTGACGAGAACGACGCCGTTGAGTACGGTGATCCCAAGAAGCGCAATGAAACCCACAGACGCGGGCACCGACAGGTATTCGCCGGTAAGCCAGAGCGCTACGATGCCGCCTACGAGAGCGAACGGTATGTTGCTCAAGATGAGCAATGACTGCCGCACGGACCTGAACGTTGAGAACAGCAGAATGAAGATCATGCCCAGGGCTACGGGAACAACAACCGTGAGTCGAGCCGCCGCGCGCTGCTGATTTTCAAACTGCCCGCCCCAGGAAATCCGATAGCCGGTCGGCAACGCAACTTTGCTGGCCACCAGCGCCTTGGCCTCTTCAACGAATCCGACCAGGTCGCGGCCGCCGACGTTGGCGATCACGACGCTATATCGGCTACCCATTTCGCGATCAATCTTGACTGGCCCGGCTTCGCGTTCCAATTTGGCGAGCGTCGACAAAGGCACCGTTCTGCCATCTGGCGTGGTTAGGCGCATGGCCGCAAACTCGGCGGGGGACATTCGGGTGCTTTCTGGACCGCGGACGACGATTGGAGTTCGACGGTTGCCTTCGATCGCTTCGCCCGCACGTTGGCCTTCTATCTGAGCGCGAAGCGCGTCCTGAATCGCCTCGACCGATAGTCCAAACTGACCGGCTTGCACCCGATCTACCTTCACCTGCAGATACTGCACGCCGTCGTTTTGAACCGTGTAAACGTCTTGGTTCCCGGGAACCGTTTTCAGTACCGACTCGACTTCTTGAGCGTAGCGGTTGAGCTCATCCAGGTCGGGCCCATAGATCTTGACGGCGAGGTCTCCGCGAACGCCGATGATCATTTCGGATACGCGCATTTCGATCGGCTGCGTGAAGCTGTATTCGATGCCGGGCATGGGGTCCAAGACCTTGCGAATTTCATCCATGAGCGCTTCCTTGCTGCCCATACGCCACTCCTCCCGCGGCTTGAGAAGAAGGTACGTGTCGGTCTGGTTCAAACCCATGGGATCAAGCCCAATCTCGTCGGACCCCGCACGAGCCACGATGCCCCTGATTTCAGGTATCGAGCCCATCAGGGCTTGATGAATGCGCATATCCAGCTGGGCGCTTTCTTCAAGGCTGATGGAGGGAAGCTTCTCGATACCGACAATCAGGTCACCTTCATCCATCGTCGGCATAAACGTCTTGCCGACCTGGGTGTAGATGACTGCGGCGCCGAGCAACATTGCGATTGCGCAACCGGCAACGAGTTTCTGTCGCTTCATTACCCACTCAAGAGTGGGCTCATACAAGCTAAGCAGTTTGCGGGGTAGCCAAGGCTCGTGATGGCTGACCTCTTTCAACAGGTAGGAGGACAGAACGGGAATTACGGTGAGCGACAGAACCAGCGATCCTGCGAGTGCAAATACGATGGAGATCGCGACAGGTACGAAGAACTTTCCTTCGAGGCCTTGTAGCGTCAGTAACGGGAGAAACACCGTGATGATGATGAGAATGCCGGCGGTCACCGGAACGGAAACCTCTCTCACCGCTCGATAGATCGTATGGAGTCGCGGGACCTTTCCTGCAGTGGGGTCACTGGCGATGCGTTGGACGATGTTCTCAACTACCACGACTGCGGCATCTACCAACATGCCGATGGCGATCGCCAGGCCCCCCAAGCTCATTAAGTTGGCGGACATGCCGAAAAAACGCATGAGGATGAAGGTGCTTAATGCTGCCAGCGGCAATACCAAGGCGACGGTAAGCGCGGCGCGCAGGTTCCCAAGAAACGCGCCAAGCAGCACGATCACCAGCGCGGTGGCTTCGAGCAACGCTTTCGAGACGGCTCCCACCGCTCGATCGACTAGCAGTGCGCGGTCATAGAATGGCTTGATCGTCACTCCAGCAGGGAGGGTCGGCTGAAGCTCTGCCAGTTTTGCCTGGACGCCTTCGACTACACGTTGCGCATTGGCGCCGGCAAGTCCTAAAACCAGACCCTGCACGGCCTCACCCTTTCCGTCTTGCGTGACCACGCCGTATCGTGTGACGGTTCCCACTTTGACTTCGGCGAGATCTCCCAGACGCAAGGATTTGCCGTTTTCCGAAGGCACGACAATTGCACGGAGGTCGTCTAAATCTCGAACATTTCCTTCGCTTCGAACTAGCAGTACCTCGCCGCCTTCGCCCAGGCGTCCGGCGCCGTCGTTGCGGTTGTTGGCGGAGACGGCGTCGCGTAACTGCTCAGTTGTGACACCAGCCGCGGCCATGCGCAGGGCGTCCGGCACGATTTCGAAAGCGCGTACTACGCCACCGAGTGCGTTGATGTCCGCTACACCAGGCACTGAGCGAAGTGCAGGACGGATCACCCAATCCAATAAGCTCCGTCGCTCTGCGAGCGTTAGGGAGTCGCCCTCGACGGTGAACATGAACATTTCACCTAAGGGGGTTGTGATTGGGGCCATGCCACCTTCGATGCCCGGCGGAAGATTCTCTAGAATCCCTCCAAGCCGCTCACTGACCTGCTGCCGCGCCCAATAAATATCGGTGCCGTCCTCGAAATCGATCGTCACGTCAACCAACCCGTACTTGGTCACCGACCGCAGGATGCGCGTGTTTGGTATGCCAAGCATCTCCACTTCAATGGGTACTGCGATGCGGTTTTCGACCTCCTCTGGTGTCATGCCCGCGGCTTTCATGATCACCTTTACCTGAGTACTCGATACGTCAGGAAAGGCGTCGATAGGCAGCCCTCGGTACGCATACCAACCGGCTCCGGAGAGGATCGCGACCAAGATCAGGATAAAGAGCCGCTGCGAGAGCGAAAACTGAACTAGGCGTTGGAGCATCACTCCTTCTCCCCGTTCTTCAACCAAGCGCCCTTCAAGGCGACGACGCCTGCTGTCGCTATCTGATCGCCATCCTTCAGGGCACCGGACACTCGCGTAACGTTCCCCGCGCTGGCCAGCAATTGGACTGGGCGAGCTTCAAAGCCGTCCTTGCTTCGAACAAAGACATAGGCGTTCTTTCCGTCATGCGCGATGCCAGCAAGTGGAATACTCCATCCTTTCGGTCCTTCGCTCGATGCAAGCTCCGCGCTCAGGATCTCGCCAGGGCGTAGGGGCGTGGCCGATTTTTCCACTTCAGCGCGCACGGTAACGGTCTGCGACCCGGCGTCTACGATTGCTGCGCTGCTGATAAGGCGGGCCGTTACTTCACGCCCTTGGACGGTCACTTGTGAACCTTCCGTCCACGACACGAGCTCCGTCGCTGGTACTTGAATCTGCAGCCAAAGGGTTTCGGTGCTGGAGATTTCTGCAAGGGGCGATGTCGTGTCGATCCGTTGGCCCGGACGCGCGGTGATCGCGTTGACTACGCCCTTGTGGCCGGCGCGGACCGTCAACGTGGATTGGGGCGCGGCCGATTTCTCAAGGCTTTGTATCTCGGACACTGTCATGCCAGTCAAGCGCAATGCAGCCTGAGCTTGAAGCAGAGCCGCCTCTGCCTCACGAAGGGCGGCGTTAGCTTCCTGCACCCGTCGTTGCGGAATGATGCCCTCGGCATACAGGCTACGTTCGCGCTGGAAATTCTGGCGCGCGAGCGACGTCTTGGCCTGGTTCTGGATCATGTCGAGCTGCAGTTGGCCGTATTCGCTGCTCGCGACGGTGAGGAGCGGCGTTCCTTCGTCTACCGCTTGGCCGGGCAGGGCGAGGATCTGTGTAAGCAGACCTGAAACTGGCGAACTGATGACCCGGTCGGCATTCGGCGGCATCACGACTTTAGCGGGATAAGCCGTCTTAACCTGCGGTGAAGCCGAGGACAACGGCAATAACGTGATCCCGAGTGCGGCAATCTGGTCGTCCGCGACAACAAAAGCGGCCGGTCGATCTGCCGCGAATGCGGCCGAATACACGAACAGGCAGCCGACAAGGCACAAGCGAGCGCGGCAGCGCGCCGTGGCCGATAGGTTTTTCATGAGACTCTCTAAGGCGCCAGACAGGCGCAGCAACGCTCGCGCGGCTTCTTGTCGCCGCGAGCGAATTGAACAATCAGCCCTTTGCGGGCATGAAAATCAGAGGGGGAGTGCGCTGCGAGGAGGACGCAGCGGCGGCGCAATGGCCAAGCTTGGCACCTGGGGTCGTGCCAGAGAAGGGTGCGCCGTTAGGTGGGGTAGAAGAAGCGTTTGTGCAACTGCTGGCACAAGGCCAAAGGGATGGTGAGACGCTTCATGTAGAAGCTGATGCTGCGTGTCGGTAAGCTGACCCGGCGCCGCCTCGTCGCCGGCATGACGCTCGGCGTCCGAGACCACAAGAGTCTCTCCATGACTGTCGCTATGAGCGACCCAACCTGTTCCCCAGCCGAGCAGTACCGTGCTCGCCAGCATTGCGGCAAACAGCAGTAATGAAACGGCCTTTTTGATGGGAAGGGGCATAGAACGGGAAGCGGTACTCCGAGATTCGTCTAACGCTGTAGGCCGAAAATCGGGTTAGATCTGGTACAGATCGTATCCTAGCGGGGGGGATGGGGTCAACTTACAATTTCGTAAGGATTGGGTCCCGAAACGGGGGCCTATCCCGCCCCTCCCCGGGGGCAGCATGGTCGCCGTCCCCGGGCCTTTCAAGGTTTCAATGGCAGTGCGAGCCGCCATTTTTGTTGTCTCGGTGGCAACCATTCTTATCGGTGCCGCCGCTATGTGCCAACGCGGATACCGAGACCAGCATAGCGATAACAGCCAAAGCGAGCTTCTTCATAATCGATCTCCTCTCTAGACCAGTCCCTTATGGACGGCGATTAACATTTAATCATGTTTGTATAGAAAAGATACGAAAACCGAAATCGGCGGCAAAGTCGCTATCGCTACTTGGGTCGGTCAGGCCACCGGCGGTGATCATCGTCCACGATGTATTCATGCGAATGATCTTCGGTCGCTCCATGTTCGTCGACCGTAAGGTGCGGATGACCTGGATCGAGGTCTGGATGCTGGTGTTTGACCCGGTCCGGATCGTGCGATGGCCAGATTGCCGCCGCCACGGCAACGGCTGCGCACGCAACACCGCCCATGATGAGGAATGTTGTGCGAGCGCTGGCGTTGGCACTTAGCCAACCCGCAAGCGGATATGTGACAAGCCAGCAGGCGTGCGACAACGCGAACTGTGCTGCAAAAAGCGCAGGGCGATCCTCTTGATGGGCTGAACGCCGTAGCAACCGGCCGGACGGCGTCTGAGCCAGGGAGTAGCCTAGCCCCAACGCTACCCACAAGGGCAACAGCCCCCCATATGACGTCACGGCCATGCCGCCCAATAAGCCAACTGCCAGGACGGCGGCACCCGCCAACATGGCACGCCTGTCGGGGACGCGCTCCAGAATGCCTGGAAGCGTTAAAGCCGCCACCATGGAGCCGGCGCCAAACGCCGCGAGCGCCCACGCAGTTGCGTGTTGCGTGAGTCCATAGCGCCCTTGCACGAGCACCACAGTGTTGACGATCACCATTGAGCTGGCGGCAGCGACGGCCACGTTCAGTGCCAGAAGGCCGCGAAGACGCGGGGTGGCCAGATAAATGCGCAAGCCGCGCGTTGTCCGTTCGTATATGCCGCGGGGAGGAGGGGTTTTCGCTTTTGGCAGCACGACCGAAACCACAAGTGCGGCCGAGGCCAGGAAACCCACCATGGTGCCCCAAAACAGGCTGTGAAAGCTCACGACAGTCAGCAGGAGTGCCGCCAACATTGGGCTGGCGACACTCTCCAGGTCATACGCTAGCCGGGAAAGCGAAAGCGCCCGTGTGTAGTCTGCCTCTTTTGGCAACACGTCCGGGATGGTGGCTTGGAAAGTCGGCGTGAATGCCGCAGACGCGGATTGGAGCAGAAATATGAGGATATAGATCTGCCACGTTTGCGTGACAAAGGGAAGCGTCAGCGCGACGAGTGCGCGTACAAGATCCAAGGCGACCAACATGGCTCGTCTGGGCAGGCGCTCAGCGAAGGCAGCCGCGATAGGCGCGACGCCGATGTAGGCCAGCATCTTGATTGCCAGTGCGGTGCCCAGCACCTCGCCAGCGCTGGCGCCCGCAAGATCGTAGGCCAGTAGACCGAGAGCGACCGTGGCGAGGCCGGTGCCTACCAATGCAACCACTTGCGCGGTGAACAAGTGGCGATACGTTCTGTTGGCAAGGATACTTAGCATTCTTGTTCCTTGATTCAGTTAATCCTACGCATGCAAGGCGCGCATGCCGATCCAACCGTTCAACCCCACATAGATGCCGACGGCGATGATCAATAGGCTGGAGAGATACGGGGCACGACGCGCCACTGTGGAGAACCAGCTGTACCGTTTTGTCGCATGCCGTACGCTCAAGGCCGCAACGGCGCCGACCGTGACCAGCGTGATCGCCAAACCGATGGAAAAACACAGCACGAGAACTGCGCCCAACGTGAATTCCTTGAGTTGCAGGCACAGCAACAGCACGGTGATTGCGGCAGGACAGGGAATGAGCCCGCCCGTCAGTCCGAACAGCGCGATCTGCCAGTTGGTGACGTTCTTGTCCGCAAAGCGACGCCGGATGTCGTTCGCATGCGCCAATTGGTGAGCGTCTTGAAAGCCTTCTCCTGACACGTCCAACCCACGGAGCTCCTCGTGAATGTGGTCGTGCTGATGGGCATCGTTTTCGACAAAGGCAACGTCATAGCTGTGCGCATGATGTCCGTGGCTCAAGGTCAACCGCGCCATGAACTGATGGGGTTCCGGAATCTCGTCGACGGACTCCAGGTATCCGCCACGATCGACAAAAGCAAAACTCTGTACCGAGCCATCCGGACGTTCTATGGAGACGTTGACGTCGGCGGCGCGCCACGCTTGCCCATTGAGTGTCCGCAAACGCCAACGCGGTGGGACTCGGTTTTCGAAGACCTCTAAAACTACCCGGCCATGGCCCGTGTCGATTTCCCGATGCGCTTCGCCGTGAGCATGCGCCTCGTGCGAATGACGATGATCGTGGTCGTGCGGATCGTTCGCGTGTTGTTCGCGCCAAGTGCGCCAGAACATCCAGGCGGCAATCAGCACGATGATCAACCCCGATGCCAGCTGGAAGTAGGGTTCCAGGCCTTCGGCGTCTACACCCTGCCACAAGTACATCCCGCCAAGCCCGATTCCCCACACGATCAAGGTGTGCGAGATGGTTGCTGTGACCCCAAGCAACACGGCTTGGTCAACCGTTCCTCGTATTGCGACGATGAACGCCGCCATCATCGTTTTGGAATGCCCGGGCTCAAGGCCGTGCAACGCACCAAGCAGTATGGCGCTCGGAATGAACAGCCACGCGTGAGAGGCGCCCTGCGCGAGGAGGTCGGAGAATGACAGCATGGTTGCTTCCGCTAGAGGTATTTCGTGATTTTTTTGAACTCGTCGATGGTGCGCCGACGTTCGTCGTTGAGTTCGCCCACCGCATCTTCCAGGCAATGGTCAATGTGGTCTTGAATGAGAATTTTCTTGGCCTGGGATATCGCCTTTTCGACCGCGTGCAACTGCTGGGCAAGGTCCAGGCAGGGACGATGCTCTTCCATCATCTGCAAGATGCTCCGCAAGTGGCCATCGGCGCGCTTGAGTCGCTTCGCGATGGCGTCATGGTGGTGGTGAGGAGTCGATGTCGTCATGCACCGATAGTATCCCCCTAGGGAGGATATGAAGGCAAAAACCATGACTAATACGAGGGAACTGTTGCATCGGCGCACGAATATTTTTTGTGTTGATGTTTCTACATTTATGTAGCGTTTATAACTTCTTAGTTGTACGCTTTGCTCATGAACTGGCTAACTCTCGTCCTCTCCTTGCCTACCGAAAACGCTACGGCGCGCATGCGCGCCTGGCGCGCCTTGAAGGCATGTGGCGCCGCTGTTTTGCGCGACGGTGTCTACCTTCTGCCTGGGCAGGACGGCGACGACACCTTGGCCACCATAGGGCGCGAAGTGCGAGACAACGGGGGCACGGCCCATCTGCTTCAAACAACGATGGATGTTGATGAGGAAAGCGAGTATCAGGCGCTTTTCGACCGCTCGGCGGACTATGCCGAGCTGATGAAGGAGGCCGCGCAAGTGCATGGCTTGTTGACGCCCGACAGCGCTATGGACACGCTCAAGCAAACCCGCAAGCTGCGCAAACGGTTCGTTCAGATTGCGGCCATCGACTTTTTCCCTGCGGAAGCCCAGCGGCAGGCGGATGCCGCGCTGAAAGAGTTGGAAGAGGGCGCGAATCGTGCGCTGTCGCCCGACGAGCCCCATCCGGCGGACGGGGCAATTCCTCGCTTGTCGGCCGCTGAATACCGGGGCCGCCACTGGGCCACGCGGGCGCGCCCGTGGGTGGATCGGTTGGCTAGCGCCTGGCTGATTCGGAGGTTCATCGACCCGGACGCCCGTTTTCTATGGCTTCAATCGCCGGCGGATTGTCCGGACGACGCACTGAGCTTCGACTTTGATGGCGCGACCTTTTCCCATGTCGGCGTCAAGGTGACGTTCGAGACGCTCTTGGCTGCGTTTGGCTTGCAAAGTCCGGCGCTGGACCGGTTGGGATCGATCATTCATTACCTGGACGTTGGTGGCGTGCAACCCGCGGAAGCTGCAGGCGTGGAGCAGGTCTTGGCTGGCTTGCGCGAGACGATCACTGATGACGACCAGTTGTTTGCCTTAGCCAGTGGCATTTTTGACGGCTTGGCGGCCAGCTTTGCAAAGGGGGCAGGAAATGAGTAGCCGATTGCAAGAGGCAGGGACGCCACCTTTGGAAAGCTCGGTTCCCCTGGAAGCGCCACAGCCCGTGAGCTTTCGTCAGGCCCTTTGGTTCTGGTTGAAATTAGGCTTCATCAGCTTTGGCGGGCCCGCTGGGCAAATCGCCATCATGCACACCGAACTGGTGGAGCGGCGTCGTTGGATCAGCGAGCGCCGGTTTCTGCACGCGCTGAACTACTGCATGTTGTTGCCCGGTCCAGAAGCCCAGCAGTTGGCCACCTATATCGGATGGCTGCTGCACCGGACCTGGGGTGGAGTAGTTGCAGGGGGCCTTTTCGTGCTTCCCTCGCTATTCATTCTGATCGGATTGTCATGGGTATATGTGGCTTGGGGCGACGTTCCCGTCATCGCTGGACTGTTCTATGGAATCAAGCCAGCCGTCACGGCCATCGTCCTGCACGCGGCGCACCGGATCGGCTCGCGCGCACTGAAAAATCCCGTTCTTTGGAGCATCGCTGCGGCGGCTTTCGTGGCCATCTTCGCTGCGAACGTGCCATTCCCGCTGATCGTCGCAGTGGCGGCATTGGTCGGCTTCGTAGGCGGCAAGAAATGGCCCGAGTACTTTCGTACCGGCGCGCGGCATGGCTCAGGCGCCTCAGGTTTCGGCCCCGCGTTGATTGATGATGACACCCCCACGCCCAGCCATGCCAAGTTTCGTTGGCCGCGGTTGGCGGCCATCGTAGGAATAGGTGCATTGATGTGGGGCGCGCCCATGGGTGTACTGACCGCTGTCTACGGTTGGCATGGTGCATATACGCAGATGGGCTGGTTCTTCACGAAAGCTGCTTTCCTTACTTTCGGCGGCGCTTACGCAGTGCTGCCGTACATCTATCAAGGTGCTGTGGACACCTATGCGTGGCTCACGCCGATCCAGATGATCGACGGCCTGGCGCTGGGAGAGACCACACCTGGCCCGCTCATCATGGTGGTTGCTTTTGTTGGATTCGTCGGCGGGTACGCCAAAGCGCTATTGGGCCCGGAGACGCTATTCCTGGCTGGCGCGCTGGCTGCGACGATCGTCACCTGGTTCACCTTCTTACCGTCGTTCCTATTCATTCTGACCGGCGGCCCTCTGGTTGAGGCGACAAAAGAAGACCTGAAGTTCACCGCGCCACTTACTGCGATCACCGCGGCGGTTGTCGGCGTCATTCTCAATCTGGCGGTGTTTTTTGGCTATCACGTCCTGTGGCCGGAGGGCTTGGCAGGACGCTTTGAACTGGGCTCGGCGTTGATCGCGCTGGGCGCCGCCATCGCGCTGTTTAAGTTCAAACGCGGTGTGATCGAGGTCATTGCGGCTTGCGCCGTCATTGGCCTTATCCTGAAACTCACCCTATGAGGTGGTGCCATGAAATGGATTACGCGGGAGCATCCGAAGATTGACCGTATAGCCTGTCCTTGGCTGATTAGCCGGTACATCGATAAAGAACCCGAGTTCCTGTATGTCTCGGCCGACCGCGTGCTGAGCGAGGCCGAAGCAACGGGAGCTGTGCCGTACGACATCCCAGGAGTGACCCTGACGCACGTCGGGGAGCGATGCAGCTTTGACACATTCCTGGATAAATACGAACTGCACGACGCAAGTCTTAAGGACTTGGCGGTGATCGTACGCGGGGCGGATACCGACAGATTGGATCTTGCGCCCCAATGCGCCGGTCTTCTGGCCGTATCGCTCGGGCTGTCTCGGAATTTCCCTGACGACCATCAGATGCTCGAACACGGCATGGTGGTCTACGACGCATTGTACGCTTGGTGCCGCCACGCGCGCGGCGAAACACACACTTGGAACTATGCGTCCGAGAGTGGTAGAGCGGCCTAACGTGTTAGGCGCAATAGCAAAAGGAGAGTCATCATGGAACTGATGGCAAAGCCGCTCCTCGTGGATTCAGAACGGATCTCTGGGCTGAGTGGAAAGCTTGTGCGCAGCCACTATGACAACAACTACCTGGGCGCGCTGGCACGATTGAACGCTATTAGGAAAAAAATGGAGGAGTCGCGTTGGGAATCAACGCCGGCCTTTTCGCTCGTGGGCGCCAAGCGAGAGGAGTTGCTCGCAGCTAACTCCGTGTTTCTGCACGAGGCCTACTTTGAAGTTCTAGGAGGTGATGGGGTACTCCCCGCAGGAGGGCTTTCCGTCGCATTGGAGCGCGATTTTGGGTCTGTCGATCAGTGGAGCGCTGAATTCACCTCTCTAGCAAGAGCGATGAGTGGGGGATCCGGTTGGGCGATCCTCGCGTGGTCCTCGCGTGACGCCAAGTTGGTCAATCACTGGGCCGGAGATCACACCCAGCTATTGGCTGGTGCTTCGACATTGCTCGCACTAGACATGTACGAGCACGCCTATCACATCGACTTTGGTGCGAAGGCAGCTGCCTACGTCGACTCGTTTATGGCCGAAATCCAATGGCGTGTCGTCGCTTCACGGTATGCCCGGGCGATAGACGAAGCGAGCTTAGGGATGGAAATCCAAGCACCCGAAGCAGCGGCGGTCGGCGCAATCGCAATTCTGGACGTGCGACGGCGCGCGGTATTTTCCCTTTCTTGCGAGAGGGTTGCGGGCTCTGAGTGGCAAGACCCTGCGCAGCCTACGGAATGGATGCGCAATTTCGACAAGTCCGGGCCTGTCGTGGTCTATTGCGTACATGGCCACGAAGTCAGCCGAAGCATCGCGTTGGCGCTCAACGCAAGGGGTATCCCTGCGCGGTATCTCGTGGGAGGGATAGAAGCATGGCGAAAGGCTGGACTGGCTATGACGACTGAAAAGAAGCATCCGGCGGACTGACCGCAAGATCTCGAATGCCGGGAGTTGGTCGAGCCTAGTCCCGGAAACAACGCGCATGGGGCCCGAAACCCCGGTAGGAAGCCTGGACTCTAGTGCTGAGGCGAATGTCCGATTGTGGCCGATAGCAGTCGGTGGGCAGTCGCTTGGCCTTTTGCTGTCCGAATGGTCTGTGAGCAGGGAGGGAGGTTCGCTTTGGATGTGACGAAACAAAGCGGCACCTAAGTTCGATGAACTTTCTGGGAAAAAATAACAAGTTCATTGAACCATGAACACCAAAGTGAATGAACCAAAATACGCTAAGTCCTTGATTTAAATGACGCCGAGGTTTTGCCTTGAATGAGCTTCGACAGTATGTCTCAAGAGCCGACACAACTGTGCATTTGGGTGTGGAGGCTTCGCATTCACAGGTGGTACTTCGCCTCTGCCGAAAGGGTTCAGATATGGAGCACGGTAGTCACAGGTCGCGCAGCTTTGACGCCGGAGAGGCCAAATTTGGCCAGACGGTTGCTGGTTCCTGCGGGGGGCTGTGACCGTGACCAGGAAGTGTGGGCACACCGTCGAGTGAGCACGGCTGCGCTATCCTGGGGAGGGCCGGCGATGGAAGGCTTCCACACGGCAACCGCGGGATGACGGCGACTTCGTCTGGCGGCTTGCGACCCCACTGCAGCCGTTTTAGGTTCATTGGCTGGTGTGCAGCATTTCCTATCCTTCGGTCGCTGGGACGAGAATTCGGCAGGTGTCGACCGGTGGCATAGAAGCAATTGGTCGACCAGCGCGCGTCACCAACGGTCGTCTTCCTTCATCGAAACCACGGTTTCCTCTCCCTCGAAATTGGCATGAACTGAGATCTTTGCAATCTTGAAGACGTCCGTTTCGAGCCCTTTGGCGTTCACCTGAAGTTTCTGATCGAAGTGAAGGCTCAGGCCTACCCCGCCACTGTGAGGCATCTCGATAGTGCTGTCAGTGACGGTGATTGGACTGGGGAATACGCCACTGATTGTGTCGACCCACGTTTGCGCTATAGATAGACGGTTGGGGCAAATCCCAGTTTTTGATCCGAGCGCCTCGATCGTGTAGGCTGAAGCGAATGCAGTGTTCATTTGGAACTCAGCGGGGTAATAGACGAACTGCTGACCGAGAAGAGCGCGACCGAACGCCGACGGATTGCCGGAGTGATACGGAATGGACTCGCCGGAGATCGCTTGAGGGCTGTATTGGCATCTTTCGCCTCCTGACAGGACTGTTCTGAGTCCCAAACCCAATCTAGCCAAGCTCCCCATCAAGTGAAAATGGGCCAGGAACAGAGCACGCACATAGAACAGTAGGCGCACCGGGTCTACATCGACCGGACTTGCGAGGTCGATCGTTCTGGCGACTCCATCGTTGATGACTAGTACTCTTTCCGTTGGGCGTGGCGGCACGTCGGCAATGAAAGGGTTCCCCATTCGTTCGTAGGCGACTAACAATGCCTCGAAGAAACCGTTATCCCGCAATGTTCGCAGGTCCCAGCTACATCTCTGTAGCAAGCTACCGTAACCGCAAATATCGAACCAGGCGGAGACGCAGGGGATAGTGTTCAAATCTTTGTCGGTAACCTTCCTTCTCCAAGCTTCTCTTTCACGGTACTCCGAGGAGTCAAATGGAGAGCGTGCTGTCCGTTGGTTTTTGATGTCAAAGTGCGCTCGCGATGGTACGTTTCACTGTAAGCGCCCGGCAAACCCATATTGAGCGCAGCCATTGTCCCCGATAGTGTCCACCACTTTTAGGTGGACACCATGTCGAAGACAGAATTAGCACCGGTGCCGAAGCGCCGGTCTTATCCGAAGGCGCTGAAGGCCCAGATCGTGGCCCAGTGCCGCCAGCCCGGAACATCTATTGCTGGCGTGGCGCTGTCACACGGCGTGAACGCGAACCTGGTGCATAAGTGGATTCGCCAGGCCGAACGACAGAACCCAGTAGCGCCGGCGTTCGTGCCGGTCGCGTTGCCCGCGGTGCCCTCGTCAGGCCGTCACATCGAGATCCGCTTGTCGCGTGGTCCCGCGCAAGCGACGGTGCAATGGCCCGTGAGTGAAGCGGGCGCATGCGTGGCTTGGTTACGCGAGTGGCTGCGGTGATCCGTGTCGATGCGATCTGGCTGGCCACCGAGCCGCTGGACATGCGCGCCGGCACCGAGATGGCGTTGTCCCGGGTGGTAGCCGTGTTCGGTTCAGCCCGTCCGCACCACGCCTATTGCTTCGCAAACCGGCGCGCCAACCGCATGAAGGTGCTGGTGCATGACGGAATCGGCGTGTGGCTGGCCGCGCGCCGGCTGAACCGCGGCAAGTTCGTGTGGGCCGATGCGCTGCGTGGCCCCCACGTCGCGGTCGACAGTGAGCAGTGGCAGGCGCTGGTGCTGGGCCTGCCCTGGCAGCATGTGGGCGCGGCAGGCGCGATCTCGGTGTTGTAGCGCCGGACAATCCGGCAAGACGCCAATACCGCCGCGGGGAGCCCTGCGGCATACTGGCGGCCATGAGTAACGCATCCCTGGACCACCTCGACGCGCAGCAACTGCGCGCCTTGGCCGAACGCCTGATGGGCGAGGTGGCCGCGCGTGACGCCCAGATAGCGGCGCACGATGCGGTGGTTGCCGAGCGGGATCGCGTACTGCACTTCAAACAGACGCACATCGACCAGCTCATGCAGGAGCTGGCGCTATACAAGCGCTGGCGCTACGGCAAGCGCAGCGAGCAACTGAACCCGGCGCAGGCAAGCCTTCTGGAAGAGACGATGGATGCCGACATGGCGGCTATCGAAGCGGAAGTGAACGCGCTGCGCGAAGCGATCGCCACCAAGCCTGCGCCGTCGCAAGCGCCGCGTCGCATGCGGCTGCCGGCCGAGTTGCCGCGCACCGACATCCACCACGAACCGGCGTCCACGACGTGCCGCTGCGGCTGCGGCTTGAAACGCATCGGCGAGGACGTCAGTGAGAAGCTGGACTATCTGCCGGGCGTCTTTACGGTCGAACGTCACATCCGTGGCAAGTGGGTGTGCGAGCACTGCGAGACGCTCACGCAGGGGCCGGTCCCCGCGCAGGTCATCGACAAGGGCATCCCGACGGCGGGCCTTCTGGCGCAGGTGCTGGTGGCCAAGTTCGCTGATCACTTGCCGCTATACCGCCAGGAAGGCATCTTTGCGCGCGCCGGCCTGGCGCTGCCGCGCTCGACGCTGGGCGAGTGGGTCGGCGTGTGCGGGCTGCGATTGCAGCCGCTGGTCGATGCGCTCAAGGCCGAAGTGCTGGGCAAATCCGTGCTGCATGCCGACGAGACGCCGGTGCAGATGCTCAAGCCGGGCGCGGGCAAGACGCATCGGGCCTACTTGTGGGCGTACACACCGACCTCTTACGCCAGCCTGCGTGCAGTGCTCTACGACTTCGCGCCCAGCCGGGCCGGCGAGCACTGCCGCACGTTCCTGGAAGATTGGCGCGGCAAGCTGGTGACCGACGATTATGCGGGCTACAAGGCCGGGTTCGCGGCTGGCATCACGGAACTGGGCTGCATGGCGCACGCCCGGCGCAAGTTCCATGACTTGCATGCCAACAACCAGAGCCAGATCGCCGCAGAGGCGTTGGAGTTGTTCGGCGCGCTATACAGCGTAGAGCGGGACGTAGCCGAGTTGCCTGCCGAAGAGCGCCGCCAGATACGGCTGGAGCGGGCCAAGCCGATCACAGAAACGTTGCATCGGTGGCTGATCGCGCAACGCCAGCGTGTGCCGGAAGGCTCCGGCACCGCGCGCGCCATCGACTACAGCCTCAAGCGCTGGGAGGCGCTGACACGCTACCTTGACGACGGCGATGCGCCGATCGACAACAATTGGGTGGAGAACCAGATCCGCGCCTGGGCGATCGGGCGTTCCAACTGGCTGTTCGCGGGCTCGCTGCGCGGGGGCCAGCGCGCGGCCGCCATCATGAGCCTGATCCAGTCGGCACGGCTCAATGGGCACGACCCGTATGCCTATATGAATGACGTGCTCACGCGGCTGCCGACGCAGAAAAACAGCCAGATCGCTGAGCTGCTGCCGCATCGGTGGCAACCTGCTGCATAAGCAGAACCGTCAAGGGTGTGTTCGGCAGGCGCTTACGTTTCACTTGCAGAGACTTTCCGTTATGGCTATGGGTTTTGGCAGCACAGCGATCGCGGGCGCAACTGACTGATGACCGCGGCAGCGGACTTTGGTGCCACTTGCGCCACCAATCCCAGGCGCACAGCCGTTCCTGTAGAAGCTCTAGTTGTCCGCTTGTGGCCGACAGCGTTCAGTTGGGCGAGGGCCAGTCAAGCCAGAAGCTGCAGTTGAGTAGACATCAGCGCCACCAGCCGCGATTAGAACAATGTGACTGTCGCCATCGACGCTTCAGAGCTCTCGTTCACGCAATTCTTGTTCAAGTTCGTGCTCAATAGCGGCTTGGAGTCGTTCCCGGCGTTCCTTTAACCACATGCGCACATTGGTATTGGTCTCGCTCGCGAGCAACTCTTCGATCCCTTCGAGTTTTCCACGATAGTGCTCACTCGCGGGGCCGCTCCATCCTTCAGAAAAGCTATTAGCATGAAGGCTGCGGCGAACCTGCTCGATATACCCATACCGCTCGAGTATTTGCCGGGCGAAGCTAGGAGTCTCCCCGAACTTGCTGATAATGGGTGGGCAGCGCTCTGCAAGGATCCAGGCACGGTCTTGGGGCGCCGCATCTACCCACTCGAACACCATGGATGGTGGCAGGGCATTGAGACCTGCCAGCTCAGCGCCCCGGACTGATTGGCCCCCACGAAGCCAACTTAACAGGCGCCAAGTGCCCGGGTCCTTCGGCGACTCCAGACGGCGTGCAACGGCTGGCCACACGACATCAGGCTTTGCCCGTGCGACGTTGGACAGAAACTTGAGCGGGTCCTGGTGGTACCCCGCAGTGATACTGTTGTGGCTCGCAAATTTTTCGATCAAGCGCACGGCCAGGTTTGCTGCAGCGTCGGCATCCAGTTCGAGCAGGCGGTTTGCGACCTCGTTCCAGCGATAAAGCAGCATGTTGTTGTAATTCTGACGTTCCCGACCCTCGACGAAGGTCGGAGCGCCAAGGGTCCGCTCAATCCGGTACGAAAGCACGACCCCCTCGTCTGGATGGCCGCGTAGTCTGGCATCGAGCAGGTCCAGTGCGGTATCGAGCGCAACCGCATCATCGCCTTCGAGCAAAAGGTCGATGACGCCTTCGAAAACTGTGAGCGGCCAATGATTGACCACACCGCCATAGATGAATAGCCCGAATCCACTCGCATCGAGCTTACCCTGCTTGGCGAGGTCTAGCAGGAGCTGGGCGATGCGATCGCTAAACCCAGACCGCCAGACGACGCTTAGCGCCAATCGGCCGATGTCGTCGTTCGACAGCATGGTTGCCACCAGCTCCTCCCAGAGCTGCTGGTTCTTATCATGAACGGCGGACAGGTATCCACCCATGAAAAAGTCGGATCGCTTCTCGGTCGCCTGGGTCCAGGCGGACAAAATCGGGCTCCAGAGCTTCATGTCATCCGCGCGACCAAGCCACACGCCAAACTCAAAGCCGTTCTTGGCATCATCCGTGACAAGCCACGAGAGCTCTGGCAGCAGCAATGCCGGATCATTGGAAGCCGTCCTGGCAAGCTCGATCAACTCGGGTTTCGCGCCATCTAAGAATTCGCCGTCGGCTGTGAAGTGGTCCTCAACCAATTTCATGCCAGCGTAACGACGCAGCTTCGTCGAGAACGAAGATTCGGTCAGTTCTGCACGCAGGGCTTCAAGCTGTGATGAGACATCCGCAGACAACTCCTTCCCCTCGTAGTACAACGAGGCTACGATGGTTTCGATGCACTTGTCACGCAGCTCAGATATCCGGGCTGCCCGCCGCATGAACGCTAGGACCGACTCGGCGATTGGTACAATCAGAACCAGACTTCGGAAGTGCTCCAAGATCCCTGTTGCCGCTTCGAGGCTCTCGGCATGAGGAAGGTGATCAACCGCCTTTTCGAGCAGCGATACATGTGCCGCGTATGCATCGTACACATCCTCCCAGGTTTCAGGCCTCCAACGGCCAGGTAGCCGTTTCAGCCCAATGACTTCTTCGATCGCGGTCCTACTCATGAACGGGTTGAGGCTCTCGCTTAGCGCCTCCACGGCAATCTTCCGATAGAACGTCACAGGGCTACGTAACAGTTCGCGCAGATAGTCGAGCTTGTCGAGCGGCGCCAGCTCAGACGCGGCGAGATCCCCATGACCGAGGCTAAACAACGAGACGAAGGTGCTACTGGCATTGTTCGACCAGTTCTCGTTCTCGGCCTCGGCCAACAGCAACAGGCAGTTGGCGGCCTCGAAGAAGGTCTCGGCGGGCACGGCGAGCTGTTCGAGCCGGTGAATGGCAGTGCGACGCGCGTCGCCGGAGAACTCGCGGCGCGCTTCGACATCTGCGTGTCCTAAGGCGGCGGAGAAACGGCGCAGGGCTGCCTTAGGTTTAGCCTGCGCTATCGCGAAAAAAAGGCTAGCGTCTGAGCCTTTGGCAAAGCCGGCAAGGGACTCGAACAAGCCGCCCTCACCGAGAAGCCGATCAGCCCAGGCCGTGGCTGCTTTGGACTCCTTGACGAACATCAGCATGGAATCAAAGTGCTGCTGCATGCGCTCCCCCAAACCTTCACGTAGCATCAGAACGTCAATGGTTATGGAGTAGCGATCGAACCAGCTTTTCCACATGGCGACGTGGAGAAGCTTCGGCGAGATGATTAGTGTCCTCGGGCCCTGCAGCACACGGCGGTTCCGGAGTGCTTGAACCGTGCGGTCCAAACGCAACTGCGAGAATTGGGGATCGAGGAGTTTCATCGCATTCAGGACTGCCATTTGGACTGTAGGACCTTCTGTGGTCTCCCATGCGATCTGACGGAATAAGGCCAGTGTGCGGATCACCGCCAGTCGGTCCTGCCCGTCGACGGAATCGATGCCGTGCGGTGCGCACACGATGCCATTCCACAGGTCATCCAGATGTGCGAAATGTTCAGCGGAGTGTTGGGTCGGATTGGCTTTGATGTACTGGCCTAGTCTGTGCGCCGCCCTGGGCGATCCTTCGCACAGGCTAGCGAACCAAGTCGCCTCATCGGAGGCAATACCGTAGCCCTTAAAAATCTCGGCCAGCATCTCCTGCTGAAGCCGAGGCACTTCGATCACGTGGATATCGACATGTGAACTGGAAGGCTCCGCCAGGTTGTTGGCGGTGACAAGCAGCATCTTTGTCGCCCGCTTTCGGAAAAGCACGCCCAGCTCGCGAGCCGTCTCGAGGTCGCAGTCGTCGGCCACGAGGATGATGGTTGTGCTCGCCGCCATCTGTCTCAGGGCTTCCATTGGGCCGCTGTCCATCGCCCGTTCAGGGTCCGGGCAATACAGAACACACCCGGCGAGCTGGGACGCCGCGAGCGCCCTGTACGTCAGGTGCGTTTTGCCCGCCCCTGCGTCTCCCAGGATACGCACATGCTTGAAGCCGTCAGTCGTGTCGGCGGTCCGCGTAACTTCTTTGGCGAACGTCTTCAGTTCGTCCGTCAATTGGTAGGAGTCGATCTCAAGCTCGCACGCTTCCGCCATGAACGAAAGATCATAGAAGATGCTCTTGTCGTATCCCTGAACCCGACAGAGGCGTCTCGCGATTCCGGGGGCCAGCGTCTTGATCGCAGTGCACAGCTGGTTGGCTCGGATGATCCGCACTTTCACAGCGGCGAACTCGGGATCAATGCTCGCCATGAGGTCGGAGATCTGCTTCTCGCCGTGATCATCAGTTTTACCCACAAGGTCCGTGCCGAAGAGCACGACGACGAACGAGCCGCCCTTCTCAAAGCAGCTCAGCACCCGAGGCTGGAGCTGCTCTTTAGTACGCGGCTGCTCTCCGGCGACGAACTTGGGCTGCAACAGCAACGACCGTATGCTCGATGGCGTCGAGGCAGAGAAATCCCCTGTCTTGATCTGATAGCAGGTCGTCCCTTCTTCGATCAGGCCAGCTGGCAGAGACTTACCCACTACGCCGGTGACGTCTGCATCGATGCCGCCGTCCGCAACGTTGATAGAGGCTGGTACATCTATCCCCGCGGTCGGAAGACCGATCTTTGCCGCCTCGACCACCAGCAACTGGCGGAAGAGCTCAACCGCTTGACCAGCATCAATTTGCATCAGGTCGTCGGTCCTGACGTCAAACGGTCCGACTACGTCAGTTGGTAGTGCCATCCTCGCCCCTCGATGGAGAAAAAATCCTATTATCCCTGAGTGTCCTCCCTGAACGACCAGGCGTCGCAACGCGCCTAACGTCGCCGAGATTGGGCGATTTGGTTTATGGCTCCGCCAATGCTCCGCCGGACAACCAATGGACTTCACGTATTCGAAGCTGGATTGAGAGGCAACGCAGGAAAGCGTATCCGTTAGCCCCAGTTTTGTGCGCGATAGAGGCGAAAATGATCAAATGCAGATATGCGATAGATTAACGCAAGTTATTGAAAACTAAGAACTATTGCGCGGCGTGGTCGGGCGGAGTAGAGTTCGGGTATCCAAAACTTGGATTCTTTTCACCATGACTCATGAGATCTTCGGATCGCGGCTGCGCCGGCTGAGAGTTGCGCGAGGGATGACCACAAAGCGGTTGGCGCTGCTTGTAGGCGTGACGCCGTCGTATCTCACGCAGATACAAAAGGGCAATCGAGAGCCGCCGGAGGATCTGTTCGCGCGTTTGGCGCGGGCGATGGCTTTGGACGCAGGTGAACTGTTGGAATTGAAACGTGTGCTCACAAGGGAAAGAATTCTCAGGGCGATTGACAAGCCAGGAGTTCAGACAGAGGCGGCAGCGCTTGCCGTTGAAATCCTGGAGACCGATGATGGATTGCGGCCCGAGGCTGAATACCGGGTGTTACGGGAGATGTGCTCCCTGTTCTTGAAAAAGGACGCCGCTATCGCTGATGCACGGCTAGTAGCTTTAGCCGAAGCGAGTTGAGAGGAGAGTCATCATGTAGAAAAAACAACGCCGATCGACTGTGACAGTGACCGGCGTTGTGCTTCGGTTCGGAAACCAAAGGCTTGGACACCCCCAGTTTCCTTCCGCAGCGCAACCCAGTCAAGTGATTTTTCGATGAGCGCCAGCTCGTCGGGGAAGCCTGCTGCCTGAAGGAAGACAAATCATGCTGCTAGACGAACGCGGTAGGGAGGTGGTCAGCCGATCACCGCATCGCAGGGTGGGTTACATCTCATGCCCATGGCTCCAGGAAGAGCAGGTGGGGTATGAAAGCTTGCTTGAGTTGAATTTTGCGCGCATTGCGCTCCTGTGCCCCGACTTGGAGTCGATTCGATCCCAGCCCTTCTCACTTAGGCTACCGGGCGGCACGACGTACACGCCCGACTTTCGCCTGAACTTCGCCAACAAACTCACAATCATTGTTGAGGTGAAGCCGTCGAAGTTCGTTCATCAGCACAAACAAAAATTGGACGCTGCGGCTGATTCTCTGCGAAGCCACGGGTTCAATTTCCAGATAGCGACCGAAGAGCAAATATACAAGGACGGTCGCGACGCGAAAGCATCTGTCTACATCAGATACGCCAGGTCCCACTACGCCCCGGACGTGGTGAGCGAGGCGATGGTCAAACTGAACGCTCAGCTCACACCATGCTCAGTTGACGCGGCGGCACGAATTGTTGATTGCCCTCGAGAACTTGTCTTGCATCTGATTGGGATCCGGCAACTGGCGGTGGGCCCGGCACTGGATGAACAGGTCTATGTCCCTTCCGATTTTAAGGAGCTTCGCAATGGCGATTTTTGCCCTGCAAGTTGGCTTAACAATTAAGAAGGGTGACCGGTGCTGGACGTTTGTCCGAGACCTCAAGGAAAACTCGGTCCAGTTCGAGGACATTCATACCCGGGCCGTGACTACGTTCCACGCGGCAGGCCTGGTACGGGACATCCTCGACGGCAAGTATGAGGTATTGAGTCCTGTCCCATTCGGTACGGCCTTGACGTCACCAAGTGCGTCATCGGGACCAGATGACGCGCTCGCTTCGCTTATCGGTAGGTTAACGGGCAAGCAATGCAAAGAGATAGAACGCCGTGAGCGGTACATCCGAGCAGTCATCAAAAGTGGCAGCAAGCCTGCGGCGCGGTCGGAGATCTCCCGCGTAGTTGTCTCCGTGGCACAGCGCTTTCACGACGAAAAAGCTCCCTCTGTCTCGACAGTGATCCGTTGGTTGAGATGCTTTAACCGTTCCGGGGGGAATGTGCTGAGCCTTTTGTCCGGCAACGCCCGCAAAGCTAAGGCGAGTCGGCTAAGCGAGGTTACGAGGGAGATCGCGTGGGAGGTGCTGCGCCATAGCTATTTCATCTTTCGCGGAAAGGGGGTGATGGCTGCGTATACGCGATATATGGCGCGACTCTTGCAAGTTGAGAAACGACGGGGCGGCTCACTGATCGAGCCAATGAGTTTGTCGTCCTTTCATCGACTTGTTCAATCGATACCCCGATACGAGGCAGATAGAGTGCGGCTGGGCGCTACCGCGGCAAACAACAAGTGGCGTCATGCGATTGGGGGGATCTATGCCACTCGCCCACTTGAGCGTGTGGAGATGGACCACACTCTGCTTGATCTGTACGTGATTGATGATAGGCGGGGCATCCCGTTAGGTCGGCCGACTTTGACGCTGATCATCGATGCGTTCTCGAAATACATCTTGTCGGTGTTCATCAGCTTCGAGGGGGAGTCTCTCGGGCGGGTGTGCCAAAGCTTGAAACTAGCTTTGAGGCCAAAAGATGATCTTGTTAGCGCGGTAGGGGCTGAGCGTGAGTGGCTCACTCCTGGCCTGCCGGAAACTATCTTGGTCGACAATGCTCTCGCGTTTCATTCCCCACAGTTTCGGCAAATTGCTTGGGCATTGCGGTGCGACCTCGAGTTCGCAGCTGTCAGAAAGCCATGGTTCAAGCCGAACGTCGAACGTGCGTTGGGGACGATGATGAACACGTTGCCCATCGAAGGTATGCCAGAGAAAATCCGTGGCCTCGCAAAAAGGACAGACCCCAAAATTACTGCCTGCGTCATGTTCTCTGACCTGTGCCAGTGTTTAGTTCGATGGGCAGTCGATGTCTATCCGGTGTCAATACCGGAGCGATCGCTGCTTAGACCGTACGACACACTCTTCGAATCGATGCAGACTATGCCACCGCCGCAATTCGTCGGGGGACTGGAGCAACTAGACCTTCTCACAGGTCTCTCTCGGCATCTGACCGTCGCCCAGCATGGGGTGGAAATGTTCCACATTAGCTACCGTAGTCCGGAACTCCGTGATTTGGCGCAATCCCAATCGACGCCAAAGTTCAGAACAGAGATCAAGTTTGACCCAAATGACTTGGGTAGTGTCTGGGTGAAAAATCCTTCTGCGGGCACCTGGATTAGGGTTCCAAGCATGATTCCTGATTACGCGAATGGACTCACCCTCAGTCAGCATCGGTTGATCCGACAGTTCACCAAGGAGAAGCTTAGGGGAGAAGGCGCGTACATCGAGTGGCGGAGGGTGCAGGCTGAGTTCGAGGATATGGTGGATAACTCAGTTAGGCGCGGCAAGCGGTTGATTCGGGATATGCGGAAGTACGCCTTGCTTCATGGTCTTTCGTCAGTGAAGCCCTTGGCTAACGATGTGTCGCGAGTTAACGCACGTTTAGCAAAGGAGGTGCCTCTACAAGTTTTCACGGACAGTGAAATCAAGGTTTTGCCGGACGAGATTCCCGAATTTAAAGGGTTCGTTTCCGACGATTTCAACCTTGGAGCTGCCGTATGACTAACTATGGCGCAGCAGCGATCAGCGCGGGTAGCGCACTTGCAGATGTGATCGTCCCTCACCCAGCATTCGAAGCGGTCTTACAGTATGTGCTCAATGCGATCCAAGTGGGTAACCAAGCCGGTATCTTCACTGGGGTAAGGGTCACGGCGCCTGCCGGAGGCGGAAAAACACTGTTGATGTCATATCTAGGAGACATATTGCGCCGCGGGCTGAGTGACACAGGCAGCGTGCCATTAATAAGCGCCAGCCTGAAAGAAGATCCTTCTGTTTCTCAGATCCAAGGCGACTTGCTTGCGAAATTTTCCTACGCGATGGCTAGTTCCATACAGCGAAGTCGCGGAAGGGCGAACAACAATGACGTGAACCAGATTCTGGTCAGCGCAATTAAGCATCAGGGCGTGAAGGTGATCGTGCTCGACGAGTTTCAGCACGTTTACTATTCCTCGGGAACGAAAGTCGCTACTCCCGTCATTGATTGGTTGAAGCGCCTCATCAATGCAACCGGCGTGCCGGTCGTCCTCTTAGGCACCGAGATGATGGACAGCTTGGGCGCGATTGACCCTCAGTTGACCTCGAGGGTCCCCGTTGCGGTGAAGTTGGCTCACTTCCGACTCGGACCTGAGTGGTTGGGATTTCTGAAGGGGTTGGCAGACACGTGCAAGGCAACGGACCTCACTCCCTCATACAAGAATAAGGAATGGGCTGGCGCGATTTTCCGCGCTACGTCCGGCTCTCCGCGCCTCCTGAAGGCACTTCTGGTACAAACGGTTCTCCTCGCGGTTGAGAAAGAGGTGCCGAGCCTGTCTGCGGCGCTCTTGCGGCAAGCGTATTCGCTCCAAACAGGGGCTTGCTCCGACGAGGAGAATCCTTTTGCTTCTCTTTGACCATAAGCTGGGCCGGCCTTTACCGTTTCAGGACGAGATAGGTGATGACGAGTCGGGAAACGGATACGCGCTGCGAATGCTGTGCGCGAATGGTTTGCAGTTTGCAGATTTGGCGAGGGCTGCCGCATCCATTGGCCATACCTACATGCCGGCTTCGGCAGTGCCTTACTTGTCGTATGCGTTTGGGGCCTCACTGAGCCGCCTCCAACGAGCGATTCCAAAGACGTACTCGCGGAAAGGAAGGACACGTGCCGCATTCATGGGGAACGATTTCAGCCGGTGCTATCAGCTACGGCACACGCGGCCGCAGGTCTGTGTCCAATGTCTTGCGGAACAAGGAAGGCGCGCGAAAGCGGCTTGGGAAGTCGTCCTGTATTGTGCTTGCCCGAAGCATCGTTGCCGTTTGATTGACCACTGCAATTGTGGACGGCCCATCCTTTGGAGACGACCGAGCCTCTATCAGTGTTCGTGTGGCGCCGATCTTCGGGCCTTGCCGATATGCGTCGCTGACGAGCACGTCATTGAGTTGTCGACTTTAATTGCTGATGACTTGTTCGGCCCCACACGAACTGTCCCGGATCGACGGTTCGGAGCGATCAGCGAACTTAGTCTCGACACACTTTTGCGATTGGTGAGAACACTAGGAATTTGCGCATCGCCGGACGGGAAAGATCTCGTGCCTGGAAAGCTGACCAGACTTCTCTCAAGTGAAGAGGCGTACCACGTAGCGTTGCGGGCGATGAAAAAAATTATGGGCTTGGTAGCGGCGAGCCCTGAAGGCGATACGGTGTGGAACCCCTCCTGGAACATTGAAGAGCTACTCGGCGGCGCGACGCAGGGTGATCTTCGAATTCTCTGGTCTTTGCTGGGATGCTCTGATCCCAGTGCGGTTCGGTGGTTCGCGCACCAGCGTTGGCAGCAGCTTGAGCTACTAGATGAGGATGTCGATGGACGATTCTCGACCAACACTATGCCAAGTGCCAACGCCGCTAGATGATGAGTCTTGTTCATCTTGGCTGGCCAGACTGTCGTGCTTGCATGGCGCCTCCGTTGCGCAGATTCTGGGTGCCGTCGGGCTCGGAGCGGTCGGCGATTTGGATGTTCGAGTAGGGCGCCACTATGCGTCGCGAATTGCATATGGAACGAATGTCTCGCCACATGCCTTGCGCGAGTTTGTTTCCAGGTTCGACGCGTTTCGTCGCGAAAGATGGCTGCGACGCCTCCTCCTGCGAAGCGAGACGGGAACCGCTCACAGCTCATATTGTGCTAGGTGCATCGCTGGGGACGATATTCCTTATCTTCGCTTCGAATGGCGAATGCGGTACTGGGTAATCTGTCCTTCTCACAGCTGTCCAATGCTGAATCATTGCTGGGCATGTTTGACGACTTATCCTTTGACCACTGTTGCCCCATGGAGATCAGAGGCTCCCTTTCTTTCGTGCTCCATCTGCGGAGCGGACTTACGCGAAGCTCCCCCAAACGAGTTGCCGCTCGAAAGCACTCAAGCAGTTCTTGATCTGCAGCGGGCCGTGACTGCAGCAATAATCCGAGGTTCATTTTCGGTTGGACAGATGCCAGAGAGACTGCCCCTCGCTCTTCTCCCTAGTCTGTTGGCAGCGGGTGCGATCGGAGATCCTTGGCGACTCAAGGAAATGGGACGGGTGGATCCGCGGCTCTTCGACGATATCCGATGGAACATTCAGCACATGTTGGACCGACGTACGACATCTACCGGCTTCGACGTCGCAGCGTGCCGCGGGAACACTCGGGGCCGCAGGGTCTGGAAGGGAGATATCGGCAAGATATGCGAGATCGCGCTCAAACAGCGATTCCTCTGGCCGTTGGCGTTGTTGAACAACGATGCGAGCCAGGAGCGTCACTTCTCGGAGTTTTCAGTGTCAAGCTATCGTGCGGGATATGCCGATCTGGAAGCATGGGACGATGTGTGAGCATTCGCGAACACACGTTCTTGAACAAATGGATCACGTGCTCCGTGTTAAGTACTATTAGAGCGGTACTAATCAAGCGACTATCGGGCTGGAATCATGGAAAAAAACGCTGCTGCGAAACCGCTTACGAGGACTTTGGTGCGCTATTCCCGCATTCGGCAGCATGCCTCGTCGGAGGGCAAACCTGCACTGCCTGCCCGGATTAAAGTTCTAGAGGTTCAGGTTCCGATTGGGAATCCTTATGACATTGGAGTAGAAGAAACGTTGCTTGCATTGCGGCGATCCGGAGTGCTCACCAAGAGCGGAAAGTTGGGAAAGCCGTTTCGATGATCTGGCCTCACCCATCGCCTCGTAACCACCGCTGCAATGATCGCCGTCGGTGACCTTCCAACCTGGAGACTCTGGCTGCAGCATGATCTCTAGGCTAGGGTTGACGCGTCTTCCCAGCTTGCAATTCTTTTGTGTAACCTTGGGGCATGCGTTTGCCATCTCTCAGGAGGGTTCGCGTGGTTAAAGGTGCCGTTTTTCGAAGCAATCGCACTCAGGCAATAGGCCTTCCTAAGGCGGTCGAGCTTCCTGATGACGTAAAGCGTGTCGACGTTGTCGCTCTCGGCCGTACACGGATCATCACGCCCGATGGTCAATCGTGGGATAGCTGGTTCGATAACAACGATGTTACGTCCGACTATATGACGCAGCGTGAGCAGCCAGTTGTCCTGAAGCGCGAGGTGCGTTGATGCTTAAGTTCATGTTCCATACCAAACTCTGTATTGCGGTTAGGGGTGGCAGTTGACTTGACCCAAAAACCGAGGACCATTAACGATACGTTCGCCCCTACCTTCCATCTCTGCGGAGTTCCAATCTAACGACCACGTCGCCAGGTACCGGTGGTTTCGGGCGAAAGTGGAGGCAAGTCGACGTGACTCCCGCGCTAGCATTCCTCATGATGAGGCGATGGCACAATAACGAGAGAAGTTGGCCGCGAAGTGGACCAAAATTGAGACTGAAGCTGCAGTTGGGCAATAGGGTCTCGCACCGCTTATCTAATATTGCACGGGCACTGCCGCTAATCTTGGCCACCACGGCCCATCGAAGGGTAACCGCGTGTACGTTTGGGAGGTATTAATGAGCATCGCATTCATCGTTGTTGTCGTCGTGCAAGCGGTACTTGCTCTGTTGATCGGATACGTCAACGTTATGGAGCGACTTATCGAAAATGGAGACTTGGAGCGTTAAGTTCCCTCCATACGGAAACGGCGTCCGACCGGAATGTACGAAGCGCTTCGATCACGAGGCAATTTTCCCCATGGCCCGTTTCCTACGAATTGGAGGCCGTGGGCGCTTAGGCGGCGAGTCCGTGTAATGCGACCAGGGATTGGAAGAGGCCTTCACGCACTTCGACGCCCCGTTAGCGGATATCAGGCCGTCACTCGGGAATCATCAATATCATCCGAGCGCTTGAAGTTCGGGTCGTAGCAATCCCATGGCGAGTCAAGTGTTTGATGAACTAAGGCCCAGCAGCCACAACGGTTCACAACCTTGGGCTCTATGTCCAGACCCTACTTAGTACGGGGGCAGGCCCGGCTAGCTATCCAAAAAGCTTCTTGTGGCGTGAGATGGCTCGCCTCATCGCTGCGTTGGGAGAGGGGGGGGTCAGCATTGCCTCAGCGAATGCCTCTTGAGCCGCCTTTGATAGATAAATCACATCTTCCGGCACCACCTCGGCTTCCGAGGCTAGTCTTAGCGACTCGATGACAAATTCTTCTAACGTTTGACCCTTCAGTTCGGCCGCTAGCTCCATGAGGGTGTGAAGCTCCGGCGAAATTTCGACTTGGAGTTGATGACGTTTTGGCATGGGTGCCTCCGACTGGGGGACCAGACTTACCGCATGATTCTATCGGTTGGCTATCCAACGCGTACGTCCGCTATCGCTTTCTTTCAGAGCTAACGTGGCAGGTCTTCAGCGGACTCCTCGAAGCATTCAATGCCTTCCCTGAACAATTCCAAACTCAACGACATTTTTTCCGCAAAATTCCAAACTCAATGACAGATCGATTCCAATCTCGATGATAGAGTTTTTGTAAGTCATTGATTTTTAAGCAAGTACGATTCCAAACTCAGTGCTATTCGACAATTGTTGTCGAAGTTCATGTCGAAATTCATCTAACTTGGGATTTACGTCATCCAGTTTGGAAATCGAGAATTTTCGATATGCAAGCACTGGCGTGGCCCCCAGTCGGATTCTTCCTCTGGAGGTCCGATTTCGAGTGTCAAGTTCAGAGTGACTCGGCTTCCTTCGCCGAATGAAGCCTGTGCCCACTACTGGCGAATCGAGGCGGCTGCCCGGTACACGACGTCCACCTGGTTCGGTATTGGTCATGCAGGCAGGATATGGCTGGCAAACGACGGTGCCTCTCGACCGGAGCCGCCGTTGGCGACGGGCCGCTTCCTACATGTTGAAGGCCTACGGCTGCCTGTTGATTCCAGCGCAGTCGTACCCAGCCATGAAGAGGCAAGCCTCAAGGCTGCGAATGCCTGAAGGGGACGGGTTGGTCAGCAACTCGGACAGAAGCCATCCAAGTCGAACCTTGGCAGAGGCCCATTCCTTCGCTGTACGGATGGCGCGCTCCTTCGATTGTTTTTCCGAGGAATAGTGCAGAGTCGGTGGCTTGATACTTCCGGGATATCGCGCATGCACGCTGCGTCTTTGGCCGCCGCCACCGACCGCTGGGAAGACCAAGGCCGCCGAGAGCGGTTCCGCAGTTTGGCCGTCCTCACAGCGCCAAGTCTCAACGAGCGTCGCGATGGCCCCGGCGACGCGAGAGTCGTAAATGGGAAGCCCGTCGCCTGAGTTGAGCGCGTGAACTTTCGTCAGCATCGAATTCATCGCCAGGATCGCTGGCAGCTCGCCTGCTGGCTGAGCGACCGCCGTTTGCAACGCCAGATCAGACTTAACCGCATTCAGATAGCGAAGCAGGCTTGCTTGGGACCGCAGGAACGGCAGCGCGCCCACGTTTGAATTCCGGTCACCTCCCCATCGAACGATGTCCTCGCATGCCGCAAGAGCTTCCGCGTCGTTGCGTGCCATGATGATGCCATTGGACAGGTTCTCCAGCTTCGCTCGAGTCTCAGCGAAGCTCCCGCTCGTCATGCCAGTGGCTCGCCAGCTATACACCTGAGTTAGCCGAAAGAATGGGACCTTCTGGCGGACTGCAACGGGCACCTTCGACGACTTCGAGATAGCCAAATCGATGGAGGTGGTTGCCAGGGAACCGGGACCTACTGGCGCCAAGTGACCATCCTCATTGCAGTGAAGCTTACCTGCCCATGCGACAAATGCATGAGACGCTGCTTGAAATTGTTGTCTATTCACGAGCTCATCTTCTTTTCTTTTGCGTTTAGAAACCAACAGGGATTTCACGCGAGCGAGGAGCGGGCACCCGTGTGGCGAACATCCCCAATGGCCTGCAGCAGGCCGCCGATAAACTGGTGGATTAGCGCCAAGGTGATGGCGTCTTGCGTCTCGGTCGACGTCAGCATATCCGCTATCCGCCGTGGTTGAAACCGCAGTCCCGCTGCTATGCTTTGCCTCACTGGTCGCCACGCCGCAGCGCCGGGCCATGGCGGCAGCCCAACCGCAACTCAGGAGCATCGACATGAAGCTATCCAAACGCGTGTTATTGGCAGGGCTGGCGTTATCCGCGCTGGCGTCAGTGGCTCCCTCGGCCATGGCGCATCACGGTTGGTCTTGGGCGGAATCCGAACAGATGACCTTGCAAGGCACGGTCGAGCAGGTGCAGGTCGCGCCGCCCCATCCCAATTTGAGGGTGCGAGCCGACGACGGTGTCTGGCTTGTGGAACTCGGCAATCCTACCCAGACGAAGGAAGCGGGATTCGTCGAAGGGTCCGCCAAGCCGGGCGACGCCATCACCGCCATTGGCAACCGCGACCAAGACGCCGGCAACAAGCGCATGAAGGCCGTCCAGATTATGGTGGGCGGCAAGACCTACGACATCTATCCCAGCCGCATCAAGAAGCCCTGAGCCGCACGGCCTTCAGCCATGCCTGAACTGCTTCGGCTGGCGCTGGAACAGCTTACGACCCTGCCGCCAGCGCTGTGGCTGCGACGGTCCGGAACGCTGTACCTTCTGGTCAACGCCGCCCATATCGGCGCCATCGGCCTGTTGATCGGTTCAATCGTTCCGCTGGACCTGCGCCTGCTCGGCGTCCTCAAACCCACTTCCCTGGCGCTGCTGGCGCCTGTGTTGGCGCGCACGGCCGCGGTTGGGCTTGCGCTGGCCGTACTGACCGGCGCCACGCTGTTTACCGTGCGTCCGCAGGAATATCTTGAGAACCCGGCATTCGTGGTGAAGATGGGCTTGCTTGGCGCGGGTGCGATCAACGCGTGGCTCGTGCGCCGGGGCGGGGCGTGGGGGCAGGTATTGCAGGGAGATCGCCCGTCCGGCGCGCTGCGTTGCCAGGCCGCCGCCTCGCTGCTGCTGTGGACGGGCTGCCTGGTAGCGGGCAGATGGATCGGATTTCTGTAGGCCGCCGTTCGCTTGCATTGACCCGGTCAGGCGGCCGGTGGCGCCCCAGCGCTACTGTGCCGCACCGGTTGCCTTGGCCACATAGTTCGCAAGCGCCTCTACATCCCCATCGCTTAGCGCGTCAAAAGCCGGCATGACGCCGATGCCGTTGCGTACGGCCTGCATGACTCGCTGCGCGTCTGGCTTGAGCTCGTCCAGATTGGGTCCGATGGTCCCCTTGGCGCCCGCGTCGGCCATTGTGTGGCAAACGGCGCAGGCCGGCGTTGAACCCTTCAGGAACAGCGCGCGGCCAGCGTCGGCATTGGTCGGCTCCGCGGCGACGGTCAAACTGCCCGGTACGCACAACAGAGCCGCCGCCAACACGGGGAATACCCGCCACCCGGGAAGGTGGCGCGGTGTAGGGGGGGACACAACCCTGCTCGGCATCAATCCGCCATGTTCATGACACATCGACAGCCAAGCCGTGATCCTGCCAGCTACTGTTGATATACCCCCGTACATTTTCAAATCGCTTTTCCATCTGCACGTTGCCCGCTGTGTCTTCGACGCGGCTGACCAGCATGTGCTGTCCTGCGGGAAGATCGATGGGTAGCGCGAACTGTCGCCACGCGTATTTGCCAAGGTCCGGCCCGATAAGCGAAGCCTCTTTCCAGGTCTTGCCGCCGTCTATCGAGACCTCCACCCGCTTGACCGCATGCATGCCCCCAAATGCCACGCCGCGCACGACGGTGCGTCCCGCCTTCAGGGCCTGCCCATCCGTACCAGGCGCGGTGATCCAGGATTTGGGCTCCATGGCCCAAACGGAGGGCTGGTCAGGGCCAGATTTGGCGCCCATCGGAGTCAGCCGATAGCCGGTTTGCTGGATCTTCGCGCGACTCTGTTCGTCGGTAAAGGCAAGGCGCTTGATGTACTTGACGTTGTTGACGCCGGTATAGCCAGGAACGATCAGCCGCAGTGGGCCGCCGTGGGCCAGCGACAGAGGCTCGTTGTTCATTTCCCAGGCCAGCATGGCATCTTGCATGGCTTCCCGCGGCACCGAACGCTCAACAAGCAAGGTCATGGGGTCGAGGCCTTCAGGCAAAACTTCACCGCCTGTGCCTGTCATGTAAGTGGGCTTGCCCTTCAGGCCACCCAGGTGTTCGACCAAGGTGCGCACCGGAATGCCTGACCACATGACGCAGCCGGCCGCGCCTACCTTCCAAGGCGTGCCGCTGGGCTTGTGCGGAAAAAAACCGCGGCCGTTGCCGGAGCATTGCAGCACCATGGCCAGCGTTTCCACGCCCAATGCCTTGAGTTCCCCCACGGTCAGGGTGCGCGGTTGCTCCACGCCGGCAATCTCGACGGTCCATGCATCGCGGTCATCCAGGATGGACTCGGCGGGCGGCGGAAGGTTGTTGCGTACGTAAAGTTGGCGTGATGGCGTGATGATCCCGTCACCAAAGGCACTGCGCTTGGTTTCGATCGTGTTGGCACTATGAACGATGACGCTGTCGGCGTCTTTCCATGCCGCGTAGGGGGGCAAGGGCTTGGCTGCGGGGGCGGCTTTGGTCGCGGTGGGGTTAGCGATTGCGTCTGCCGCACAGACGGCACCTGTGGCGCCCAGGCCAACGGCGGCAAGGGCGCCGGCGCTGCCGGCCAGCAGGCGCCGCCGGGCAAGGTTCGGGGGAAGTGTCTCCATGGCATGCCTCTCTGGTTGCCGCGCCTTTGAGAACCCGGCGCTGTGTTCTACCTATCGCGGCCCGGCGAAGCGGGGCCTTCTGCATCATCGACACTGCGTTTTTTCATGTCAAGGGGTTCTAAAGGACTATGGATTTCGTACTTTTTTGGATAAACCGCGGATGCCGACGATCGGACCGAATGGCTCTTCATTGAACAGATCAGCGTCCAGGGGCACATCGGTGAGTGTGGGAGATTGCGCCGTACCGCATGGATAGCGTGCGTGCGGCCAGGTATACAATCACGCCGTCTTAAGCATGAAAATTGTCGCGACGCGGACTGAATTTTTGCGGAAAGATCCAGGCCTTGTTGATGCCTGGCGCGGGAGCGCGCGCTGGGAAATTTTCCAAATCAGAGCAGGCGAGTTCCAGTTATGAGCAATGCATCACATCCTGAGAAGGCTGCGCCGCACTCAGGAGCGACTGTGCGAGCGGAGGTACGTTTGCCAGTTCGGCTGAATGATGGCAATGAAGCTGTCGCCGTTCTGTTCACCTTTTATGGTCTTGCAGACGGGAAAGAACATATTGCGCTGAAGTTTGGCAAGCCCGGCGCCAGGCCGCTGGTGAGGCTGCATTCAGAATGTCTAACAGGCGACGTCTTTGGGTCGTTGCGCTGTGATTGTGGCCCGCAACTTCAAGAGGCTTTAGGGCTTTTGCATAGTGAAGGCGGGTACTTGCTCTACCTGCGGCAAGAGGGGCGAGGCATCGGGCTGTATTCCAAGCTCGACGCGTACCGTTTGCAAGAGAATGGGCGCGACACCTTTGCCGCGGATCGAGAGCTTGGTCACTACAGCATTGACAGTCGCGATTACACGTCGGCGGCTCAGATGCTACACGCCATGGGAATCACGCGCATCGAGCTACTGAGCAATAATCCGGACAAATCGTTGCAGCTCGGACGGCATGGCATTCAAGTGGAATGCCGGCGAACCGGCGTGTACGCCAATCCTCACAACCTTGCATATCTTCAGGCCAAAGTGGATCAGACGAACCACGCCCTGCCGATGGGCCTTCCGTTCATCAATCACCCGAATTCATGTGAGTGCTAGGAGCGTTGCAGCTCAAGAGCATCGCATCGCCGATGTCGTGGCCGCCAATCTTTCCGGCTGAGGCATTCGAGTTCATCGTTGCCAAGGGCCGGACAACGCAGGCGTATCCACGCTGTCGTTGATCCTGCTGGCTATCGCCGTGGGCCCGACCGTCGGCGGACTGCTGTTCGATTCGATGGGCTACTCAAGCACTTTCATGGCGAGCGCCACCGCGTTGCTGTTCGCGGCCTTGCTCACCTTCCGGCTACACGGCGCTCACGATAGGGGCTAGCGGGTGCTTTACGTTTTCGACAGACAGCCTCGCAGGCAAGGCAACGCCGTTTTTTACCGCAAGAATTTCTGCCATGATGCTCACGGCGATTTCGGCGGGCGTCTTGCTGCCGATATAAATGCCCACGGGTGCATGCAAATGGGCTAGGGACTCTGTGGTTTCGCCAAAATGTTCAATGAACCTTTGCCTGCGGCTTCGCGTGTTACGGCGCGAACCAATGGCGCCGACATAGAAGGCGGGGCTGTGAATCGCCTCCAACAGAGCAAGATCATCAAGCTTGGGATCGTGGCTCAGGGCCACAATGCATGTGCGTGGGTCGGGACGCAGGGCATGCACAGCGTCATCCGGCATTTCGCGGGTGATAGATACGCCGGGTACCGACCAGGAGTGCAGGTGCTCGACTCGCGGATCGCAGACCGTCACCGAAAAATCGTTGAACAAGGCCATGGTCGCCAAGTATTCCGCCAGCATCCCGGCGCCGATGAGCAGCATTCGGTACTGCGGCCCTAATGTGCAGGAGAGGGTGGCGCCGTCGAAGCGCAGGGCTTCGGGCGCTGAGGTTGGGGTCAATGTCACCGCACCAGTGGCCACATGCACGGTGCGTTGGACGAGTTGCCCCCTTTCCAACTGTTGAACCAAGGTGTCGAGCGCTTCGAAGTCCGGTTGAAATTCCAGTAGCAGCTCCAGCGTGCCGCCACAAGGCAGTCCGAAACGGTGTGCTTCGTCAGCGGTAACGCCGTAGCGCACCAGTTCAGGAGCGCCTTGCGGTATCGAGCGGGCTTTGTAGGCACGGGTGTATCGGTGTATCAAGTCATCTTCAATGCAGCCGCCAGAAACGGAACCGACACATCGCCCGTCTGCACGCAGCGCCATCATGGAGCCAACCGGACGCGGAGACGAACCCCAGGTTTTCACTACTGTCGCCAGCAGCAGATGGTGTCCTTCTGCGTGCCAAGAGCAGGCTTCTCGAAGGACCCGGACGTCAACGGTTTCCATTTATCAACCACGGTGCGCACGGGCAGGCTGCGAATCCGCTTGCCGGTTGCGGCGGATATGGCGTTGCACAGCGCGGGCGCCACGGGAGGTACCGGCGGTTCGCCCACGCCGCCGGGCGGCAAGGCGTGGTCGTCATTGACCAGATGCGTCCGGATCACGCGCGGTGACGCATTGTGGCGCAGCACTTCGTAGTCGTGGAAGTTGCTTTGCTTCACGCGGCCATTCTCGAAGGTGATCTCGCTGGTTAGCGCCAGGCTCAAGCCCATGATGGCGCCACCTTCCATTTGTGCGCGGATGCGTTCAGGGTTGACCTGTGGGCCGCAGTCCATCGCCATGTCCACGGCAACGATGCGCACTTGGCCTTTGTCGTCTACGGCAACCTCGACCACGGTGGCCGTGTAGCTCATGAAGCTGTAGCAGAATGCCAGGCCAAGGCCGTGTCCCTTGGGCAGTGTTCTGCCCCACCCGGCACCCGCGCATGCCGCTTCAATGACACCGCGAAGGCGGCCCGTGTCGTAGGGATAGCGCTCGGGCGATTCGGAATAATTCCACGTGTCGGCCATTGTTCCAGGGTCGAGCTGGCGGGCCGGGCCGATAAGGTCAAGCGCGAATTCCTTGTGGTCCCTGCCCGCGCGCTGGGCGAGTTCGGCAATGAAGCACTGGGCCGCAAAGGCATGCGGGATGTTGGCGACCGAGCGAAACCATCCGATGCGGGCATGCGCTTCCACTTCGGCCGTCTCTACCCTTACGTTCGAAATGCGGTACGGCATGTTGATCGCAGACATGGCGGACTCGAACATCTGCTGGCCTTTGGCGCCTTCTGAGAAGAGCGACGCAATGGTGGGGGCGGCGCTGCGGTGCAACCAGGACTGGACCTGCCCTGTCTTGTCCAGGACGGCCTCCAGCCGTTCGATGGAGACGGTATGCAGGTAGTCGTGATGGATGTCGTCCTCGCGCGTCCACACCAGTTTGACGGGTGTGCCTTCGGGCATGGCTTGGGCGACGATGGCGGCTTCATCCACGAAGTCGGGCTTGGACTTGCGGCCGAACCCTCCGCCCAATAGCAAAACGTTCACTTTGACGTTGGCGGGCTCAAGGCGCAGGCGGGCGGCCACGGCATCGCGTGCGGCAACCGGGTTCTGGATCGAAGTCCAGACTTCGGCTGTCTTGCCGTTGATCCGCACCGTTGCCACCGGCGGTTCCATCGAGGCATGGGCCAGATGCGGTACGTAGTATTCGGCAGCCAGACGCGCGTCTTCGGGCGCTTGAGCCCAGGCTTGCGCGGCGTCGCCTTCGTTACGTATCGGCTTGCCGGGCTGGCGCGCCGCCGCCTCTAAAGTTTGGCGGTAGCTCGTCGAATCGTAGTTGCCATTGGGACCGTCGTCCCATTCGATCTCCAACGCATCGCGGCCCTGGTGGGCGGCCCAGGTGTTGCGCGCAACGACCGCGACACCACCCAGTGGCTGGAAGGCCGGTGCGCCCTTCATCGCGGGAATTTCGACAAGCTTCAGCACGCCAGGCACGCTTAGCGCCTTGGCGCTGTTGAAGCGGCGCAGTTTGCCGCCGACGACAGGCGGGCGCGCCACCACGGCATAGACCATGCCGGGCAGACGCATATCCATGCCGTAGGTCGCCTGGCCTTTTCCGATAGCCTCCAGGTCAACTAGGCGGACCTGGTCTTTTCCGATGTACCGGAACTCGGCCCGGACCTTGAGTTTGAGCGCATCGCCCATGGGCACGGGCTGCTTGGCGGCGTCGGCCGCCAAGTCGCCGTAGGTCAAACGGCGTCCGGTAGGCTGATGCAGCACCTCATGCTGTACGGCTTTGACCTGAGAGACGGGCACGGACCACCGCGCGGCCGCGGCGGCCTCGAGCATCTGGCGGGCGGCTGCACCCACGCGCCGCATGGGCATCAGGAAGTGGCGGACGCTACGTGAGCCGTCCACGTTCTGGTTTCCGTAGCGGGCTTCGTTGGCTTCCGCCTGCACGACCTTTACGCGGTCCCAGCGCGCTTCCATCTCGTCGGCCACCACCATGGGCAGGCTGGTGCGCACTCCCGTGCCCATTTCGGCGCGGTGCGCGACGATGGTGACGGTGCCGTCGGCGGCGATGCTGACGAAAACCAGCGGGTCGTCGACGGTGCCTCCGGGCATGCTGTCAGCGCCATACTGCTTCGCATTGGTGTCTTCCGCCCAGGCTGTGGTGATCAATCCCTTGGAGGTAACGGCCAAGGTGAGGGCGCCCAGGCTGCCTTGCAAAAAGCTGCGCCGGGAAAATTGAGCGCTACGTGTCATTGTTTGCTCCCATGGGCCAGGCGCTCGGCAGCCAGCTGGATGGCGGCGCGGATGCGGGGGTAGGTGCCGCAACGACAGATGTTGCCGCTCATCGCGTCTTCGATATCTTGATCGGTGGGCCGGGGGGTGGATTTCAGCAGGCTTACCGCCGTCATGATCTGGCCTGCCTGGCAGTAGCCGCATTGAGCAACGTTCTGTTCTATCCAGGCTTGTTGCACGGCTTGACCCACCGCGTCTGCCTCTATCCCTTCGATCGTGGTGATGCTGTGGCCCGCCGTGGCCGAAAGGGGCGTAACGCAGGAACGGATAGGTGCTCCGTCCATGTGCACGGTACAGGCCCCGCACAATGCCATGCCACATCCGAACTTGGTGCCCGTCATGCCAAGCTCGTCCCGCAGGGCCCAGAGCAAGGGCGTTTCGCTTGGCGCGTCGATGTCCTTCGCCTGGCCGTTGATTTGAATGGGGGTCATAGCGGAATCCTTGGAAGACAAGCGTGGCACATGATGCCTTGCCTTAAGCGGGAGGCACAATCTCTACGCTTCGAATTTTGCCTAAAAAAATTCTAAGAAAATTCATTAGCTGCGCTTATAGACCTATTCATGTGCGCTTGCCCGGAGAGTCGGGCATGGACGCACGCGACGGTCGGGCGGCGGGACTCGTGACGGCCCAGTCCTGCACATGCCGCTCAATATGCTCGCGAATGAAGTCGGCAAGCACGCGCGTCGCCATCGACGGAAAGCGGTTGGGCGCGGTGAGCAGGTAGATGGCGTTGCCAACGCCTTCGGGCTCGAACTCGGGCAGCACTTCAAGCAGTTCCTGGTCGCGCAACTGTTTCCATACCGCGTAGCGGGGCAGCAAGGCCACGCCCAGCCCCGCCAGGACCGCGTCCCGCAGGAACGGATAGTCGCCCGATTGCAGCCTGGGCGTCACGCGCAGGATCAGCGGGTCGCCGTGCTCCTGTTTCAAGCGCAGGTCAAAGCGGCGGCCCAGGGACTGCGGGGCAATCAGATCGCATCGCCCCAAGTGCTCTACCTTCTGCACCGGCTCGGTTTGCGCCAGGAATGCCGGCGAGGCGCACAGGCACCATTGGATGCCGCATACGCGGCGCGCCACATGGTCCTCGGGCGGCGATGAGGTGATCTTCAGCGCCATGTCGACTTCGGCGGAGATCAGGTCTCCGATGCCATCGTTGATATGCACGCGCAGCGAAATATCGGGATGCGCGCGCGCGAATTCAAGCAGCACGGGCGCCAGGTACAGATGACCCAGGCCCGTCGGCAGCCGGATGCGCACGTCGCCCCTGACGGTTCCGTCCAGGCTGTCGATGGCGGCTTGCACGGCGCGCATCTCGTCCAACAGACGGATGCCGTGCTGATAGAGCAACTGGCCGGCCTGTGTCAGCTCGACGTGCCGGGTGGTGCGCCGGAAAAGCTGCGCGCCCAGGTCCAGCTCAAGCCGCTTGAGCCGATGCGACATGTTTGATCGCGTCATGCCGCAGCGCACGGCGGCGGCGCTCAGATTGCGTGATTCCACCATTGCCACGAAGAGTCTGACCAGGTTCAGGTCCGGCATATTGTCAATCATCATTCACCATTCAAGGAACAAGTTGATGGATTGTCCAATGATGCCGGCGAGTCTAGCATCGACCGCATTGTCCTTGCCTTTCTTGCACCTATGCCGACCACGCCGATCGACCCTTCTTCCGGCCCGCATTCAGCCCCGCGTTCATCCCCCTACGCAGGCCTGCGCGTGCTGGACCTCAGCCAGGGAATCGCGGGCCCCTATTGCGCCCAGATACTCTGGCAGCAAGGCGCGGACGTTGTGAAGGTGGAGCCCCCGGACGGCGATTGGGGCCGCCATGTCGGCGTCGTGCGGGAAGGGCAGAGCGCGCTGTCGATCGCCTACAACGTGGGCAAGCGCGGTGTATGCGTGGATGCCCGCCAGCCACGGGGCAAGGCCCTGCTGGCGCAGATGGCACAACAGGCCGACGTCCTGATCCAGAATTTCCGCCCCGGCGTGGCCGAACGCATGGGCGTGGGCTACGACAGTCTGGCCCAGCGCTGCCCGGGCCTTGTGTACGTGTCCATCAGCGGCTACGGGCCGGATGGCCCCAGCTCGAACGCACCCGCGTCGGACTCGGTGATGCAGGCCGACAGCGGGTTGATGTTCGCGAACCAGACGCCCGAGGGCGAGCCGCGCCGAATCGGTCTGCTGATGGCCGACATCGCCACGGCGCTGTATGCCGCGCAGGCCACCAGCGCCGCGCTGTATCAGCAGGCGCGCGAGGGCCGCGGCCAGCATGTGCAGTTGAGCCTGTTCCAGGCCTGCGCCGCATTGCAGGTCAACGACATCCTGGCGTTCGGCATGGCGGGCGCACGCGCCGCGGGCGCGGTGAGCGCGCCCAACGGCGTGTTCGGGACGGCAGACGCAAGCCTGTCGGTCCTGGCGCTGAACAACGACCAGTTCGCGCGGCTTTGCCGTGCGCTGGAACGCACCGACTGGCTGGCCGACCCGGCGCTATCCAGCAACGAGGGGCGCATGGCGCAACGCGAACGACTTCATCGCGAATTGGCCGCTCAACTTGCGACGCAGCCTGCCGCGCACTGGGTGGAGCGCTTCACGCGCGAAGACGTGTTGCATGCAAGGGTCAGAGACTACGACAGCTTGGCCGCTCACCCGCAGGCCGCGCATATCGGTCTGCTGGAGCCGCTGTCGCAGCCCGGCGGCGAACCCTTGCCATTCGCGCGCGTGCCGGGCGCGGCTGCGCGCCGGCCGTTGCAAGCCGCGCCCGAGATCGGTCAGCATACGGTTGCCGTGCTGACGGAGTGGGGGGTAGCGCCTGCAGACATTCAGTCCATGCTGGACATGGGTGTACTGCGCCAAGCGCCGTCTGCTCAAGGGGGGCACTGATGCGCGCGCTGATCTGCCAACGACATGGTCCGGTTGAGGACGTCTTGCCGGGCGACATGCCGGACGCTCCGGCCCCTGGCCCCCACGAAGTCACGGTTGCCGTGGAATTCGCAAGCGTCAGCCACGCGACCAAGCTGCTGATCGAAGGGCGCTATCAAAGCCGGCCACCTCTGCCATTCGCGCCTGGCACCGAAGCGGCCGGGCGCGTCATTGCTTGCGGGGCGGAAGTCACGCGCCTGAAGCCGGGCGACAAGGTGGTGGCGCTGTCGCGCTGGGGCTGCTACGCCGAACGCCTGACCTTGCCCGAGTACACGGTCTATCCCGTGCCCGACGACTTGCCGCTGCTGTCTGCCCTGCCCATACCCATTTCCTATGGAACTGCCTGGTGCGCCTTGCTGTGGCGCGCCGCCATGCAGCCTGGCGACACCGTGCTGGTGTTGGGGGCCGGGTCTGGCGTCGGCTTGGCGGCGGTGGAGATTGCCTCGTCGCTGGGCGCCACGGTGCTGGCCTGCGCCAGCACGGATGCCAAGCGCCAGGCCGCGCTGGCCGCGGGCGCCGCGCATGCGTTCGCCGCTGACGAAAACATGGTGCAGGCGGTCAAGGCGGCAAGTGGCGGGCGCGGCGCCGACGTGGTGCTGGATGCCGTGGGCGGCGACGCGTTTGAGCGCAGCGTGCGCGCGGCGGCGGCCAATGCGCGGATGGTCTCGGTGGGCTTCGCCAGCGGCCGCGTTCCCGATGTGCCACTGAACCTGTTGCTGGTGAAGAACATTGCCCTGCATGGGTTTTTCTTTGGCCGCTACATCGGCTGGACGCCTGCTGACGAACGCATCGTCCACGCGCCCGCCATGCAGCGGACGATGTCCACTTTGTTTGACTGGGCCCGCAGCAAGCGGATCCGGCCAGCTGTAACGGCGGTCTATCCGATCACCGGTCTTGCCGCAGCACTCGCCGCCCTGGAAAGCCGACAAGTCGTCGGCAAGGTGGCGATCACAATAACGACGGAGACAAACCCATGCATGCCATCACCGCCCGACTCGCCCTTGGGGCGAACTGCTCCCGCATAGCCCCACGCGCCAGGCAACTGGCCGCCGCCGCACTGGCCTTGGGCCTTGCCACCGGTCCATTGACCGCGCTGGCCGACGACGCTGCGTTTCCCTCCAAACCCATCACCATGGTCGTCCCCTATCCGCCGGGCGGCCCGACGGATATCGTGGCGCGCTTGGTGGCGGCGGAAATGTCCAAGACCATTGGCCAGAACATCGTCGTTGACAACAAGCCGGGCGCAAGCGGCATGATCGGCGCTGATCTCGTGGCGCGCGCCGCGCCGGATGGCTACACCTTCCTGGCCAACGCATCCCTGCACGTGATCAATCCGTATATCTACAAGTCGATGCGCTACGACGCCTTCAAGGATTTCGCGCCCATCACCCAGTTGGCGGACGTGCCCTTGGTGCTGGTGGTGCCACAAACCGGCAAGGCTCGTACCGTTCAGGAGCTGATTGCGCAGGGCAAGAAGCAGCCGCTCAATTTCGGATCGGCCGGGTCCGCATCGGCGCAGCAGCTTGCGGGAGAGTCCTTCAAGGTGCGCTCCGGATTGCAGATGCAGCATGTGCCCTACAAGGGCAGCGCGCCGGCATTGACGGATCTGGTGGGCGGACAGATCCAGCTGATGTTCGACTCCATGCCTTCGGCCATGCCGTTCATCAAGTCGGGAAAGCTGCGCGCGGTGGCGGTCACGACCGCGCGGCGGGTGGATGAACTTCCCGACGTGCCGACCATGGCGGAATCCGGCTTTCCGGGATTCGATATCAGCACCTGGTATGGCCTGTGGGCACCCAAGGGCACGCCACCCGAGATCGTGGCCAAGCTGGCCGACCATGCCGCGCGAGCACTCAAGCAGCCCAACGTCGTGACGCAGTACACGGCGCTGGGCGCCAAGCCGGTGGGTTCGGACCCGGCCACGTTCGCGCGCTTCAATGTGTCCGAGGGACAGAAGTGGGGCGATATCGTGAAGGCGGCGCAGATAACACCGCAATAGTTGGCCCCCTCAAGGCATCAAGAGGGATGGCTTGAGGGGCGACGTCGGCGCGAGCCGGCGCCCTCAAGCCCGCCCGCGCCGAGGCAGCCAGCGCCAGAACACGCCCGCCGCGACCAGGCCCAAGGTACCAACCCCAAACGATGCGCCGCCTAGCGACACCAGGGCGGTCAGTACCGATAGCGCCACCGGCCCGCCGCTTGTGCCCAGGTCGGCCATGAAGCGCCAGATGCCCAGGAACTGCGTGCGTGCGCCTGGGGGCGCGGCGTCGGCGCCCAGCGTCATCACGATGCCGGAGCCGATGCCGTTGCCAAAGCCCAGCAGCGCCGACACCAGGATGAAGCTCGTTACGCCGCTGGTCAGCGGGATGGCCATCAGGCTCAGCCCCATCAGCAGCGTGCACGGCAGCGCCACCCACAGGCGGCCGCGCTGGTCCATGACCTTGCCCGCCGGATAGAACACCGACATATCGACCGCGGCGACGAGCCCGTAGACGAGTGACGTGGTGGCGGCGTCCAGGCCTAGATGGTCCGCCCACAGCGGAATCACCACCTGGCGTGATGCGCGCAGCGCGCTGATCAGCATCACGCCCACGCCCAGCGTGGCGTACACGCCGCGATGGTCGCGCGCGACTTCGCCTATGCGGGCGCGTGGGGCACCCGGGCCTGTGTTACCCACGGGTTCGATGTCGGGCGCCTTGATGGCGATGAACCCCGCGCCGAACATGGCGCAGATGGCAATCCAGTAAGCGCCTTCAAGCCCCACGAAATGGATGAGCGCCGCACCCGCGAAGGGGCCGATGAAGGTGCCGATGCGCGTGGTGCCGCCCAGCGTGGACAGGGCGCGCGCCCGGTACGCCAGCGGCACGACCTCGATCATGTAGCTTTGGCGCGCCAGTTGGAAGACCGACTGCGCGCAGCCCTGCATCAGCATGGCCAGCGCCAGCACCCAGAGCGTGGGGACGGTGATGACGAGAGCCAGGCCGACCACGCTTAACAGGGCGGCGCCGGCCATGGCGCGTTTTTCGCCAAAGCGCTCGGTGATCAGCGCGGACGGAATATTGCAGAGCAGCGACCCGATCCCGATCAGGGCGGCGATCAGTCCGGCGGCGGCTACCGAGGCGCCTTGGTCACGCGCGGTGAGCGCGATGACGGGGAGGATGGCGCCGTTGCTGATGCCATAGAGCAGCGACGGGCCGAACGCCGGCACGGCGATCTGCCTGAGATTGAACGAATTAGGTTGCGACATGACGGAGCGATGAGAGCAAGGCCGCCTGCCGACCGCCACGCCCATGCGCGCGAGGCCGGTCCGGCGGCCATCGGCGCGGGATCCCGAGAGTGTAGCGGGACCGCCCCGCGCCCGGCTGTCGGCCGGCTGAAAGCAAAGCGTCCATTGCCCGCTCTTAAGTGCGCCGCGTCATGCGATGTGGGCGGGCGCACGCCCGGTGTTCAACCGTCAATCAGGTTTGGGCGCGTCCGCCTCATTGTCGTACTCGGCGATCAGGCGCAGGCATTTGACGAACAGGCCTCGGTATTCCTCGGGCAGGCGAGCCAGCAGCTGGTCTTCCACCACCACATCACGCGGCATCACTCTGCATAGCAGGTCCAGCCCGGCCGGCGCCACGTAAAGCTGGTAGGCGCGGGCATCCGTTGGAGACGGTCGGCGTTCTATCAGCCCGCCGCCATGCATGCGTCTTACCATCTCGGCGACCGTGTTGCGGTCCATCGCCAGGCGTTCCGACAAGGAGTTCTGGCTAAGCCCCGGCTCTTGATAAAGCAGGACCAAGGCGGCTTTCTGCCTGGGCGTTACCCCTTCGCCCGAAAAGGTGGTGGCGAAGATCTCCTCGGCCTTGAAGTGCGCGCGCCGCAAGAGATGCGACGGCACATCTTCAAGCCGGAAATTCCGCAGCAGGGCGTCGACTTCCGCCGCGGCGGGTGAGGACGAAACCGGGGAGGGGGCGGACTTGGATGGGGTGGGCTTGGAGGACGGTGAACGGGCCATTGTGATTAGAGGGTTCTACGGTAGATGGAGATATTAAGATGGGACCCTGCGTAGTTACAATAGCATGTATACGTACAAGATAAGAAGTTCCTCATAAAGCGCATTTACCACGTTGAACGGATATTTGATAGGGTAATTACTCGTTTCTTGGCTTGTTGCTCCGCCCTAATATAGTACGCATACGTCCCATAGAGCCCGTTCCGCTGGGTACTGCGGTGGGGATTGCGTTTCAACTGTCAATGAAGGAGCTTCACCATGAGCGAAGGAATGATTCTTTCCGGCTTCCTGGCGCCGCATCCCCCGCACCTGGTCTACGGCGAAAACCCGCCTCAGAACGAACCTCGGTCGGAAGGCGGCTGGGAACCGCTGCGCTGGGCGTATGAGCAGGCACGCGAGAGCATTGAACGCATGAAGCCTGACGTGCTGCTGGTGCATTCCCCGCATTGGATTACGCAGGTGGGCCACCACTTTCTGGGCGTGCCACGGCTTGCCGGGCGATCGGTCGACCCCATCTTCCCCAACATATTCCGCTATGACTTCGGCATGGACGTGGATGTTGAGCTGGCCGAGGCCTGCTGCGCAGAGGCCGCCAACCTTGGCCTGGTCAGCAAGATGATGCGCAATCCGAAGTTCCGGCCAGACTACGGAACGATCACCACGCTGCACATGATTCGGCCGCAATGGGACATTCCTGTGGTGGGCATCTCCGCCAACAACACGCCGTACTTCCTTAACACCAAGGAAGGCCAGGGCGAGATGGATCTCCTGGGCCGCGCCACGCGGGAAGCCATCCGCAAGACCGGACGCCGCGCCGTGCTGCTGGCCAGCAACACCTTGTCCCACTGGCATTTTCATGAAGAACCTGAGCTGCCCGAGGACATGACCAAGGAGCATCCCGAGCGTTACGACGGCTACAAGTGGGACGTGCGCATGATCAACCTGATGCGGCAAGGCCGCATGCAAGAAACCTTCCAGCTTCTGCCCCAGTTCATTGATGAAGCCTTCGCCGAAGTGAAGTCCGGCGCCTTCACCTGGATGCACGCCGCGATGGGCTATCCCGAACTTGCCGGCCGCTTGCATGGCTACGGCACCGTCATCGGCACCGGCAACGCGGTGATCGAATGGAACCTTCAGGAAGCGGGGCTTTCAAGCCTGAAGCCGGCAACCCAGCCAGCCTGATCGCGCGGCCTGGAAAGCAAAAAGGAAAAGGGGAAAAACCATGAGCATCGTGTCCGCGTTTCTTGTTCCCGGCAGCCCGCTGCCGCAGTTGCGTCCCGACGTGGCGCCGTGGGGCCGCCTGCGAGACGCCTTGGCGCATGCCGGCAAATCGCTGGCCGAGTCCAAGCCTGATTGCGTGCTGGTCTATTCCACGCAATGGTTCGCCGTGCTGGACCAGTTGTGGATCACGCGGGCGCGCAGCACCGGACTGCATGTGGATGAAAACTGGCATGAGTTTGGCGAGCAGCCATTCGACATTTATTCGGATTCGGCCCTGGCGCATCGCTGCGTTCAAGCTTGCAACGAAGCGGGCATCAAGACGCGAGGCGTCGATTACGACCAGTTCCCGATCGACACGGGCACGATTACGGCGACCACCTTGATGAACTTCGGCTCCGCGTCGCTGCCGGTCGTCATCGCGGCAAACAATCTTTATCACAGCGCCGAGCAGACCGAGCAGTTGGGCGCCATCGCCGCATCCGCCTTGCAAGACAAGCGCGTTGCGGTGGTCGGAATCGGCGGCCTGTCCAACAGCATGTTCCGCGACAACATTGATCTTCAGGAAGATCACATTCTTTCGGAAGCCGACGACACGTGGAACCGGCGCTTGCTGGCCCTGATGGAAAGCGGCGATGTCGAAGCGTTGCGCGCAAGCCTGCCCGACTATGCCAGGCAAGCGCATCCGGACATGGGGCTGAAGCAATTCCATTGGCTGCTTGGCGCGATGGGTGGGAATTTCAAGCAGGCAATCGTGCATGAGTATGCACCGCTGTACGGCAGCGGCGGTGCTGTCGTGGAGTTCAAGCTCCAGTAGCGCCTATCAAAAGGGCCTGCCTGACGGGCCCGACCTTGCCAAGGAGCAGTCGTGTTCAAGCAGTACAGAAATTTCATCAATGGTCGGTTCGTCGACAGCGAAAAGCGGTTTGCCGGCATCAACCCGGCAACGGGCGTTCGCTTTGCCGACGTGCACGAGGCCAGCAAGGAAATGGTCGACGCGGCGATCACCGCGGGCCACCGAGCGGTGCGCGGCTGGGGCGCCACGTCGGTTGCCGACCGGGCCGACATGCTCTACCGCATCGCCGACGAAATCGATCGGCGTGCGGATGACTTCCTGGAAGCAGAGGTCAGCGATACGGGCAAACCGGTATCCCTGGCGTCCAAGCTGGATATCCCGCGCGGCGCGGCAAACTTTCGCATCTTTGCGGACATTCTGAAGACGGCCCCGCTGGAAACGTTTCGCACCGAGCTGGCTGACGGCGCCCACGCCATCAACTACGCCGTCAGAAAGCCCTTGGGCGTGGTCGGCATCATTTCGCCATGGAACCTGCCGCTGCTTCTGTTCAGTTGGAAAGTCGCGCCCGCGCTTGCGTGCGGCAACGCGGTGGTGGCCAAACCATCGGAAGAAACGCCAGGCACCGCCACGCTGCTTGCCGAGGTGATGCAGTCCGTGGGGTTGCCGGACGGCGTGTTCAATCTGGTGCACGGCTTTGGCCCGAATTCGGCTGGGGAATTCATTACCAAGCATCCGGACATCAGCGCCATCACCTTTACCGGCGAATCAAAGACGGGCACGGCCATCATGCACGCCGCCGCCGACGGCGTGAAGCCGGTGTCGTTCGAGCTGGGCGGAAAGAACGCGGCCATCATCTTTGCCGACTGCGATTTCGAGAAAACCGTGGAAGGAATGACGCGCGCGGCGTTCCTGAACAGCGGCCAGGTGTGCTTGTGCTCGGAACGCATTTTTGTTGAGCGCCCCATCTACGACCGCTTCGTGGCCGCGCTGGCTGAACGCGCAAAGCGCATCAAGCTAGGCGATCCCACCGATGCGGCTACAGACATGGGGCCCGTGATTTCGGCGGCGCATCGCGACAAGGTGCTTAGCTACTACGCGCTGGCGCGAGAAGAGGGGGCGCAGTTCATCGTGGGCGGCGGCACGCCCAGCTTTGGCAATGCGCTGGATGGCGGCTTTTGGGTTGAACCCACCTTGATCGCCGGCTTGGCCGATGACGCGCGCTGCGTGTCGGAAGAAATATTCGGCCCCATCGGCCACATCACGCCCTTTGACTCTGAAGCGGAAGTCATCCGCCGCGCCAATGCCACGCCGTATGGCCTGGCGGCGACGATCTGGACCAGCAACGTGAACAAGGCGCACCGTGTTGCGCAGTCCATGAACGTTGGCATTGCCTGGGTCAACGCCTGGTTTCTACGCGATCTGCGCACGCCGTTTGGCGGTAGCGGCCTGTCTGGTATCGGCCGCGAGGGCGGGCTGCACTCGCTGAACTTCTACTCCGAACTCACCAACGTTTGCATCCACGTGGATGCGCCGGACGCCGTCACTGACTGAGAAAATCATGGAAAAAAGCAATGTGTCATCGGCCGTCGTCGAAGGACGAGCGCAGCCGCGCGGCAAGTTCCCCCACGTCAAGCGTGCGGGTGATTTTCTGTTCATTTCGGGCACCAGCTCCCGGCGCGCCGACAACAGCTTCGTGGGCGCCGAAACCGACGCCATGGGCGTGCTGGATGCCGATATCCGCGCGCAGACGCGGGCGGTCATCGAGAACATCAAGGCGATTCTTGAAAGCGCGGGCGCCGGCCTGAAAGACCTGGTCGAGCTTTCCACGTATCTGGTCGATATGGGCGACTTCAAGGGCTACAACGAGGTCTATGCCGAGTATTTCGACTACGACGGCCCCGCCCGAACCACCGTGGCGGTGCACCAACTGCCGCATCCGATGCTGCGCATCGAAATCAAGGCAGTGGCCTACAAGCCACTGTAGAGCAAGCGAAATCACTTCAGCGCGGTCCAGACATGAGCTTCACCGATCTATCTCCCCAACCTCCCTTGTATCCCCCAGAGGCCGAAGACTACGCGCGGTCGGCCCTGGCGCTGTCAGCTGCCGCCGTCCTGCGCTGTGAACGTGTCGCCGACATTCAATACGGCGATACGGACGCGCACCGACTCGACGTGTACCCCAGCAGAAACGCGCACGGACAACCCGGCCCAGTGCTGGTCTTCGCGCATGGCGGCGCGTGGACGAATGGCTACAAGGAGTGGGTGGCGTTGATGGCCCCGGCATTGGTCGCCGCCGGCATTACGTTTGTCTCGGTCTCGTATCGGCTTGCGCCTGGCTACAAATGGCAGGCGCTTCTGGATGATTGCCTGTCAGCAATCTCGTGGGTGTATCGGAACATTCACGAGTACGGCGGCGACCCCAGCCGCATTGCGCTTGGCGGGCATTCGGCGGGCGGCCACTTGATGACGCTTGCCGCGTTAAGCGCCGACGGTCTGACGCGCCACGGCATCCCGGCATCGTCGATAGTCGCGTGCTTTCCGCTGTGTGCGCCGCTTGATATTCGGTATCCCGATCGGCTTGCCGATAGTGGGGAAGAACGTACGCATCAAATTCTTCTACACGACGCGTCGGAAGCGGCGTTGGCAAGTCCGGTTTGTCTGTTGAATGAAGACGCGCCCTTGATGTTGCTGGCCTATGCCAAGGAAGACTTGCCACGCATCATCAAGGGCAACCAAACCATGCAGGCCGAGCTGCGCCGGTTGCAACGGCCCTGCGAAACCATGGTGCTGCCGGGAGATCATTTTTCGCCGGCGCTTGCGGCGGGGGACGCGGAATATCCCTGGACGAATCGCCTGATTCAAATTTTGCGCGGATGACGTGCAGCCAAAAAGGTATGTTGGAGAATCCCATGAAAATTTCCCGATGGATCGCGCTCTTGGCGATCACACTTTCTACGGCCGTGCATGCGCAATCCTGGCCGAGCAAACCCATAAAACTCATCATTCCCTATGCGGCGGGGTCTGGGCCAGACGTGGCGACGCGGCCCGTTGCCGAACAGATTGGAAGGATCCTCAAACAGCCCGTCATCGTGGAAAACCTGTCTAGCGCCGGTGGAATCGTGGGCACCCGCACGGTTGCCAAGGCGGCGCCGGATGGCTACACCTTCGGCTTTGGCAACAACATCACCCTGGCGGTCAACGCAAGCTTCTATAGCAGCCTGCCCTACGACCCGGTCAAGGATTTTGGGCCCGTCGGCTTGCTGTTCGACAACCCTTACATTCTTGTCGCGGGCAAGAACTTCAAGCCGAATTCGATCTCGGAATTGACGGCGCATATCAAGCAGAACCCCGGCAAGGTGAACTTCGCGTCGGGAACCGGGGTAGGTTCGGGTAGCCATTTGACGGGCGAAATGATGAAGGCGGTTGGCGCGCTGGATATCACCCATGTGCCGTATCGCAGCGGCTCCATGGCGCTATCGGATGTCGTCAGCGGCCGGGTCGACGTGATGTTCGATAACGTCAACGGCGTGCAGCAGTTCATCAACGACGGCACGCTGAAAGCGTTTGCGGTCACCAGTCCCAAGCGCCTGGCGACCATGCCGGATGTTCCCACGATGGCCGAATCCGGTTTCCCCAACTTTGAAGCGGTGGCTTGGGGCGGGATCGTGGCGCCCAAGGGTACGCCGGATGCGATCATCAAGCGCATGAACGAAGCGATCGGGCTTGCCCTCAAGACCCCGGAAGTCGAACGGGCGAACGCCACGATGTCGCTCAATCCGATCGCCTCAAGCCCTGAAGCATTCGCGGCATTCATTGCCTCGGAAACCAAACGGTGGGCAGAGACGGTCAAGGTTTCCGGCGCCCGGGCGGAATAGGGAACGCCAAGCGGGCCGACAAGCGACACGGGTTCGCGCCCGCCCGCCGTTGCAGATGCCCTGGTTGATGCAGGGTATCGATTCATCCACCTTGTCTTGGACTTGGGTCGTTCGGTGTATGCTTGCCGCGAAATGCACCGTAGCGGTGCGTGAACTTTAGTCCGGACACCATGACCAAGGCCTTGTTAGTCGAAGACGATGCGAAGCTTTCGCGCTTGATTGCGCAGTTTCTGGAACAACACGGTTTCACTGTCGCCCAGGCCTATCGCGGCGATCATGCGGTGGAGGCATTTCGTCGCCACGAGCCGGCCATCACCATTCTGGACTTGATGCTGCCGGGCCGCGACGGCTTGCAGGTTTGCCGCGACCTGCGCGCCTTTTCAAGTGCGCCCATCCTGATGCTGACCGCCCGCGAAGACGATCTGGACCAGATCCTGGGGCTGGAATCCGGTGCGGACGATTATGTCATCAAGCCCGTGGAGCCGCGCGTGCTGCTCGCGCGGATTCGCGCGCTGATGCGCCGGCACAACCAGGCCGAGGCGCAGCTGGATCACCTGGAATTCGGGCCGCTGTCCATCGACCGCCAGACGCGCGCGGTAAGACTCGCGGGCGTCGAAGTGGACCTGACCACCATGGAATTTGAGATGTTGTGGGCGTTGGCCAGCCAGGCCGGCCAGGTGTTGACGCGCGACGATTTGCTTAACGCGGTGCGCGGCATTGAGTTCAACGGCCTGGATCGCAGCGTGGACGTGTGCGTCAGCAAGCTGCGCCGCAAGCTGGAGGATGATCCACGCGACCCCACCCGCATCAAGACCATCTGGGGCAAGGGCTATTTGTTCACGCCCAAGGCGCACGAGCTGGGCGATGCTTAAGTTCGTCCTGCGGATCTTCGTGGTCCTGGCGATTGGGTTTGTGTTGTCAAACGAAGCGGTGGATCGGGCCGCGAATTACTTCTTCGAGCCCGAGACCGCGAACTACACGCGCGAGGCGGTGCGCGGCCAGTTACACAGCCTGAAGCAGGAATTGGCCAACGTGCCGCCCGAGGCGCGCCGCGATTATGTGCGCAACACGCTGGCGCCGCATTACGGCTTGGTCTTGCAGGTGCTGGACCCCGCTGACTACCGCGCGGCGGACTTCGCGCTGACCGACGAGGAGCGGCGCACGATCGACTCGGGCGGCTTCTTCCTGCGTGACAATCTGATGAGCTTCGTTGCCGCCATTCCGGGGCCGGGCGCGCAATGGTTGCTGGTCAAGATGCCTCCGGAGCCGCTGGTCGGCACCTGGGTAATCGTTGGCATCTACGTCGCGTTGGGCTTGCTGTTGTGCGGCTTCATGCTGCTGTGGGCGCTGCCGATCTGGCGCGACCTGGAAGCGCTGAAGACCGCCGCGCAGCACATGGGGCAGGGCGACTTGCAAGCGCGCGTGCGGCTGTCGCGTTTTTCCAGCATCCGTGGGCTGGGCGACACGTTCAACCAGATGTCCGATCGCATCAGCGCGCTGATCAGCAATCAGCGCGACCTGACCAATGCGGTGTCGCACGAACTGCGCACGCCCATTTCCCGGCTGTCGTTCGAGCTGGACATGATCGACCGCGAACCCGACCCCGAGGCGCGCAGCCGCCTGGTTGAGGAAATGAAAAGCGATGTGGCCGAACTGGACAGCATGGCGTCGGAATTGCTGATGTACGCGCGCCTGGAACACAAGAGCGACAACGTTGCGCTTCAGGCGCTGGATGCGCGTGGCTGGGTTGATGCCGTCGTCCAGCACGCGGCGTTCGAGGCCGGGCTGCTGGGCGTGCAGTGCACGGTGACGCAATGCGATGTGGACGAGGTTCGCTTGCACTCGCGCTACATGACGCGCGCCTTGCTCAACCTGCTGCAGAACGCAATCCGGCACGCGGGCGGGCAGGTTCAGGTTGGGTTAACCCGCCCGGCGCCACGGCAGTACGTGCTGACGGTGGACGACGACGGGCCAGGCGTGCCGCCCGCCGATCGTGAACGCATCTTCGAGCCCTTTATCCGCCTGGATGAAAGCCGGGCGCGCGACACGGGCGGCACCGGCCTGGGGCTGGCTATCGTCAGCCGCGTGGCGCGGTGGCACAACGGCACGGCGCTGGTGGCCGACAGCCCGCTGGGCGGCGCCCGCTTCGTGATCAGCTGGAACGCGGCCTGACCGCTCGGCAGCAACAGTCCGCGCACTGCCAGGCATGGCGACACCCGTGTAAAGATCTTCACAAACTCCCTACAAAGCGGGAAAGATCCCGCGCGGAGGCATCGATAGCATCACGGCATTCCTCATTGACAGGGTTTGCCGACCGCCATGTTCTCGTTAAGTCGCTTGGTTGCCATCGGATCGTTGTTGCTAGCCGCGGGCGGTTGCCAGAGTCTGCCCCCCGCCGCGCCGGCAACCATCGCCAAGGACGATTACGCGACGGTGTTGGCATACCTGGCCCTGCGTATCCCCCACGACATGGACGCGGCCAAGGTGCCCGGCGTGTCGATCGCCATCGTGGATGATCAGCGCATCGTCTGGAGCACGGGCTTTGGCTATGCGGATGCGTCGCGGCATCGACTCGCCACCCGCGACACGCTGTATCGCGTGGGCGCCATCAGCAAGCTTGTCACGGCGGCCGCCGTGCTGCGCGCCGCCGACGATGGCCGGCTATTGCTGGACGCGCCTGCCGGAGACGCCTTGCCGGACTGGCACGTGGAACCCCGCCGTAACGCCATGCAGTGGATGGGCTCGGAACCCTATACCGCCCGTAATCTGCTGAGCCTGCATCCGGCCACGCTGGAAGACACGATGGGCCGCGCCCGCGCCGATATGGCGTACGCGCTGCTGGGCGACATGGTGGCGCATGTGGCGCACGAACCCTTCGATACCTACGTGCGCCGCACGATTCTTCAACCCTTGAATATGCCGCGCGCGGGGTTTCAGCCACACGCGCGCATGCTGGAACAGCGCGCGTCCGGCTATCGGCGTGGTCAGCCCTGGAAGGAAGCGGCGCAGCCCAACCAGGCGGCGGACGGGCTGTGGATGAGCGCATCCGAGATGGCGCGCTTTTCCAGCATGTTGTTTGCGGGTGGCAAATACGGCGACAAGGACGGCGACAGATACAACGGCAAGCGGGTGCTGACCGAAAGGTCCGCGCGGATGCTGCTCGGCCTGGAAACCGTGGCGGGTGGCGGCCTGGATCTGGATTGCCGCTTTGCCGTGTCGTGGCTGGCCGCGCCTTGCGGCGACGACCTGGTAAGCGCCGCGTCAGTACGGGAACACAGCGGGGCGACGGAAGCTTTCCATGCCCGATGGGTGCTTGCCCCACGGGAAAAGCTGGCCGTGCTGGTCATGAGCAACGCGGATTCCGGCGAATCGCTGGTTGCCTCGGTATCGACGATGACAATGCGCATGATGCGTCAGGCCAAGTACGGCAGGTAGCCGTTTTGAGACGTTTGGCGACGATCGGGCGCAGCAACCAGAAAATTGTGTAGTTGTATGAAGCGCCCCTGCACGCTTTTTCACAATCGTTAAAGGGAACCCGGAAATTTGCCGGACGCCTCCCGATACATTGCCCGCCAGCGGTCAACCGGCCGCGTCACGGGCAGGGAGGCCGAAGGTGTCGGAAATCGTTGTATATGTCAGAAGCCAGCCGCAGCTCGGCGACCAGATCGTCGCCATGCCGACGTTGTATCAGCTGAAGACGTGGTGGCCGTCGCTGGGCATCAAGGTGGTTGCCCGGGACAATGTGGGCGGCTTCTACCGCGCGCTGCCCTGGGTGGATGAGTTTGTGCGTGCGTCCACATTCGGCGATTACCTGCGTAGCCTGAAAAAAAACACGCGTATATGCGTCAGCCTGCATCACAGCAGCGAACGTTTCGGCGTGGTCAACCTGCTGCGTCGGCCGCCTATCCGCCTGGGCTTCCGCAATGCACGAATCAGCGACCTGGCCTGGACGCATTGCCACCGCAAGGACATCACCGAATATATCGGCCAGGCTAATCTGCGCCTGCTGGCCGCGTACCGTCCGTTTGACCTTGGACGCGCAACGCGCACGTGCTTCCATACGCTGGCGCGCCCGCACCTGGGCAACGTCCACAGCGCCGACGTGGTGATGATCCCTGGTGGCGGTTCTGGCGCGTTCAAGCGTTGGAGCCTGGCGAACTACCTGCTGTTGGCCGACAAGCTCAAGCGGCAGTTGGGCAATGACACCCGCTTCCTGTTCGTGCTGGGCCAGCAAGAGAACGCGGAACGCGACACCTTGCAAGCGATGCAGCGGCCCGACTTCGCCATTGCCTATTGCCGGTCCATTCCCGAGCTAAGCGCCATCATGCTGCGCGCCCGCCTGGTGGTGGCCAATGACTGCGGCCCCTCGCATATTGCGCAAGGTGCTTGTGTGCGCTACGTCGGCGTTTTCAACGAACCGAACCCGGAATGGTTCTGGCAGCGGCCCGGCTCGGCCTCTGTTGTGCCGCGTCATCCGCACGACAAAATCGACGCCATCACGCCTGACGACGTGCTGGCCGCCTGCCTTAATGTATTGGAGCATCATGCGCATACTGCATACGCTGGCTGAACCCAGCCTGGGCGGATTGGAATTCCGCACCCTGGAGCAGGCAAGCTGGCTGCAAGACCATGGCTACGACGTGGCCATCGCGTCACCCTCGGGCAGCGCCGTCAGCCATGCGGCGCGCGAGCGCCACCTGACAACCGTGGACATCGACTTCAAGCCGGCGTATTCGCCGTTGACCGTCCTGGCGCTGCGCCGCGCCATCAAGGCCTTGCACATCCAGGTCATCGACAGCCATAGCCGCGCCGACGGCAAAACCGCCGCACTCTGCCGCGACCTGTGCGCGGTCGTTCGTACCCGTCATTTCGCCAAGCCGATGCGTACCTCGCCGCGCCGCCGGCTGGAGTGGCACATTGGCTGCGACCACGTCATCGCGACCAGCAACGTCGGCAAGCAGGAACTGCTGGCGGCGCGGTTGGTGCGTGAAGATCGGATCAGTGTCGTGGGCGAATGGGCCGGCGAAGAGTTCTTCCGGCAGGCCGACGAGCCGGACGCGTCCTTGCACATCCGACGCGACCTGCAAATTCCTGCCGCCAACGAGGCTTACGTTATCGCAACCGTCGCGATGCTGCGCCCGGAGAAAGGCCAGGCCGACCTGCTGCGCGCGGTGCAACGCCTGCGTGTCCAAGGGGTGCCCGCCGTGGCCTTGGTCGTGGGCATGGCCACCCCGTCCACCCAAGCGTATGCGTACGAGCTGTACCGCCTGGCGGTGGATCTGGGCATTGCGGAGCATGTGGTGTTCGCCGGCCACCGGACCGATGTGCCCGACATGATCCGGGCCGCTGACGTGGTGATGGTGCCGTCGGCAACGGAAGCCTGGTCGCGCATCGTGCCCGAAGCCTACGCCACGGGCCGGCCTGTCGTGGCCAGCAATGTGGGCGGCTTGCCCGAGATCGTCACGCCTGGCAATACGGGCTGGCTGGCCGCGCCGGGTGACGTCGCGGGCTATGTCGATTGCATCCTGCAAATCCGAAACCGACCGTGGCACACGCAAGCCATCGTGGCCAACGCGCGCGCGTTTGCGGACACGCATTTCCGCTTGGGGGAAAAGATGTTCCGCACGCTTGAGGCGTACCGCCGTGCGATGGATCCGAGCCTGCCCGCTGAAGCCTGCCAGGGTGAGGGGACGTCGGCGTGAACTTGCCCAACGACTATTTGCTTGCCGGAAACGGGGAGCGTGGCCGCACCGGCATCCTGCTGGTTCACAGCCTGGCCGGCACGCCCAAGGAAATGCGCCTGCTTGCGCGCAGCCTGAACCTTCAGGGTTATACCGTGCTGACGGTGACGCTGGCGGGCCATGGCGGCGCGCGGGAACATCTGGTGAACACAAGCTGGCTGGATTGGTTGGCCAGCGTGCGGCGCGGCGCGGATCTGCTGGCAGGCCGGGTCGATCGCCTGGTGGTCGGTGGATTCTCCACGGGAGCCGTGTTGGCGCTGGCCCTGGCGCAGGAACGCCCGCTGCACGTGGCCGGCGTGCTGGCCTTGTCACCCGCTTTCCGACATGACGGCAGAGACATGCCGCGCTATGCCCGGCTGGCCTTCCTGATGCCTGTGTTGCGGGCGCTGGGCATCGGCCAACACCGTGTGTTTGCAGAACGATCGCTCCCAATGGGGCAGCCGGGCACTCCCTGGTGGGCGCTTCCCCAGATGCGAAAGCTGACGGCCTCGGTGTTGCGTCGCATGAATCTATTACGGGCGCCTTGCCTGGTCATGCATGCCCGGCACGACGACATCGCGTCCGTATCGAACGCCTTTGAAATCGTGCATCGGGCATGCAATACGAACGTGTCCTTGCAGTTGCTCGCAGACAGCCGCCACCTGATCACGATGGGTCGCGAGCGCCGCGAAGTTGTCGCGCGGGTGGCGGCGTTCGTCAACGGCATTGCGAGAGCGACGGCGCCCTCCATTCGATTCAAATCCAATCGCTACGATTAAAGTCAAATCGATCCATGTCCGCATGACCGTACTTCAACGAGGAAGAAGATGCCCGCCAGCCACCAAGGTACTGATGACCGAACAGGTGCCACCCAGGAAGCGCTGGCTGATGTGGAGGCCGGTCGCGTGGTAGACCATCATGCGGTACAAGCGTGGGCAAAAAGTCTGGGTACCGACATGCCGTTGCCGGTACCGCCTTGATGGAACGGGAACGGACCAGCAAGGCGCTTTCCGATCTGGTGCGCCAGGATGAATTGCTGACCCCAGCGAATGCGCCCACAGCGGCGCGGGCAATCCATGCCGGGCCAAGAAGCGGCCCGGCGCCGTCACATCAGCGACCCGCCACCTGAAGCACGGCCTCCGCGAACGCCTGCGGCGCCTCTTGCGGCAGGTTGTGGCCGATGCCGCCCGTGATGGTGCGGTGCTCGTACTTGCCGGTGAACTGCTTGGCGTAGGCGGCGGGGGGCGGATGCGGGGCGCCGTTGGCATCGCCTTCCAGCGTGATCGTCGGCACGCTGATCTTCGGCATCGTCGCCAGGCGCTTTTCCAGATCGTCGTACTGCGCTTCGCCCTCGGCCAGCGCCAGGCGCCAGCGGTAGTTGTGGATGACGATCTCTACGTGATCCGGATTGTCGAATGACTGCGCCGACCGCTGATAGGTGGCGTCGTCGAACTTCCACTGGGGTGATGCCAGTTGCCAGATCAGCTTGTTGAAGCCGTCGCGGTTGGCGGCGTAGCCCGTCGCGCCGCGCTCGGTGGCGAAGTAGAACTGATACCACCACTGGAATTCCGCCTGCGGGGGCAGCGGCTTGCGGTTGCCCTCCTGGCTGCCGATCAGGTAGCCGCTGACCGAGACCAGCGCTACACAGCGTTCGGGCCACAGCGCGGCCATGATGTCGGCGGTACGCGCGCCCCAATCAAACCCCGCGATGACCGCGCGTTCGATCTTCAATGCATCCATCAGCGCAATTATGTCGACTGCAATGGCCGCCTGTTGGCCGTTGCGGGGCGTGTCCGACGACAGGAAGCGGGTGGACCCGTAACCGCGCAGATGGGGAATGATCACGCGGTAACCGGCGGCGGTAAGCCGGGGCGCCACGTCGGCGAAGGCGTGGATATCGTAGGGCCAGCCGTGCAGCAGGACGGCGACGGGGCCGTTGGCCGGGCCCACGTCCACATAGCCCACGTCGAGCGTGCCGGCGCGGATCTGACGGATATCACTGAACGGCGTGGCGCCGCCACCGCCTGTCGTGTTCGAGGATGAGGGTGTTGCCTTGGCCAAAGCGCTGCCGCTGGCGGCAAGGTTCAGCAGACTGGCGGCCGCCAGCGTCGATGTCGTGGCAAGCAGGCGGCGGCGTTGCGGGTCGATGGGGTTCGTCATCGTGAATGCTCCTTGAAAAGTTCGCGGGGTTGGGCTTGCTGCGAACGATTTATAGGGGCTGCGCGATGGCGTTGGGTGTCGGAATGTATGGTGCCCAGGGGTGGATACAGTGCGATGCAAAAAGGGGCAATACGTGGTTCGAGGTCAGCGATTTATGCGCCTCTTTGGAAGCCCGCGCCCCGCTGTCATTCGGGGTGGGCGGGCACGAGGCCGGGTGACAGACCGGTAACAACGGAAACCGGCGCACGCAAGCGTGCCCCAGCCAAGGCCCGCCCATAGAGGCGTGCAAAGGCCTACTTCGTGTGCGCAGGGACTTCCTCTGCATTCGTGCTCGTCCCCGCCTTTTTCTCTGTCCATAGCAGCATCGCATCCAATGCGGGACACAGCGCCTGCCCCCATTCCGTCAACCGGTATTCCACTTTGGGCGGTACTTCCGGATAGACCATGCGCGACACCATCCCGTCGCTTTCCATCTGCCGCAACTGTTGCGCCAGCATTTTTTGCGAGATGCCAGGAATCAGCCGTTCAAGGTCGGAATAGCGTTGGACCTTGCCATCGAACAGATGAAAGAGAATAAGCAGTTTCCAGCGGCCTTCGAGCAAGCGTATGGCCTGCTCGACGTCTCGGGCGGCGGTCTCGGGCGTGTATTGCTTTCTCATGGGGGAGTCGCTAACTTTTTCGTGCGTTCTTGTCGGCGGGGCGCAGGGTGCGGACAATTATCGCACCGCAACTTCGCTTAGCGAGAACCTATGTCTATTCCCCTACCTGGTCCCATCGGCGCCCATTTCAACGCAGGCGGCCGGACCAATGTCGCCCCACTTGCTTGGGAGCTTGGCTGATGACCATGGACCTGCAACTGAAGGGCAAGCGCGTGTTGGTGACGGCCGGCACGCAAGGGCTGGGCAAAGCAGTCGTTGAGTTGTTTGTCGAACTGGGTGCGACGGTGTTGACGACCGCGCGGAACGAGCCAGCGGACGCACGCGGCGCGTTGTTTGCCTTGGCGGATCTTTCAACCGTGGAAGGGTGCGATGAGGTAGTGCGCGCCGTCGCGTCGACGCTGGGCGGCGTGGACGTCATCGTCCATGTGTTGGGCGGGTCGTCCGCGCCCGGCGGCGGCTACGCTGCGCTGGACGAAGACGTGTGGCAGCGCGAGCTGGCGCTCAATCTCCTTCCTGCCGTGCGGCTGGATCGCGCCTTGCTGCCCGGCATGGTGGCGCAGGGCGGTGGCGTGGTGGTCCACGTTACGTCGATCCAGCGTGCGATGCCGCTGCCGGAAGCTACCACGGCATACGCCGCCGCCAAGGCCGCGCTTTCCACCTATAGCAAGAGCCTGTCGAAGGAGCTTGCGCCCAAGGGCGTGCGGGTGGTGCGCGTGGCGCCCGGGTGGATCGAGACGGAAGCCGCCGTCGCCCTGGCCCAGCGGCTGGCCAGCGAAGCGGGCACCGATTACGAAGGCGGCAAGCAGATCATCATGAATTCGCTGGGCGGCATCCCCTTGGGCCGGCCCGCCAAGCCCGCCGAGGTCGCTGACCTGATTGCCTTCCTGGCATCCAACCGTGCAGCCGCCATCACGGGTACGGAGTATGTCGTGGACGGGGGAACGATACCCACGGCTTGATGCCCGGCCCCCTGGCATCTGATCAAACGCGGATTCCACTTTGCCTGACCGCAGACTTTGTCGCTTGTGGTCAATCCCCGTGCGCGTGCTGGCAATTCCGCCGGGGCGGGCGCCCCTAACATTCCCTGCATCTTCCCCGCATTCTTCCCGTGCAGGTTACTGATTAGGCGCCACGCCCCGCTCCCCATGATCACGCTCTACGACCACCCCCGATCCGGCAACTGCTACAAGGTGCGCCTTTTTCTGTCGCTGATCAATTTGCCCTATCGGCGCGAATTCATCGATGTGCTGGCGCGCAAGAACCAGACCGACGCGTTTGAACGCATCAGCGCGTGGCGGCAAGTGCCGGCGATTGACGACGACGGCCTGGCGGTTTGGGACAGCCACGCGATTCTGCTTTACCTGGCGCAGAAGCACGCCCCGCAATGGTTGGCGTCGCAGCCTCATAGCGCGCAGATGTTCTCCTGGATTTCGGTGTCGGCAAACGAGATTGCCAACAGCTTGCAGCCGCTGCGCCTGACCAAGGTGGTGAGTCTTGCCGAGGCCGCCCATCACCTGGGTGTAAGTGAGGCCATGCTTGATGTGCAGGGGCTGCAACAGCGGACCGATCGTTTGCTGAGCCTGCTTGAAAAGCGCCTTGCCGCAAGCCCTTGGCTGGCAACCACACCCAGCGTTGCGGATATCGCCTGCTATGGCTATCTGGCATTGGCCGAAGAGGCCGAGATTGATGTGAACGCCTATCCCGCGATAGCGGCTTGGCGTCGTCGTATTGAAGCACTGCCGGGCTACGTCGCGCCCGGACAGGTGACGTAAGCGAAATTCGCCACGCCACAACGAACAACACACAGGGGAAAAAAAACATGGAAGCAATCTCTCGACCGGACGTGAATGTGGGGGCTGGAAAAAAGCCGAATCTGCTTCGAATATCCGTGGCGACCGTGGTGGGAACCGCCGTCGAAGCGTTTGATTTTCTTGCGTACGGCACGGCCGCGGCGCTGGTGTTCAACAAGCTGTTCTTTCCGCAATTCGACCCCTTGACCGGCACCTTGGCTGCGTTTGCCGCGTTCGCCAGCGGCATGCTGGCGCGTCCCGTGGGCGGGATCCTGTTCGGGCACTTTGGGGATCGCATTGGGCGCAAGTCCATGTTGACGCTGAGCCTGCTGATGATGGGCATCTGCACGGTGCTGATCGGGCTGCTGCCCACCTATGAGCAGATTGGCGTGTGGGCGCCGATCTTGCTGGTGGCGTTGCGTATCGGGCAGGGCCTGTCGTTTGGCGGCGAGCTGGGTGGCGCCATGTTGATGGCGGTGGAACACGCGCCGCCACGCTGGCGGGGCTTCTTTGGCAGCCTGCCCTTGGTGGGGGCGCCGCTGGGCATTTTGCTATCGGTGGGCGCGTTTGCCTTGGTGACGCGGCTGCCGGAAGAAGACTTCCTGTCCTGGGGCTGGCGCCTGCCATTTCTTGCCAGCGCGGTGCTGATCGTGGTTGGGATATTGATACGCCGAGGCATCGATGAATCGCCCGATTTTGCTCGCGTCAAATCCGAGCAGACCCAGGTCAAGCTGCCGGTGGCGGAATTGCTGGGCAAGCATGGCAAGGCGCTGTTGCTGTGCGTGGGCTGCAAGCTGGCCGAAGTGACGCTGATCTACACCTTCCTGGTCTTCTCCGTGTCGTACGCGGTGTCCACGCTGGGTTTCAACCGGTCTGACGCGCTGCAAGCGCTGCTGTACGGCGCGGCCGTGATGACGTTCACCATTCCCGTGTTCGGTATGTTGGGCGACCGCTATGGCGCCCGGCGCGTGTGCGGCTGGGGCGGGCTGCTGCTGGGCGTGATGGCGATACCTATCTTCATGGCCGTGGGCAGTGGCTCGCTGCTGGCTTACAGCGTGGCGGCGTTTGTGGCCATGGCCTTGAACTACGCGATGATGATTGCCCCGCAATCCAGTCTGTATGCCGCGCAGTTTCCGCCAGAGCTGCGGTACTCGGGCTTGTCGATCGGCGTGCAGTTCTCCGCGGCAATTGGCGGCGGTTTGGCGCCCATGGTGTCGGCCATGCTGGTGGCGCGCTTTGACAGCATCGTGCCCGTGGGCGGCTACCTGGCCGTGCTGGGCGTGATTGCAGGCACGTCGGCATTCTTGATGAAGCCCACCCCGGCACGGCGCGCTACTTGAGCTGAGCCCGGCAGCCTGCTAATCCTGCGCCAGAACCGACGCGCGATATTTGTTGGGCGGGCTGCCGAAGCGTTGCTGGAAGCAGCGGCTGAAATGGCTGGCATCTTGAAAGCCACAGGACAGCGCAATGTCCTTGACCGCCACATGGGCCTTGCACGGATCAACGAGCGCCGTGCGGGCCAGTTCCAACCGGCGTTCGCGCACGTACTGGCCGTATTGAATGCCGCGCATCTGGAACAAGCGATGCACCCAGCGGCTGGACGCCCGCAACGCGCGGGCCACCGCCGCGACGGACAAGTCGCTGTCGACGATATGCGTGTCCACGTAGCTGGTGATTGCCTGCCAGCTTTCGATGGGGCCGCGTTCGGTGGTGGGCAGTTGCTCCAGTGCCTGGCTGGTGTAGATGGCGGCAAGCAGGGAGATCAGCGCCTGTTCGGCAAACATGCTGGACGTGGGGCTGACCGTGTCGGCTTGCTCAAAGAACACATGCCCCAGGCAGTGGTGCGCCGTGCGCACCATCGGCAGCGTCGACGCCGCGCGTTGGGCGGTGAACTGCGAAATATCCTGCAAATGCATGCCCAGCAGATTCAGCAACGAACCTTTGATCACGACCAGCCGGGAATCCGTCAGCATGCGCACTTCAGAAGGCAGGGCCGTCGTACGAAAAATGATGTCGCCCGTTTCCACGGGCAGGCTTGCGCCGTTCTGGCTGATGACCCCGTGCCCTTCAATGATGAAGCTGGCCAGGAACTCCGCCCGCATCGCATCGGCCGCGTGTTCGGCGCGATGCTGGACCCGCATGGGGGTGGACTCCAGGTTCACGGCCAAGCCGCCCGCGCGCAGCCGGCACGCTTGCAAATGCAGGCGCGGTTGCAGGGTAAGCGGAAGGAAATCTCCAGGAAGCACCAGCTTGTCCAGGCGGGCCTGATAACCGGACAGTTCGGCTTCGTAGAAGGGACGAAAACGGGGGGCGAAGTTCAGGTCAGGTTCCTGCTGTGAGGCGGCAGGCGGAAGCGATTGGGCAACGTGCATATGGATGGACCCGACTTTCAGCGCGAGCCCAGTGCCCGCAAAATCAAAATCATTGTATCGACGCGGATCGCGCACGCACCTGCCGTTTACCCTAGGCCGTGTCACTCTTGGACAAGCGCTGTGCGGTTGCGGTCAATGGCGTAAAAGCCGCCGCAAGATGTAATGGCAGTGTTGTGCCACGAGGCATTAGGAGATGGGTGTGGATGACAAGAAACTGCAGTCCGATGCGTTCTTCAAACGGTCGGCTGACAAGCTGGATTTCGGCAACTGGAACGTGCAGGAGAAGATCGCGCTAAGTTGCCGGATCCTGGCTCGGGAAGGGCACTCCGAGACCCTGGCCGGACAGATCACGGTGAAGAACGACGACGGCACGTTTTTCACGACGGCGCTGGCCCAGGCGTTCGATGAGATCCGCCCCGACACGGTCATTCGCATCAACGACAACATGGACGTGCTGGAAGGAGCGGGCACGCCCAACCCCGCCGTGCGTTTTCACTTCTGGGTCTATCGCAACCGGCCGGACGTGCGCTGCATCGTGCACACGCATCCGCCTTATGTGTCGACGCTGACCATGACCGGCCGCCCGCTGGTGGTGTCGCACATGGACGCCACGCCGTTTCATAACGACTGTGCGCATTTGAAGGAATGGCCGGGCTTGCCGATCGCCGATCAGGAAGGCGAAATCATTTCCGCTGCCTTGGGGAACAAGCGATGTGTGCTGTTGGCCAACCATGGTTTTCTGGCGGCGACCAGCTCGGTGGAAGAGACCTTGTATCTGTCGGTGCTGATCGAGCGCGCCGCGCGTAATCAGTTGCTGGCGGCGGCCGCTTACGGCGAAGTGAAGCCGGTGGATGATGCGCTGGCGGCGGAGTCGCATGATTTTTTGCTCAAGCCCAGCATCGTGCGCGCGAGCTTTGCGATGTTTGCGCGCCGGATTGAACGGCAGGGTTCAGCGTAAACATAACTGCGCAGCTGCCTCGCCAAAAAACAAAAAGGCCGGCCCCCCAAAGGGCCGGCCTTGCTGTATGGCTGCTTGGCTTACGCCTCGGCGGAGCCTTCTTCCGCCGCTGCCACCGGCTGCACCTGATTGATCAGGGCTGGCCAGGTGTTGATCGACAGCAGGTGGCAGTACACCAGCGGCAGCCAGCCGTTGGCGCGCCAGCGCAGGAACTCTTCGTCCGACAGCTTGTTGAACTTGGCTTCGTCGATCACCTTGAAGCCGGACATGGCCAGGCGCTGGCCGTCGGGCAGGGTGATGTCGGCGCGGTTCTCGATCAGCAGGTCGGCGGCGGCCAGGGCCTGCGCGAACTCCATCGTGTAGGCGTGCTGGTTTTGGTAGTCGCGGCAGAAATCCAGGGCGCTGCGGGCCAGGTCGGTGGGTTCGCCAGCGTCGTCGAAGAACGGGTTGTCGCGGCCTTCAACCACCGATGCGGCCTTCTCGTCGACGCACAGCGTGAACTGGCTGCGGTCTTCGTTTTCCATGAAGATGAAGGGGTAGCGGCGGATGTAGGCCGGGATGTAGACGCCGGCGCGCCATTGGCCGTCGGCGTCGACGAACAGGTTTTCCTGGCCGCGCACACCCAGTACCGCCACGGGCGTGGGCTGCTCACCGTCGGTGAAGACGATGGGGAAATGGCGGCACGCGGTGGGCAGCTCGGTGGCCACCAGCGGCACCGCGTTGGTGTTGGCGGCGTAGGCAAAGCCCGTGTTGCCGGCCAGCGACAGGTTGGCGTGCACGCCGGCCGCCAGGGGGCGGGGTTGTTCGTAGAACAGGGGAAGCGAAGTCTGCGTAGTCATGGTGTCGAATCAAAGAGTGCGGGATTGCGCGTCGCGGTTGCGACGCTCGTCGTCGGAAGGCTGATTGCCTTCGGCGACGGGTTGTTGCGAGTTGCCGCCCGGGATTTGCAGGGCCGAGTTGTTGCCGGTCGGCGTGGTCAGCACGGCGTTGTCGCCCGACGGCAGTTGCCAGTTGAAGCTGGCGTTGGCCACCTTCAGTACCTGCGGATCGGTGTACGCACCCAGCGCATCCGGGCCGAAACCATCAGACGGGACCGTACCACGGAACAAAGAATCGGCGGTAGGCGTGGTCGGGATGATGGGCTGCGGCAAGGTGATGGAGGACAGGCGGTCGATGATGCCCGTCGGGCCCCACGTGACGCCGTTCAGGTAGTACGGTGCGCCCACCAACGAGCTCTTGATGGAAGTGGCGGCAACGGCGTCCGACCTGCCCCCGATCGTGCCCCAGACGTCGGCCGAGCCTGCGGTGGGAACGGTCAGCGAGGCCACGTTCAGCTTGTGGTTCGGGTTGGCGTCGTTCAGGCCGATGCGCAGCGCGCCCAGCGGGCCGGCCGCCAGCGTCAACGCCGTTTGCGGGCCAACCAGGCCGACAGCGGTGATGTCACCGTTGGTGCTGATGGTGGCGTTCGCGCCTTGCAACTTGGCGGGTGCGCCCAGGTTGATGGGGCCTTGGGTCACCAGCAGTTGCGCGGGCAGCGTCAGGCCGGCGCCACCGGTCTGGGTGAAGCCGGTGGCGGCCTTCACCGTCGAGCCGGCGCCGAACGTCGTCGTGCCGGTCGGGTCGGTGTTGGCGATATGGATCGAACCCGTGTCGGCGGTGACGTTCTTGCCGAACGACACCGTGCCGCCCGCGATGTCGATGCCGTCCGGCCCCGAGGCGCGCACGTTGCCGTTGTAGCTGGCGGACTGGGCTTCCAACTGTTGCACGCGGTAGGCGCTGACGTCACCGTTGAACACGATGGTGTCCACGGCGCGCAAGGTCAGCGACCCCAGGCCGGTCGCGTTGCCCGCCACCTGCACGTTCTTGGCGGCATCGATGGCCAGGTTGTTGCCATTGCCGCCGTCCAGCGTGCTGCCCAGCACGACCGAACCGGTGTTGCTGGTCAGGTCGCGGTCGCCCGTCAACGTGACGGCGCCGGTGTAGACCTGGTCGCCGATGGTGACGACCTTGCCCGGACCCATCGTGGTGCTGCCTTGCACGGCCAGGCCGCGCAGGGGCGTGGTGGCGCCGACGTCGCCCTGGATGTTGGCGTTGCCGGCGATGATCAGGCCTTGCTGGCCCGACTCGGTGCCGTCCACGCCAGCCTTGAGCTGCACGTTGGTGCCGGTCAGGGTGGTGTCCACGCCAGAAAGGATCACGTGCTGGCCATATTGCTGCGCGCCCGTGGTGTTGACCGAACCGCCGTTGATCAGCACATCGCCATTGCCGCTGGTTTGCAGCGAGGCGGTGCGGACCGGACCGTCCAGGACGATGTCGCCCGCGGCGGCCACCGTCAGGTTGCCCAGACGCGAACCTTGCCCGATCGGGGCGGTGAAGTTGACGTTCCCCTTGCCCGCGGATACGGTCATGTCGTAGCCGCCGTCAAGCGCGTCATTGAAGCGGATGTCGCCGTCGCGGCTGGCCACCGCGACCTTGCCGCCCAGCGTGACCGCGCCGCTGTACGACTGGTCGCCCGTGGTGGCGATGCTGCCCGCGCCCAGCGTGGACTTGCCGTTCACCGTCAGGCTGGCCAGCGCGTTCTGCGCACCGAGCGGGCCCTTCAACACGGCGTCGCCGTCAATCGTCAGGTCGTGTGCGCCATCACCGCCGCCCAAGAGGCCGACGCTGCTGCCCTTCAATACGGTGTCGCCGCTGAAGATGGCCCGTTCGCCGTAGGACTGCGTGCCGGTGGTGTCGACCAGGCCGCCGTTGATGGCGATCGTGCCGCCGACGTCCGACGCAATCGATGCCGCGTAGACCACGTCGGTCAGCGTGGTGGCGCCGTTGCTGGCGATGGTGATGTCGCCCAGGCGGCCACCCGCGTTGTCGCCAACGGTGTCCGTGAAGGTGACGTTGCCCGCGCTGGCGGCCAACGACAGGTCGTGGCCGTCGCCGTGGCTGCTGGCGACCTTGTCGTTGAACGTGATGTTGCCGCCCTGCGTGGCAAGCGCGGCGTCGCCGTCCAGGGTGACCGTGCCGTGGTACGACTGGTCGCCCGTGGTGCCGATGCTGCCGTCCAGGCTGGACGTGCCATTGATCGTCAGGCTGGCCAGCGCGTCTTGCGCACCGAACGCGCCCTTCAGCACGGTCTCGCCGTCGATCGTCAGGCCGTGTTCGCCGTCGCCGCCGCCCAAGAGATTGACGGTGCTGCCCTTCAATACGGTGTCCGCGCCCAGCGTAACCAGTTCGCGGAAGGTCTGCGTGCCTGTCGTGTCGACCAGGCCGCCGTTGATGGCTACCGTACCCGGGGCATCCGTCTGCGCCGACGCGGCGTACACCGCGCCATTGAAGGTGGTGGCGCCGGCGGTGTTGGCGGTGAGGTTGCCCAGGCGCTGCCCGGCGCTGCCCACGGCGTTAAAGCTGATGTCGCCGCCTGCCGTCGAGTCAATGACAAGGTTGCGGGCGCCGATCAGCGCGTCGTCGAACGTGACGCTGCCGGTAGTGGTGGACAGCGACTGGTCGCTGCCCAGCGTGACGGCGTCCTGATAGTGCTGATTGCCGGTGGTGGCGATGCTGCTGGTGGTCAGCGTGGCGGGGCCGGTCACGGTCAGGCTGGCCAGCTTGGTGTTGGCGCCGATGGCGCCCGCAAGCGATGCAGCGCCATCGATCTCCAGCGCGTGGGCGCCATCCGCGCCGTCGGCCAGGGTGATGGTGCTGCCGCTCAGCGCCGCATCGTCGCCCAGCACCACGCGGCCGGCGTAGTGCTGCGCACCGGTCGTGGTGACGCTGCCGCCATTCAGGGCGGTGATGCCCGTGCCAGCCTGGTTCAGCGACGCCGTGTTGATGGCGCCACCGTAGGTGGTGGTGCCGGTGGTGGTGACGGTCAGCGCGTTGGCGCCCGAGACCTCGCCCGTGAACGTGACCGCGCCGTCGCCGGTGGCCACGTTGACGCCGCTGCCCAGCACCGTGGCGCCATCGACGCCGAAGGCGCCGTTGGCCGTCGTGTACTGACCACGCAGCGTGGTGTCGCCGTTGTACTGCTGGGCGCCGGTGGTGCTGACGCCTTGCAGGTCGATGTGGGCGCCGTCGATGTTCAGGCTGGCCAGGTTGCTGGCGTTGCCGCCCAGTATCACGTCGCCGTCATTGGCGACGATTACGGCTTGCTGGCCGCCGCCTTGCAGCAGGCCCCCGACGGCGACGATGCCGTCCGCGCCAGAGGCGGTCAGCGTGCGCGTGCCGCCAGCCAGCGTGGCGTTGCCGGTGATGTCGATGGACGTGCCGGTCAGGTCGCCGTTCAGCGTGACGTCGCCGTCGTAGCTCTGGGACCCAGCCGTGTTGACGGCCGTCAGGCCGATCTGCGCGCCGATCACCGCAAGGTTGTTGGCCTCGTTGCTGGCGATGGCGTGGTTGACGCCGACGTTGCCCAAGACCGAACCCAGGAAGATGTCGCCATGATTGCCGGCGGAGAGCCCGACGGAGCTGATCAGGTCATCGACCGACGCAATCTGGATGTGGCCATCCGCGGTGGCGATGCGGCCCAGCGTCAAGGCGCCGGTGCCGTCCACGAGGATGTCGCCCGTGCCCAGGACGTTGGCCGTGAGGTAGCGCGCCGACGTGTTGAAGGCGGCGCCGGCGTCGCCAATGCCGGTCATGCTGGTCAGATCCAGGCTGTTGGTCGTGATGTTGATACCCGACCCCAGCAGCGACCCTTCGGCGGCGGCCAGGATGACGCTGCCGTTCGCGGCGCCCGCATCGATGAGGCCGAAGGCCACGTCGCCGTGCTGCGAGCTCAGGTCGATAGTGCGGTTGCCGCCGCTGGCCGTGGCCGACACATCCAGCGTGCCGGTGGCGTTGGCCGTGATGTTGCCGTTGGCGGTGGACAGCGCGGCGGTCAGCGCGCCGGTGTTGTTCAACGTGAGGTCGGCCGGCACGGTGGTGCCGGTGAGGCTGACGTTGGCGTTGGCGACTTCCGTCGTCAATACCGTATTGCCGCCTGCCGCGCCGCTCGTGAAGTTCAGCGTATCGCCCCGGGCGACGATGGCGCGCGGCGTGGCGCTTGCGGCAACCACATCGTGCCCGCCCGCCAGGGTGATGGTGTTGTTGGCCTGCACGCCCGCGCCAGCAACAGTCAGCGTGCCGGCCGAGGACAGCAGCAGGTTGTCCGCCGTATTGGACAGGCCCGAACGCGCGTCCAGGTCGCCGGACGAACGCAGGTACACCGAGCTGTTGTCGCCCGTCTGCGTCACGTCGCCGTTGAGCGTCAGGGCACGGCTGCCCACGTTGTTCAGAACGATCACCGCGCCATCGGCGCCGGTCGTCAGGTCGCCCAGCGACGCCAGGTTGGTGCGCAGGGCGATGCCGCCCGTGCCGTTGGCCAGATTGGTGGCCGCGCCGATGCTGCCGCCGGCGGTGGCCGTCAGGCTGTTGCCGTAGACCAGGTTGCCCGCCAGCGCGCCCAGGATGGATCCGGCGGCGGTCAGCGTGACGTCGCCCGAATCCATGGCGTTGATCGTGTTGATCAACAGGTTGCCCTGGGACGTGGCGATGGCGATGTCGTTGTCCGCCGAGTTGGTCCGGGTGTAGGCGCTGGTCACCAGCGTGGGGCCAGCGGTGGTGATGCCGATGGCGCCGTTCTGCGTGATGATGGAATTCAGCGTCGTGCCGGCCGCGCGGTCGTCGTCCAGGAAGATCGAGCCGTTGCCGGTGACTTCCGCCGTGATGATGGCGGCGGTCGTCTGCACGTTGTCGGCTGAGCCTGCGGCGCCGCCGATGCCCGCACCGGCCTTCAGCGTGACTGAATTGCCGATGATGCGCGTGGATTCCTCGCGATCGTCAACGATGGTGCTGCCGGCCTTGCTGTAGTCGATGTTGACCGTGCCGGTGCCCGCGTCGATGTTGCCGGCCACCAGTTGGCTGTTCGTGCCGTTGCCCACGATCCTGATCGTGCCGCTGCCGTTGTTGGCAATGGCATTGGCGATCTGCAGGTTGCCGGCCGCCGCGATGTCGATGGTATTGCCCGACAGGTAGGAGTAGACGGCGTTGTTGTCCGCCGCCAGGTACATCGCGCCGGTGGTGGTGGCTTCAACGCGCTGGCCGGTGGCGTTGATGCGGCCAGTTGTGGTGTTGGCGCCAATGCCGTAGCGCGCGTTCAGCGCCACGCCATACGCCTTGATGGTGGCGCCGGCCGCGTCGGCCAAGACGTAGCCATTTTCGGCGTCCAGCGTGATCTGGCCTTGGGTGGCGCCCGCCTGCACGTTCTTGACGGTGATGTTGCCCGACGAGGCCTTCACCGAAATGCCGTTGCCGGCGGCGTCGGTGGCGGACGTCATGCTGTTCAGGACAAGATTGCCCGACGAGGTGACGCGCGTTTCGCCGTTGGCGACCGAGGTCGTCAGGCCGCCCAGCAGGTTGGTGGTGCTGTCCAGGTACAAGGAACCGTCGCCGGTCACGGTGGCGGACACGGGGTTGTTCGGCGCGGCGATCTTGATGGCCGCATCGTTCGTGCCGATGCCGTTCTTCGCGCTCAGCGTGATGGCGCCGTTGCCCGAACCCGTGATCGCGCCGCCGCCGTCCAGGATGCTGCCGTTCTGGGCGTTCAAGGTCAGCGTCTTGTCGGTGCCGTAGCTGACCGTGCCAACCAGGATGTCGCCGGTGGTGGTGGTGACAGACAGGTCTTCGCCCGCGCGCAGGTTGCCCAGGTTGATCGAACCCGCCTGCTTCAGCCAGATGCCGCCCGAGGCGGTCGCCGAGATGTTGTTGACCTGGGTGTTCAGGGCGCGGCTGGACGAGCCGATCGCGTTGCTGGTGTCGCCCGACGCGGTGGACAGCGCCAGGTCGCCCGCCGTGATCTTCGACGTGCCGCTCATGCCCTGGATGGAGCCGCCGGTGTAGTAGTAGGGATTGGTCGACAGGTTGACCGAGCCATTGGCCGTTACGTTGATGTCGTCGAGCGTGATCGAGCCGATCGCCTTGTACGTGAAGTTCAGGCCGGTGCTGTCGCGAACGGTGGTCAGCGCGGTGTTGTTGCCGCTGTCGACGCCGTTGAACGTCAGGTTCTGGGCGCTGATGGCCAGGACGCCAGCGCTGCCATTCTGACTGCCCGTTGCGTTGCTTCGGTTGATGCTCAGGTCGGTCAGGTCGGCCAGGTTGTCGACATAGATGCTGCCCGGGGTGTTCAGCGTCAGCGACGGCGTGTCCAGATGGAGCCGGGTCGCATTCGAGCCGATGCTGCGTCCGGAGCCGTAGTCGGCCGTCAGGGTGACGCTCTTGCCGGTGATGCGGTTGCTGTTGTCCGCGCCGACGATGTTGCCGCGGCTGGTCGTCAACGCGACCGCGCCACCGCTGGTGCTGATGGTGCCCACCACCAGATCACGGCCGGCGCTGGCGGTATCGGCCGTCAGCGTGATGTTGCCATCACCGCTGACCGAGGCGGCGCGCAGCCCGTAGGTTTCGGTCAGTGCGATGCTGCCGTCCGCCGTGGCCGTCTGCTTGGCGCTGAGGTTGACGGTCGTCGTGCCGCCGCTGAGATTCGTGGTGCGGATGGCGCTCTTGTTGCCAATCGAGCCGTTGGCCGTCAAGTTGACCGTGGTGGCGTTGGCGATTGTGCCGCTGAGGATCGAGCCGCCGGTGTTGTTGACGGTGAAGTCGTTGCCGTTGGTGTTGACCGAGCCCAGCTCGATGTCGCCGACGGTATTGCTGACCGCGCTGGCGCCCACCGACGTCAGGCTGGGCAGGCTGGTATTGCCTTCCACCGTGATGTACGCGCCGCCGCCAGCGGCGCGGCCGGTCAGCGTGCTGACGCGGGTGTCGATGGCGTTGCCGGCGCCGTCGGCGCCGATCGCGGTGTTGGCGTTCAGGGTCAGCGCGGCGGCGTCGATCTTGGTGTTGGCATCGCCATCGCCCAGCAGTGAACTGTTGCGCGCGGTCAGCGCAACATTGTCGTAGCCGACGTTGATGGTGCCGACGGTGATGTTGCGGTCGCTGGTAACGCTCAGGTTCAGGCCGCCCGCATCCGTGATGTTGCCCAGCACCAGGCCGGCCGTGCTGCCACTGCCGCCGTCCGTGGCGGTGAAGGCGATGGTGCCGCCTTCGCGGGTCGGTGAATTGATGCTGTAGGAACGCGCGTCGTTGCCCATCGAGTACAGCGACAGCGTATCAATGTGCGTGTCGGAATCGATGTAAACGTCGCCGGTGTTCTGGATGTTCAGCACCGGGGCGGACAGGTTGATTTCGCGGCCCTCGGCGCCGATGCCGCCCGTGCCTTGGGCAGTCAGCGACACCTGGGCGGCGGTGATACGCTGGCTGTCGTCGGCGCTGCCCAGGATGCTGCCGTTGGTGGACAGGCGCACGGTGCCGGTGGTTTGCGTATCAAGGACACCGATGTCCTGGCCGACGTTGCTGGACAACGTCAGGTTCAGTCCGGTGTTGTCGCGGACCAGGTTGGCTTGCAGGCGGCCGTTGTGTGCCACGTCGAATATCAGTTGGTCCGACGTGATGTCATAGGTGGCGGGCGACACGCCGGTGGCGTACAGCGACAAGCTGGACAGGTCGCGGTCGTTGCCCACAAAGACGTGGCTGCCGGCCGTCAGGTAGAGGTCGCTGGTGGTCGTGCTGATCTTGTCGGTCGAGCCTGTGCCGATCTGGCCCGTGGCGAACAAGTTCACCGAATCGCCCGTGACGTGCGACGTGGGCGACAGGTTGACGATGTTGCTGCCGGCGCCAGTGGCGGCCAGGCTGACGGTATGCGCGGGGCCGGTGTCGATGCTGCCGATGTTCAGCGTGCGGTCACCCGAGAACGAGAAGTTCAGGCCGGTGGTGTCGCGCAGGTCGAACAGGTTGTAGGCGCCGGTGTCGGTAAGGTTGAACGTCAGGCCCTGGGCCGCTACCTGGACGATATTGTTCACGCCCTGGTCCGCGTGGTTGGCGGTGACGTTCAGGCTGAACAGGTTCGAGGCATTGTTCAGATACAGGTCGTGGCCGGTCTGCGTGGTCAGTTGGCGGGTGTCCGTTTGAATCGCGTTGCCACCGGCGCCGATGGACTGCGTGGCGGTCAGCGTCAGCGAGGGGGTGATGAAGTTGCTGCCCGCGCCTTGCAGGATGGATCCGTTGGTGACGTCGACGCGTGCCCAACCGAGGGCGCTGTTGTTGCCCAGCGTCAGCGTCTTGTTATTCGATAGCCACAGGCTGCCGCGAAGATTCGAAGACAGCTTGTCAACGCTGACATACAGCGGTTGGTTGGTGTTGTAGGTGCCCGTGACCGAGCCGCCGTTCAGCGTCAGCTCGCCCGTGGTGATATTGGGGCTGCTGGCGCTGCTGCTGTTGCCGTAGATGTTGTTGCTGCTCAAGGTGACGGAGCCGCCCGCGCCGGTTGCGACATTGTGGACGCTCAGCGTGCGATCGGAAGCAATCGACAGCGCCAGATCGTTCGCGCTTGAGACGGAGTTGATCGTCAGCCCATTGACGCCGGTCGAATCGCTCATCGAGAAGGTCAGACCGGTGGCCGAGATGGCGTACGAATTTGTCTGCGCGCCGGTGGTGTTGCTGTGGTTTGCCGTGAGCGACAGCGACGACAACTGCTTGCTGTTGGAGACGGCGACGTTGCCCGCCGACCCGATCGACAGGTGATTGGCGCTGGTTGACGCCGACACGCTGCCATTGGCGCCCAGCGCGTTCAAGGTGACGCTGTTGCCGGTGATCGTGCCGGAACTGCGCGAGATGGTCGGACTGAGCAGGCTGTTCGCGTAGCGCGAGGTCAGGGACACCGAACCCGACGTGCCCATATTGATCGTGTTGGTCGCGATGGCGGAATCGGCGCTGATGGCCAATGCGGCGTTGCTCATGCTCGCCGCGATCGACAGGGTTGTGCCACCGGAGATCGACAGCGATTGGGCTCCGAGCCCAGAGAAGGAATAAGCGTTGGTGTCGGGAACCGTGGTGCTGGCTGCGTCGCGGCGCGTCAGGTTCAGGTCCAGGCTGTCAAGCGCCTGCCCACCGTTGTTCAAGAAGATGTCGCCGTTGTTCGCAATGGCCAGCGTGCTGGTCGCCGTGCGCAGGGCGCGCCCGCTGCTGCCGATTGCGCCGGTGTTGGCATCGCGCGCGGTGTAGTTGTCGCTACCGGTGGCCGACAGCTTGACCGTGCCCGCCGTGATTCGGCCGGTGCCGGCATCGCTGGTAATGCTGGAATTGACGCCGCCACCGGCCGTGGTCAGGCTGACAAAATCGCTGGCGGTGATGGCGCCCACCTGGATATTCTTGCGGCCGGTAAAGCTGAAGTCCGTCAGCCCGCCGGTGATCTGCTCCAGGTACTGCGTGGTGCCGTCGTCCGTGATGCGGATGGTCTGGCCCGCGCCGCCGCCGATGGCGATCGTGCTGGCGCCGCCCGCTGCGCGCAAGCTGTTGATGGCCAGGCTCTGCAGGACGGTATCGCTGTCTACATAGAAGTCATTGCCCTTCAAGCTCAGCGCCGACGTGCCATTCAGGGCCAGCGTGCCGCCAGTGGCCGACGAGCCGATCGAGCCGCTTGATCCCGCCGTCAGCGAGACCGTGGCCGCGCGGATCGCGCCGGGGTGGTCCAGGTCGTCGTTGGCGATGTTGCCGGCCGACACCAGGCTGACCTTGCCGGCCGCGCCGGCATCGACGTTGCCCACCAGCAGGTGCTTGCCGTTGGCCGAGAATGCGAAGTCCAGATCGCTCGAACTGGCGATGTCTTTCAGATGAATGCCGTTGGCGTCGTCCGTCAGCGTGAAGGCCGACAGGTTGGGTGCGGTGATGGCGTACGAGCCGTAGGCCGAACCATTGCGTGTGACGGCCAGACGGGTCAGACCGCTCAGATTGTTGGCGATGATGTCGCCACCGCTGGTCAGGCTGACGTCGGGGGCTTGCAAGGTCAGCGCGGCGCCGGCTGCACCCAGTACGCCACCGGCTGACAGCGCGATGCTGCTGGCCTGGATCTTCGTGGCGGCGTCGCCGTCGTCCAGGATGGAACCCGAACTGTTGGCAAGCGAGGCCGGTCCGTTGGCCTGCACGCTACCCACCGTCGTGTTGCCGGAGAACTGCATGTAGCCAAGCTGGCCGCCCGCCGTCAGCGACGTCAGCTTGATGTTGCTGTTGCCGCCGTTCAGGTAGAGGTCGCCGCCTGCGTTGGCCTGCACGTTGACCAGGCCCGCGCCGCCCACGCCCACATAGCTTACGTTGCCCGAATACAGGCCACCGATCGCGCCCGTGGCCGTCAGGAAGATGTCGCTGCCGCCGGCATAAACGCTGCCCGCGCCGTTGCCCAGGATGGAACCGTTGGCCGCGTTCAGCGTGACGTCGTCGTTCCAGCTTCGCACCGTGCCCGTCAGCAGCAGGTCGCCCTGACGCGCGTCGATCTGCACGGCGTCGGTCGCGGTGATGTTGCCCAGCGAGATGACGCCGGTGGTGTTGCTGGCGCCCGTGGGCTTGGGCAACTGGGCGTAGAAGCCGCCATTGTTGGCCGTGCCGGACAGGTTGCTGGTCAGGATGTCCAGATAGCCCGTGCCGGTGGCGCCGATGGCGCGGCCGGCATACAGGTACACCGAGTTGGCCAGCAACTGGGTGCTCTTGTCGCCGTCGTCGAGAATGGCGCCCGTTGTGTTCAGCGAGATGCTGCCGTTGTAGCCGGTGTCGATGCTGCCAACCGTGATGTCGCGGTCGCCGGTGAAGTTGAAGTTCACCCAGTTGCTGTCGCGCACTTCGTGAATCGTATGGCCGCCGATGTCATCGGTGATGTTGAACAGCAGCGACGGGGCGCGCACGTCCAGCACGTAGCGGTCATCCTCGGCCTTGTGGCGTGCGGTGACCGTCAGTGTGTAAAGGTCGGCGATGTCGGTGGCGTAGAGGTTGCCGCGCGTGCTCAGCGACAGGTGGGGCGCGTTGACCGAGACGGCATTGGTGGCGCTGCCGATGTCCTGGTTGGCGCTAAGGGTGACGGAGTTGGCGGTAACGCGCGTATCCGCGATGCCATCGTCCAGGATGCTGCCTTGCGTGGACGTCAGCGCAACGCTGCTGCCCGCGCGGATGTTGCCCAGTTTCAGGGTCTGGTCGCCGCTGAAGATGAACTGGTTCAGCAACGAGCTGTAGACCTGCTTCAGTTCGTAGGCGTTGCCCAGATCGTCATTGACGTCAAACGCCAGGTAGGGCGCGGACACCAGCAGGATGTTCTTTCGGAGGGGGTCGGCGTGGGAGTTGCTGACCGCCAGGTACGTGAGCGTCTTGCCGGGGTTGTCTATGTAGATGTCGCCGCCACTACCCAAGGTCAGGTTGGTCGTGGCGGTCTTGATGTGATCGCTGGCCGTGCCGATGTGGCGCTGAGCCTGCAGGTTGATGCTGTTGCCCAGCAGTTCGCTGTTGGCGTTGGCGCGCAGGATGCTGCCGCCCTGGGCGTTCAGCCACAAGGTGCCGGTGCCGGCGTCCAGCTTGTTCGCGGTCAGGTCGGCCACGCCGATGACCGAAATGCCGTTGTTGGCTTTCAGGTCATCCAGCAGCACCGAGCCCTGGGCCTGGTTGAGGTAGATGCTGCCGCCCGTGGCGCGCAGTTCACCGGCCGCCGTGCGCAGGTAGGTGCCTGCCGTGCCCACGGTGTAGTTGCTGTTGGAAGCCGGGGCCAGCAGGGTGACGAGGTTGCCGGTGATCAGCGACGCCGACGAGCCCGTGATGCTGCCCGCACGCGCGGTCAGGGTGACGTTTCCAGAGCCGGCGTTGATCTCGCCGGCGAAGATGCTGTTGCCGGTCAGGTTGACCGCGCCGCCCGAAGAACTGACGTTGTTGGCCGACACCGAGCCCGCGCCGTTGATCACGATCGCGGCGTTGTTGGCCTGCGCCTGGGTGATGGTCAGACTGTTGCTGGTGCTGTCCAGATACACGCCGCCCGCGCCCGAGGTGGCGGACACGCTGTTGGCGTTGGTCTTCAGGACGCGCGACGCGGCGCCGATGGCGCCGTTCTGTGCCGACAACGTCAGCGCGTTGGTGGCGATCGAGGTGGCGTCATCGCCATCGTCAAGGATGCTGCTGGCGCCCGAGGTCAGCGAGGACGACGCACCCGCCTTGATGGCGCCCAGCGTCAACTGGCCGCCCGTCCAGACGGACAGCGCGCCGGTGGTGTCGATGGCGCGCAGCGCCAGGTTGCCGGTGTTGTTCACGTACACACCGCCGCTGCCGCTGGCGGCCGTCAGCGTGCCGGTTTGCGTGTTCAGCGCCAGGCCCGAGGAGCCGATGGCGCCGTTGTTGCCGGTGCTGCCCGTGGCCTTCAGCGCGATGCTGCCGGCAGTGATGTTGCTGAGGCTGTCGCGCGCCCGGATGTCGCCCGCGGTCGACGTCAGCGCCAGCGCGCCGGTGCCCAGCGCGATGCTGCCCGCGTTGATCGTGCGGTCGCCGGTGAATGAGAAGTTCAGGCCGGCCTGGTCGACCGTGTTCAGTTGGTAGCTGCCGTTGTCCGTCAGCGAGAAAGTCAGTCCGCTGGATGTCAGCGCGTACGTGTTGTTGACGCCCGATTGCGCATGGCGGCTGGTGATGTCCAGCGTGCTCAGCACCGAGCGGTTGGCCACGGCCAGGTTGCCGCCGGTGGCAAGCGCCAGCCGGGTGGTCTGGGTGTTGACCGCGTTGCCGGCTTCACCGATGCTGCCGCCGCTGGCGTCCAGCGTGACGGTGTTGCCCGCCACCACCTGGTTGGCGCCACCCACATTGCGGATGCTGCCCGCGCTGGTGCGGACCAGCGCCGCGCCGCTGCCGGCGTCAATAACGTTGGCCAGGTTGATGTCGCCGGTGGCGTTCAGCGTGATCGCGCCGCCCCGGCTGTTCAGCTTGCCGATGTTGTCCAGCGTGCTGCCCACGCCCAGTGCTTCCAGCGTGATGGCGCCGCCCTGGGTGCTGATTTCGGTATTGGAATTCTCGAAGCGGATGCCGCCCGTTTGCGTCGAACGCAGCGTGAAGCTGTTGCCCGAGGTGGTTTGCAGATTGATCGCGGCCATGTCCGCGATGGTGATCTGGCCGGTGGCTTCCAGCTTGATGTTGGTGGTGCCGGCCAGGCTTTCCAAGAGGCCGCGCGACACGGTGTTGTTGGCCGCGTTGGCATCGCCGCCGTTGACGGTGCCGTCGCCCGCGCTGCCGTCCAGCGCGCCAGAGCCGTTACCGGAATCGACGATGCGCAGGTCGGTCGGGTCAATCAGCAGCAGGCCCGTTTTGCCCTTGGGCGCTCGCATGTCCACCGAACCGGTTAGGCCGATGTTCTTCTTGCTGGAGACTTCGGCAAAGCCGCCGTCGCCGCCTTGTTCTCCGCCACGCGCCGACAGGTTGCCGGCAAAGGCGGTGGCGTCGTTCGACCACATCGTGACGTTGCCGCCGTTGCCCTTGACAAGCGCATCGGCCTTCAACGTGGCGCCCGCCGCTACCTTGACGGTGGACGATTTGCCGCTGAACGCGGCCGAGCCATTGTCCGGGGCCACGCCCAGGCTGCCCAATGCAATCTCGCCGCCGCCCGCGGCGCCCGATACGTCGATGGTTGCGCCACGCGCCACGTCCACGTGTTCGCCAGTGACGACGACCTTGCCTCCCTGCTGGCCGGCGCTGGCGCCCGTGGCGTCGACCTGGCCCGCGATCTTGACGGTGCCGGCATCGCCGCCCGCCAAGACAATCTTGCCGTTCTGCATGCCCACCGACTGGGCGCTGATGATGCCGTCGGTGTTGACCACGTTGTCGATCACACCCTTGACGGCGCGTGCCGTCAGCAGCACGGTGCCGCCGTCGGCGCGGATGACGCCGCTGTTGGTGACCAGCACCGACACCGGCTTGCCGTTGGCATCCTTCGGCAGTTCATTGACGGTGGAGGTGGCGTCGAAGCTGAGCAGCCCGTCGCCCTGGAAGTCGACCGTAACGGTCTTGGCGCCCGCCAGGGCCACGCGGCCCAGCTTGGCCTGAATGACGCCCGAGTTGCGTACCGACGGCGCCACCAGCGCGGCCAGGCCGCTGTCCTTGATGCTGATCGTGCCTTCGTTCACGATCATGGCATTGGCCTTGGACGAGGCCTGGTTGAACTTGTAGTTGCCGGCCAGGAAGTCCTTGTCGCTGATGTTTGCCGTGGTGGCAACGAGGCCGCCCACGTCGATGCGCGCACCCTTGCCGAACACCACGCCGTTCGGGTTGACCAGCATCACCGTGCCGTTGGCGTTCAAGCGACCGAAGATCGCCGAAGGGTCATTGCCGACCACGCGGTTCAGCGTGACGCTCTTGCCGCCGGGTTGACGGAAGTTGACCGTCTCGTTGGCGCCGATGCTGAAGTCTTTCCAGTTGATGATCGCCTTGCCGCTGGACTGGTTGATGTCCAGCGTGCCGTTGCCCCGGTCCACAATGGTGGCTGCACCCCCCACCACGTTGCCGCCGGTGGGGTTGGCGTGCGCGCCGCTTGAGGCCAGCGAGCCAATCAGCACGGCCAGCGTGCTGAGCGCGGGCAGGGCGGCGTCTTTCTTCATGCGCGGACGGCGAGCGGATGAGGCGAGGCTGCGGGAATTGCGATTCATGGTCGGTCTCTTGTCGTTCGCTGCTTAGTACTGCGCCGAAATGCTGAAGAACACACGGGGATTCTTGTTGCCCTGGGTCAGGACATCCGTGCTGGTGGGCTTGGCCACTTCAAACGTGGCGTACAGGTTCTTGCTGAGGTTGGCGCGCATGCCCGCGCCGAAGGAGGACACGTTGGCACGCGTCAAGGGGGCGCTTTCGCTGCGCGACCAGATGCGGCCGCCGTCGATGAACGAATAGACGTGCGCGCCATGCGGCAGGAAGTTGTCGGTGGACACCGCGTAGCGCAGTTCCAGCGAGCCGGCCACGCCGGAGTCGGCGGACATTTCGCCGTCGTCGTAACCGCGTCCGAAGTTGGGGCCGCCCAGCGCGAATTCCTCGCTGGCCAAAAGCGGGCTGGCGCTGTATTGGCCAGCAAAGGTGGCCACCAGCGACAGGCGCTCGGTGAGCTGTTGCAGGCGGGTCAGCTCGGCGGTGAGCTTGAGGAAGTCCGAACGGCCCTTGGCGCGCGAAGCCAGCTCCGAGCCTTCCTGCGTGGCGCCCATCACGTCCAGGCCCTGGTGCACGGTGCCGCGAATGGCGGTGATGCCGTTCCAGCTGTCGGTGCGGTCATAGCTCAGGCCCGCGCGCAGCACGCGCAGACGGTCGCGCGTGAAGGGGGTGTCGGTGATGTCGGTGGCGACGTTGCGCACATCGAACATGCCGAAGGCGCGCAGGTTTTCCAGGCGCGAGCGGATCAGCGGATAGGTCAGTGTGGCGGTGTAGGCCTGCACGTCGCTGGCGACGTTCAGCGGGGCCAGGTCGCGGCCCGGCTCGCTCTTGGCGTAGCTGGCGGCCAGGCCGAAGGTCATGCCGCTGTCGGAAACCAGCATGTCGTAATTGCCGGCCACGGCCTGGCTGCGATACGCCGGAAAGCCCAGGCGCCCGCTCAGCGTGAAGGTGTCGGCGCGCGCGCCAAACGAATTCAGCGTGACCTGGCCGGTCATTTCGCTCCAGCCCAGGTAGGGCGAGCCGCGGTTGTCAAAGCCCAGCCGCGCATCGACGGGCTTACGCTCGCTGTGCACCACCAGCACCGAGCCGCCCACTTCCTTGGGCGAGGCTTCCAGCGAGGCGCGCACGATCATGCCGCTCAGGTCATTGGCCAACAGCAGTTGGCGTTCGACCTCGGCCACGTTGATCGGGCGCACGCCGCGCAGGCGCTGCACCAGTTTTTCAACCGCGGCTTGCGCGGGGCCGATATCGCCGTCGTACTTCACGTCCGACACATAGCCTTCGACCACCACGATGCGGAACATGCCGCCGTCGACCGTCTGCTCAGGCACGATGACGCGCGTGGTCACGTAGCCGTCGTTGCGGTAGAGCAGCTCGATGTCATTGGCCACCTTGAAGGCATCGGCCACCGTGATCGTCTTGCCCACCAGCCCCTGGTAGAACGCGCTGATTGTCTCGGGGGAATAGTGGGTGACGCCGTCCACGCGCATGCTGGTCAGCGTGAAGCTCAGCTTGTCGGCGCCTGCCGGCGCCTCGGACGCGCTGCCCTGCTGCACCGTGACCTGCGGCGAGGCGGTGGTGCTTTCCGGCATGGCCGGCTGCGGCAGGGCGCGGCCCGGTTCGGCGGCCGACGGCAATTGCGGACGCACGCTTTGTGCCAGGACCGGTCCGGCGGCCAGCGCCAGGGCTGTGCAGGCAAGGCCAACATGCAAGGAAATGGGGGTCAGACAGAAGACGAGGGGACGGCAGAAGCGGGATAAGCGGCGCATGGAGGATCAGACGGCGGGTTGTTACATATAGAATTGACGGAAGCTATTTGACATATGACTTACGCTTGGCTACACAACATTTTTGCAACCGCCAAGCGCTGAAATAAGCCTTCGCTCGCGACGCCGTCACTGGCCAGGTACCGGAAAATGCAGGGAATTTCAGGTTTCGCAGGCCTGTGGCGGCGACGCCAAAAAGCCCGGGAAAAAGGCAAACCTGACCAGTTTCGCGCTGTAACAAACATTAGCGTAAGTACGCAAATATTCCATTGCCGAGGTTTGCTGGAATGCCAGGTAGGTTTGCCGCAAGGAAAATTATTCGGGCCACGGCCTCGGTTTTGTCTCCTGTTACCAACGCGAGCGTCGGCTGGCATGAAAAAATGCGTGGCATGAACGACGCCTTTTTCCCGCTGGCTCCAGGCCAGCTCGCCGGCTTGCGCGTGCTGGTCGTCGAAGACCGTCCCGAAGACCGCATGCTGCTTGTGGATTTCCTGACCAGCCAGGACTGCCGGGTCTATGTGGCCGAGGATGGCAACGACGGCTATCGCAAGGCGCAACTGGTGCAGCCGGACATCATCCTGATGGACGTAAGCATGCCGGTCTGCGACGGCCTCGCGGCCTGCCGCCTGTTGAAGGCCGACCAAGCCACGCGCGGCATCCCGATCATCTTCCTGACCGCGGCCTGCCTGCCCGGCGAACGGGTGGCGGGGCTGTCGGCGGGCGCCGTCGATTACGTGGCCAAACCGTTTGATTTCGAGGAAGTGCGCCTGCGCCTGCTGATTCATCTGCGGGTGGCTTCAACGTCCGCGTCTGCGCCTGCGCCCGCATCCGCGCCGGCCGTGGCCGAGGCGAGCGCGCAAGACGGCACATCCGCCGCCGCGGCGGGCGCCACGCTGGATGGCGTCCTGTTTCGCGCGGCGCGCAAGCTGCTGCGCGAACGGCTGGATCACACGCCCGAACTGATGGCCCTGGCCCAGGCGCTGAACACCAACGCGCGGCGGCTGAATCAGGCGTTCCGACGCTGTGCGGGAACCACCGTCTTCGAGTTCCTGCGGGAAGAGCGCATGCGCGAGGCGCGCCGCCTGCTGTGCGAGACCAGCCTGGACATCCAGGCCATTTCGCAAGCCGTGGGCTATGGCAACCGGGGTAATTTTTCCACCGCCTTTCGTGAACGCTTCGGCATGCCGCCCACGGCCTTGCGCCAGGAATTTGATCCCTATGCTTGATCGCCGTCTTGGCTGCCCAGGTTGGCGGCCTCCGTTGTCGTTGCTGCCCGTATTGACCTTGTTGTCCGCGTTGTCATTGGCCCTGGCTTGCCTTGTGCTGCCTGCGTTGGCACAGGCCGCGCCGGCGTCCGTGGACCTGAGCACCGTCACCGGCAAACTGCCGCTGAACCACGAACTGGTGGGGCAGGAAGACCCAAACGGGACTCAGGACGTCAGCCAGGTTCTGGACGGTCCCTGGCAACCCGTGACGCCCGGCTGGTTGAACCGGGGCTTTTCGCCAACGGTGTACTGGCTGAAGCTGGACGTGCACAACCCCACCGACAGCTTCCTGGAACGTTGGCTATCCTTTGGCGTACCCAGGTTGGAAGATGTGCGCTTCTACCTGTATCACGACGGTCAACGGCAGCCCTTCAAAATCGTGCTGGCAGGCAACCGCGAGCCGCTCGCCCTGCGCGAAGTGCCGTCTTCCGTGTCGGTGGCCACGCTGCCGCTGACTCCGGGTGAACGCGTGACGGTGCTGGTGCGGGTGCAGAGCCGCTCGGCCATCAGCATGGAACCCACCTTGTGGACACCGGCGGCATTCGTGGACGCGGCGCAGCGCGGCACGGTGGTCCTGGCGCTGCTGATCGGCGCGCTGCTGATGGTGGCCTTCTATACCGGGGTACTGGGCGTGGCCCAGCGCGATCAGGTGTTCGTGTTTCTGGCCGCGGCCATCATCATCGAGATTCTCTACAGCCTGTCGTTTCAGGGTTTGCTGTACCGCTATGTGCTGACGGGCGGCGGCGAAATGGTGCTGCGCGCGCCCAGTGTGTTGGGGACGCTGGCGGCCACGGTGTTCGGCTTTACCGTGATGCGGTTCGCGGACCTGCATCGGGTGCGGCTCTGGCGTTGGGTGTATGGCGTGCTGATCGCCCTGGGCCTGGCGGGCTCGGTCTGGGCGGCGCTGGGCGAGTATCGCGCCAGCGCGCAGGCCGTGGTCGGACTGGTCTTGCTGTGGGGGCTGGTCTGGCCTGTCTCGATGGCCGACGGCTGGCGGCGCGGGCATGCCAACGCGCGGATCTTCCTCTTGTCCTTCGCGGTGTATTGCGCCTTGCTCTTCCTGCGGCTGGCTTTCATCAACGGGCTGCTGCCCGGGCGCTGGGAAGGCGGGCCGGAGGTGGCTTGGGACCTGTTGTCGGTGTCGCTGATGCTGGCGGTGCTGGTGCATGGACGCACACGCCAGCATCGACAGGAAAAACTGGCGGTCGAGCGCGAATTGACACTGGCGCGCGAACGCGAGCACCAGCGCTTGGACCTGGCCGTCAGAGAGCGCACGCAAGCGTTGCAGGAGGCGCTCATCCATGCTGATGAAGCCGGCCGCGTGCGTCAGGATTTCCTGGCGCGCATCAGCCATGATCTGCGCACGCCGCTGACATCCATCATCGGTTTCGCGGACCTGATCCAGGCGGGCGGCCGTGACGACGCGCCGCGCGGCGCAATCATTCGCCGTAGCGCCGACCACATGCTGGGCATGGTGAACGACCTGATCGATTACGCCGCTGGCGCCGGCGGCCAGGCGTTGCGCGTGTCTCCTGAATACGTGCACGCCTTGCTGGATGCCGTCGCCAAGGAGTCCGCGCCGATCGCCGCCAGGCATAACAACCAGTTCGTGTTTCGGGTGGCGGACTCGGTGCCGGCCGTGTTGGAAATGGATGGCAAGCGTGTGCGGCAGGTGCTGTCCAACCTGATCGACAACGCCGCCAAGTTCACGCGCGGCGGCGTCCTGACCTTGACCGCCGACTACACCGCGCCCGACGCCGATGACACGAGCGGGGCATCGGGACGGCTTGCGCTGTCGGTGCGTGACACGGGATGCGGTATCGCGCCGGAAGACAGGCAGCGCATCTTCGAACCTTTCCAGCGGTTGGCTTCCGCCGAGAATCAGCCGGGTGTGGGGCTTGGCCTGCCCATCGTCCAGCAATGGGTGCAGCGCATGAAGGGCGCAATCCGTATCGAGAGCGAGGTGGGGCAGGGGACGCGGGTCAGCGTCACGCTACCGGTCAGGAAGATGGACGAATCCCGCATCTCGCATCACTACATTGCCGCTGCGCCGCACGTCCTGCCGGCATTGGATGGATCCGGCAAGCGCCTGTGGTTGGCCGAGGACACGCCGGAGATTCGGGAATTCCTGGTCGAGGAACTGGCCAGCATGGGCTTTCAGGTGGACAGCGAGGCCGATGGCCAGGGCATGGTGGCGCGCATCGGCGCCGAAGACGCCCGGCGGCCCGACCTGATCTTGACGGACCATCGCATGGAGGGTGTCGACGGCCCGGCCGTGCTGGCGGCGGCCCGCGCGCGCTGGCCAGACCTGCCCGTCATCGCGGTGTCGGCAACGCCTCATGACACCCAGGCCTGGGGCGGCGCGGGCTATGACGCCAGCTTGCTCAAGCCCATCAGCCTGGTTGAGCTACGCCATGTGTTGAGCCGGCTGCTGCACCTGCCGATCAAACACGCCGGCAACGACGTGGAAGCCGTCACGCAGCCGACGCCGCGGCTGTCCGACGCCGACCTGGCGCAAGTGCGGCTGCTGCTGGACAGCGGCGCCATCTCGGACCTGATCGACTGGGCGCTGGCGCTACGGGTGCGTGATGCCACGTTGAAGGACTTCAGCGAACAACTGCGGCGCATGGCCAGGCAGGGTGACATCGCGGCGATACGCAAGCTGTGCGAGGGCATGCGGGGGCTTTCTTAGCCCGACGACGCCGGCACCGACAATTGCCGTTGCAGCCACGTCAGCTAAATGGCTATATGAAAAAGGAGATGACTGTGCTGCATTTGCCGAACACATCCATCATCGAGGGCAACGCCGTCAGGTGGGGAACGTGCGGGGAAGGGCCGCCGCTGGTGGCCATTCACGGCACGCCGTTTTCCTCGCAGGTATGGCGCCGCATCGTGCCGGCGTTTGCGGATCGCAGAACGGTTTATGTCTTTGACCTGGTGGGCTATGGACAATCTGAAATGCGCGACGGGCAAGACGTGTCGCTGGCCGTGCAGAACAAGGTGCTGGCGGCCTTGTTCAAGGAATGGGAACTTGACCGCCCAGATGTCCTGGCGCATGACTTTGGCGGGGCCACCGCGTTGCGGGCCTATTATCTGGACGGCTTGCGCTACGGCTCGTTGACGATCTTTGACGCCGTGGCCCTGGCCCCGTGGGGCTCGCCTTTCGTGCAGCACGTGCGCAAACACGAGGGCGCGTTTGCCGGCATGCCCGACTATATGCATCGCGCGCTGCTGCACGCTTATCTACAGACGGCGGCCTACCATCCGCTGTCGGACGAAGCGCTGGACGTGTATAGCCAGCCGTGGCTGGGCCAGGTCGGTCAACCCGCCTTTTACCGCCAGATTGCGCAGATGGATCAGCAGTACACGGACGAGGTCCAGGGTATGTATCGCCGGATGGACTGCCCGGTGCAGGTGCTGTGGGGCGAGAACGACAACTGGATTCCGTACGCGAAAGGCAAGGCCTTGGCGGCGCTGATCTCAGACGCGCCGTGTATGCCGATCGCGCACGCGGGCCATCTTGTGCAGGAAGATCGGCCCGAGGCGATTGTGGCGGCGGTGTTGAAGCAGATTGCGGGGGCTTGAGCACCGATCGTCATGCTTTCACAGAAAAATTGGCCGTTACGCCACGTCGCGACGTGCGAGCGTCAATCAATGACGCGGCCCGGGTTCAGCGTATTGTTGGGATCCAACGCGCGCTTCAGCCGCTTCAGCAACGCGATCTCGCCGTCGCTGCGGGTATAGGACAAAAAGGGCTTCTTCAGAAAGCCGATGCCGTGCTCGGCGCTGATCGTGCCCTGCCGGCCGCGCAGCGCACCGTAGACCAGCTCTTCCACGCTCAGCCATTCGCCTTGCGCGTGCGGACCGGTCAGGATGTGGATGTTGTTGTCGCCCAAATGTCCCATGAACAAATGCGCGGCGTTGGGGTATTTCTGCTTCAGCGCGGCCTCGACTTCAGCGACAAAAGCCGGCATCTCCGCCCAAGGCAGGCCACAGTCGAAGTTCACCGTGGGTTTCAACGCAGTCAGCAATTCGGGGATGCACTCCCGCAGGCGCCAGAACTTCTGGGCGTCCGACAGGCTGGACGCCACCGCGCAGTCACTGATCAAGCCCGTTTCCAGCGCGCCTTCCAGCGCATTCTCCAGGGCCGTCTGGGGATCCATGCCGGCCAGGCCGCTAGCCTGGATCAGCACACTCCAGGGGGCGTCTCCCGGTAAGGGCAGGGGCACGCCCGCCAGGTCGCTGGCGCGTTGCAGGTATGGCGCCGACATGAATTCGTAGGCGCTCAGTTGCGGACCCAAGGTCTTCTTCAGATGGCGCAGCAACAAGGCCATGGATTGCGTGTCCGGCACCTGCACCAGCGCGGTGGCCGGCGCGCCGGGATCGGGCTGCAAGCGCAAGGTCAAGCGGGTGATCACGCCCAGCGTGCCTTCAGACCCGATGAACAGGAACCGCAAGTCCAGGCCAGCACTGTTCTTGACCAGACGGGTCAACGACGTCACCACAGACCCATCGGGCATGACCGCTTCCAGCCCCAGCACCGAGTCGCGCATGGTGCCGTAACGCACCACCTGCGTGCCGCCGGCATTCGTGGCGGCGTTGCCGCCAACCTGGCAACTGCCGCGCGCACCCATGTCCACCGGAAAGAACCAACCGGCCTCAAGCGCGGCTTCCTGCACCTGTTGCAAGGTTGCGCCCGCCTGCACCTGCATGACGCCTTCAACCGCATCAATGGATTCGATGCGGTTCATGCGCTCCATATTGATGACCACGTCGCCATCGGCCGGCACTGCGCCGCCCGCCAGCCCGGTCAGGCCGCCCTGGATGGTGATCTTGCGGCCCTGCCGATCCGCATCGCGGACCAGGGCGGCCACCTCGTCGGTGGTGACAGGCCGGTGCACGACGCTGGGCACGCCCCGTGTCAGGCCACTCCAGTCCTGTAGGTATCGTTCATCCACATGCTGTTCAACCCCATTCATGCCGCTTGCTCCACCTTGGGGGCGGGCGTTGCGCCGCTTGAACCCATCGTCGAGGCGGCCTCCGGCCCACCCATGCGTTCAATCAACGCGGCCTGGTCGGCCTTGGCCTGCCGGTCCACGTCTTCCGGATTGCAGATCGCGTACAACGCGGCCTTCATCCCCGCCAGCACAGCGGCATAGGCGGGGTCGCCCGCCAGATCATGCAGTTCGCCGGGGTCCGACTCCAGGTCGAACAGTTCAGGCTGAAAGCGCACGTAGTGGTGATACTTCCAAGGCCCCTTGCGCAACATGAAACCCGCGGTGTTGCTGCCCGCCGCGTGGTATTCGCTGAGGATGGCGCGGTCATCATCAACAGCTTGCCGCGCAATATCGAACAGCGACTGCCCGGGCCGCGTGCCCATGTGCGGCGCCGGGTCCACACCCACCGCCTGCAAGATCGTCGGATACAGGTCCAGCAGGTCCACCGCGGTATCGCAGACGGAAGGCGATACGTCGGGCCCGGCCACGATCATGGGAATGCCCACGCTTTCCTGGTAGAGCGTGGATTTTCCCCAGAGCCCGCGCGCACCCACGTTGTCGCCGTGATCTGACGTATAGACCACATGCGTGGAATCGGCCAGGCCGAGCGCGCCCAGTGCGTCCACGATACGGCCCACGTTGCTGTCCAGGAAGCTGCACAGTCCGTAGTACGCCAGGAACGCATTGACGCGCTCGTCTTCGTTTTGGAAGGTGTCTTCGCTGCGCTCGAATTCCGCGTAGGCTTGCACCCAGGGATGGCGTGCGTAGCCGTCTTTCGGATGCAGCTTGGCGTGGGGAATCTGCCGGGCGTCGTACAGGTCAAAGAAATCCCGAGGCGCGATCAACGGAAAATGCGGCGCTACCAGACCCACGTACAACACGAATGGTTCACCGCGATCGGCCGCCGCGCGCAGCCACTCAAGCGTGCGTTCGGTCACCGATCTGTCATAGGACGTATAAGGCGATTCGCCCATGCCGATGCGATCGCCCAGCATGCGCTTGCGCCCTTCCACCGGCAAGTAAGGGTCCCGGATCGACGCCCACACCATGCCGTGCCCGCCCACCACGTGCATGGGGATATGTTCCGCATCGAAGCCGACCGGGTCTTCTTCATTGCGATAGTGCAGCTTGCCGATGCTTTCAACGTTGATGCCCTGCTGCTGCAACACATGGCCCCAGCCTTGTGGATCACCTACGTACGGCATGGCGTTATCCCAATGGCGGGTCTGGTGCACGCGATGCCCGGTGGCGAACGCCGCGCGCGCCGGCACGCAGATCGGGCTGGGCGTGTAGGCGTTCGGAAAGCGTGCGCCGCGCGCGGCCAGCGCGTCCAGGTTTGGTGTCTTGATGAACGGATGTCCGGAACAACCCATGAACGCGGGATTGTGTTCATCGGACATGATGACGACGATGTTTTTGCCTTTCATTGTGCTTCCTGGATATGGCCAGGCCATGCGCGCGGCGCGTCAGGCCTCGGGGGTGTAGCCGCTGTCCTTGACGACCCGGCCCCAGAACGCATCTTCGCGTTCCATCTGTTGTTTCAAGGCGTCGGGTGTGGTGACTTTGGGGTCGAAGAATTGCTGCTGCATGATCTTTGCAAACGCCGGCGAACGCACCGCGTCGGTCACGGCCCGCGCCAATGCCTGCGCCTGGTCGGCGGGCAAGGTCTTGTTGCCGATGAGCGTGAAGTACTCGGCCAGCGTCAGCGACGGATAGCCCGCCGTGGCAAAGGTGGGCACGTCGGGCAGCGCGGACGATGGCGCCGAACCGGTCATGGCCAGGATGCGGATCTTGCCGGCCTTGTGCATGGGAATCAGGTTTGGCAGCGTTGTGATCAGCGCGGGCAGAATGCCGCCCACGGTGTCCGTCAGCGCCAATGAACCACCTTTGTATGGAATCGGCGTCAAGGGGACCTTGCTGGCGTTCGCCAGCATGACGCCCAGGAAGTGCATGACCGTGCCCGCGCCGGGCGTACCGTAGACCGCCATGCGCGGGTCCTTTTGCGCCAGAGCCAGGAATTCCTGCAACGTCTTTGCAGGGCTGTGGGCGCCCACCGCGAATCCAAAATCAAACTGGCTGGCGGTGCCCAGCGGCGTGAAATCCGCGGGGGTGTAGCGCAGGTCTTTGTATAGATGCGGATACAGCGTCAGGTTCGTGGAGGGGGTGAACAGCACGGTATTGCCATTGCCGCCCGCCGCCAATAGCGAGTCGACCGCAATGCGGCCGCCTGCGCCGGCCTTGTTCTCCACGATGAGGGTGTAGCCCGATGCACGCATGCCGTCGGCCAGCGCGCGGGCCACCAGATCGGCCGCGCCGCCCGGGGCAAAACCCACCAGCATGCGTAAGGGGGGGCTGGCCTGTAGCTGCCTGATCGGCAGCGCGCTACAGCACACGGCGGCGCCCATGGCGCTAAGGAACTGTCTGCGTCGTACTTGCATGCTTGTCTCCGTATCGGCGCTTTTGATGCGCCATTTTTGGAGTAGCGTACGGCTGCGTCAGACCTGAAGACAAATATTATTTATCTGCGTTTTATATAAGTTTTTTCTTATGCCAGTTTTCCGCGCAGCACCTTGCGTGCGACCAGCGTGCGCAACACGGTTTCCAGCGCCTGTTCCATGGCCAGCATCGTACTGTCCGGCGCGCCTTCGGCCACGCGGACAATGGATTGCATGCGCGTAATGGCTGGCCGGACCAGACGCCGTTCGCCCATGGCCTTATCGCCACGCGCCAGTTCCAGGCCGACGCTGTTGGGCAGGATCGCAAACGCCACGCCGTCGCGCACCAAGGCAAAATTCAATTCGGGATCGTTGATCTCGTACTTCACATTCAGCGGGCAATCCAGCTCCAGCGCTGTGCGTTCGATCAGGCGGCGCAGGTCGTGGTCGCGGTCGGGCGCCACCAGCGGACGCGACCCGATCGCTGAGAACGCCATCGTCTTTCCTGGCCGGTCGAACAGTGATTCCAGGCCGAACAGCGAGAAGCCTTCTTCATACACCGGCTTGCAATACAGCCCGGGCAACTCGAACGCGTTGGGCATCAGCGCCACGTCCAACTGCCGCGTTTGCAGGGCCAAGCGCACCTCGCTGGACAAGGCCGAGGACAACAACAGTCGAACGTCGGGATAAGCCTGTTCAACGTACCGCACGAGTGGCGCAGCCACCACCTGTGCCAACGACCGGGCCAGGCATACCCGCACCGGCCCGCGCGGCTTGCCCGTGGGCGCCAGCACGTCGGTCTTCAGCGATTCCAACTGTTCCAGAATCGACATGGCGCGCTGCTGCAGACGCTTGCCTTCGGCCGTTGGCGTGACGCCCTTGGCATGCCGTTCGAACAAGGCCACGCCCAACTCCGCTTCCAGCGCCGCCACGTGCTGGCTAAGCGCGGGCTGCGCGATACGCAGCGTGGCCGAGGCCAGCGACAAACTGCCGCTGTTGGCGATTTCCAGAAAATAGCGGAGCTGGCGTGGGGTCATGCGTTATTTTGCCTTACCCATCGACAGCGGCACGCCCCAGGTCGGATCTTCCATGCCTTGCTTGCCCAGCGGCGTGATCTGCATGGGTTGCAGGGTGGCTAACAACTGCCGTTGTGCATCGCTGAGGTTTTGGCGCTGCGCGATGAGCTTCTGCGCGAAATCCATCGGCGCCGGGCGCGTGTAGACGGTGAAGTCTTCAAGCGGGCATTCGATCATCTTGGGGTCGACTGCGCGGCAGCCCGACTGCTTGTACTGGTAGCTGGGCGTTTTCATGTGCATGCGCTGGCTCAGCACCAGTTGGCCGCCCTTCAGGGTAAAACTGGCCAGCGCCAGCTTGGGCGGCACGCGCGACTGCACTTTGATGGCGGGGATATCGCGCGTAGCCGTCTCTTCGTAGTAGCCGGCGCGAGAGCCTTGCGTAGTTTCGGTGTATTGCTCTTCACCCCAACTGACGCAGTTGCCTGAGGCCCGGTGTACCGCGGTGCAGACCGTGCGCGTCTTCAACTGGCTGCCGGTCGTGCCTTCGTGCCAGTTGGTTTCCTTGTAGAACTCGCGATAGAGTTCCGGCGATAGATAGGCGGTGCCGTTGGCGCCACGGCCCGATCCCACTGGGCCGCTGCGCGCGCCCACCTGGTCCAGCAAGGCATTCAGCTTGTAGTCGTCGCCGCCCGTGAGCAGGTACTTTCCTGGGGGCAGGATATGCACTTCGAAGGCTTTGAACAGGTAGGTGGTGTTCTTGTCTCGTTGCAGCGAATTGTTCTGGAACTTGCGACCGAAGGTGATTTTCGGCTGCTGCTCGTGCATCCAGATTGTGTTGCCGGTCCATTTGGTCATGGATTGCGCGTCGTTCAAGGTCGCGTGCGGCATCACGTCGGCGACCAGCACCACGGCCATGTCGGCCTTCAGGGCCTCGCCGATCAGGTCCACCAATTGCGCGTAGCGCGGGTCGTCCATGGTGCCTTCGCCGGTGTATGTCGGCACGTTCACGCAGCCTGACAAGACCAGGGCGAGCGTCATGGCGGAAAGGGTAACGCGCGGTCGCGGCAGCGTCATGGGAGCGGTCCTTTTTAGGGGGGGCTGAGTCAGATGAGTGAGCGCGCATGCTACTGATTTGGGAGGGCGCCGCAACACCCGGATCGCTGCTTGAAACATGGCGCCGGCCAGACGGGTGGGAAGCCGGGCGAGGGCGCAGCTTGCCCCTGAGGATAGGTTCAGGGTGGGAACCCCACAAAGGGCGAGGGTTGTGGCCATGTCGGCGGCATGGGCAGCCGCCAGGACGAGGGCCAAGCCAAAGGGCGGATTTGGAAATTTATTGTTGCTATTGTTTCGGCCTGACCCTTGCTTCGCCCTTGCCCTGGGCATGTGGGGAGCACGCAATCGCCCCCCGCGCAGGGATGTTATTGCGCGGTGATCCCTGCCGACTGGATCAGTGCCCGCCAGCGTTGCACTTCGCTGTTCCAGAACGGCGCGAAATCCGCCGGTCCGCGTGCATCGACGCTAAAGCCTAGCGAGCGCGTTTTTTCCGCGACCTCGGGTCGCGCCATGATGCTGACGAGCTCCTTGCCCAGGCGTTGAACGATCGCGTCCGGGGTGGCGCTGGGCAGCATGACGGCGGTCCATTGTTCGACGTTCAGCTTGGGCATGCCTGCCTCGGCGGACGTCGGCACGTTCGGCACTTGCGGATTGCGCGCCTTGCTTGCAATGGCAATGGCGCGCAGCTTGCCCGACTGCACGTAGGGCAGGGACTCGGCGTAGTTGCTGAAGATCACATCAAGCTGTCCGCCCATCAGGTCCGTCAATGACGGCGCGCCGCCGGCATAGGGGATGTGCAGGATGTTGGTGCCATTGATCTGGTTGAACAAGGCCAGTGACAGGTGCGATGGCGTGCCCACGCCGCTGGACCCGGCATTCAGTTCCTTGCCCTTCGCGGCTTTGGCCAGGTCGTCCAGCGTGCGTATCTTGCTGTTGGCCGGCACCACGACCAGGATCGGTGTCGAGGCCAGCAGCGCAACGGGCTTCAGGTCTTTGGTGATGTCGAACCGGCTTCTGTCGCGCAGCAAGGTGGCGTTCACCGAATGCGTCATGGTGATGGCCAGCAGCGTAGTGCCGTCGGGCGCCGCGCGCGACACCTGTTCGGCGCCGATCATGGCGCCCGCGCCCGGGCGGTTTTCCACCACCACGGTAACGCCCAGGCGCTCGCTGAGTTGTTGGCCCACCAGTCGCGCCATGACGTCCGTCAAGCCGCCCGGCGGGAACGGCACGACATATTTCAGCACGCTGCCTTTGGCGGGGTAGTCGGCGGCTGGTGCCTGTGCTTGGGCTTGTGCTTGGGCTTGTGTTTGGGCGGCGGGGGCGATGGCGGCAAGCGCAAGGGCCGAGGCCAGCAACATTCTTCTGGTAATCATTTTGTCTCCTGTCCGTGTATTTTTTTATGGTGTTGCAAAGGTCGGTGCTGCAAGGTCGGTGCTGCCAATGCGGTGTTGCAAAATCAGCCCAGCGCCGCCAAGACCTTCTCGGCAACCAGACTGCTTACCCGTTGGTTGGATTCGGTGGTCAAGCCTGCTGTGTGGGGCGTAAGAATAAGGTTCGGGCAGCCCTGGAAGTGCGGCGCCGGGGCAAGCGGCTCGATGTCGAAGACGTCCAGGGCGGCGCCGCCAAGTTGTCCGCTGCGCAGGGCGCTGGCCACGGCTGCCTCGTCAACGATGCCGCCACGCGCGGTGTTGATGAGGACGGCGCCGGGCCGCATCGCTTGTATGCGCGTTGCATCGAGCAGATTGCGCGTGGACTCCAGCAGCGGCATGTGCAAGCTGAGCACGTCTGCTTGCGCCAGCACGCTGTCCAAGGCGGCGGGCGCGACACCAAGCTTCGCGAACAGCGGGTCGTCATGCGCCAACGCCGGGTCAAACGCGACGACAGCCATGCCCAGCGCCTTGGCCAAGCGTGCGGTCAATTGCCCGATTGATCCAAAACCCAGCAAGCCCAGGGTCTTGCCCGAGATCTCGCGGCCTTTGGACAGCGCATCGCGCGGCCATTCGCCCGCCGCGACCGCCGCCGAGGATGCATATGAGCCGCGCAGCAGCAGCATCGCGGTCGCGATCACGTATTCGGCAACGCTATTGGCGTTTGCGCCGGTGGCGGGAAACACCTGTATGCCTTGTTGTTCGCAGCCGGCCAGGTCGATGTTGTCCAGGCCGACTCCCAGCCGTCCCACCACCTTGCACCGCTTGAGCGACGCCAGCAGTTCGCCGCGCACCTGCGTGCGGTTGCGCACGATCAGTGCGTCGCAGGTGGCTGCCAGTTCACACAAGCGTGGCAGGTCGTCGACCAGCTTCGGGTCGTAGGTGACGTCTGCTTTTTCCCGCAGTCGCTCGACCGCGGGCGCGTCCATGAATTCAGTCACGACGATGTTCAAAACTCCTCCTTCCGACGGCACTGGCCGCTTGCTGTGATCCGGCCCATGCACGATGCCAAGATCCATACTAAGAAAGCAGGAGGTTTATCAAAAGCTAATTTTTTTACATCTGAGCATCGGCAAATACGATGCTCGTGGAATGACAAGCACGACGGCTATTTCGCCAGCGGAGAAGATTCCCCGAATTCCCGGAAGCAGTTCACCAGCACCTGCGTGGTCCGGCTGTCGTTATTGGCGTGGCGCACCGCCAGGCATACGGTGCGGTACAAGCCCGGCAGGTCAATGAACTTCAACGCGCCGTCGCTGCGCGCGGGGCCTTTCAGCACGGGCAGGACGGTGACGCCGATGTCATGGCGCACGATGGACAGCACGGCGTCATGCGAGTCCAGCTCCATCGTGGGCCGCACCGACACACCGCTGTCCTGAATGAACGCGTCGATCTGCTTGCCGATCCAGGTGGTTTTGTCGAAGGCGATATAGGGATATTCCTCCAACGCGGCTTTGACGTTGGTGAAATTGCGCTTGGCGCTCATGACCAGCGCCAGGGGCTCGGTATACAGCTCGTGAAAGCAAAGCGTCGTGGAAAAATGCGGCGGCGGCATTGAAATCACCGCCGCATCCAGCAAGCCCGCTTCCACCTGCAACGCAAGGTCTGGCGACCGCTTGGCGGTAATGCGCAATTCCAGGGAAGGGTGTTCGGCCCCCAGACGCTTGAGCACATCCGGCAGCCCCCCGCTTAATGTGCTGGTGATGATGCCCAGCGCCAGCCTGCCCTTGAGACGGCTGGAATTGCCCAACGACGCCATCTCGCTTTCCAGGTCCAAGACCCGCCGGGCAAGGGGCAGGAGCTGATGCGCGCGGTCGTTCAACAGGATGGAACGGCCGGTGCGCACGAATAGCTCGACACCTAGCTCCTCTTCCAGGTTCCGAAGCTGAACACTGACGGCCGCGGGCGACAAATGCACGGCCTGCGCGGCAGCGGTCACGGTGCCGAATTGGTGTAGCGCCAGGAAAGCGCGCAGAGAGCGGCTTTGCATGAGTAGGGTGGGGCTGTGGGGTGGCGGCTACGTTAACACGTGGGCTGCGAGGTGAAGAGCTGATTGGATACTGCACATTAATTTCAGTGAAAGTGCGCCCTTCAGCAAATGTTGAAAGGCGCGGATTCAATGAAAAAAGCATCGGCTCATGCAAGTCATGTTGTAGATTCTTTCGTCTTGAAAGCGCTGAGCGCGACGCTGCCCTGCGGGACTGGCAACCCGAAGCAACAGCAAGCAATCCCTCCCGCGCCGCACGCTATCGACCCGCCACACACGGTTGTGGATTTGCCTCTTCAGCCCGCGCCAATCCCGCCGTGATAGCAAGGCACGCAAAAATAACCACCGCGTAATCGGGGGTCAGATGCTCCATCAACAGTCCGAAGATGGCGGCCCCGGCGGTCTGACCGATCGCAAGCGCAAGAAAGGCGATCATCACGCCCGTGGCGGGCCGGTCGGGTAGCGCCAAGACGCCCCATAGCAAATAGACGCCGGTAAGCATGATGTAGGCGACGCCAAAGAGCAGGCCGCCGCCCAGGGTCAGGGCAGCCGAGGTGCCTGTGATGCCGATCATAAGCATGCCTGCCGCTATTGCCGCCAGGAATACGCGATGGACCAGGTCCATGCCAAACCGCGCAATCAGATGCCCCGCGCCCGCGCCCGCAATGCCGGCCGCCCCGATGGCGATCCACAGCAGGCCCGCGCCAGTGCTGCCCCAGTCGAGCCGCAGCGCGACCAGTTGCGCTCCGAAAGACCAAATCGCGGTGCTGGCCGCGCCGGTCAGGAAGGCGGCGGCGATCAAGCGCCGCAGCTCGCCGTTAAGGGACGGTAAGCCATGGGTATTGTTCGTGGCTGCCTGGGAGCCTCGCGGCAGGGAGAGCGCCGCGGCAAACGCCAGACCGACCGCCGCCACCGCAAAGCCCGCGTACGCAAGGCGCCATTGATCTCCCATCATCAGTGCCACCGGGCCGGACAACACCACGCCCGCACCGGTGCCGGCGTTGATGAGGGTGTTGGTGGCGTTCTGCCGGTTCGGCTTGACCGCTGCGGTTACGGCTGCGGCCAAGGGAGGCGAGGCCAGTCCCGTGCTGGATCCCGCCAGCATGACCGCGCCCGCCAGCCAGGGCGCCGAAGGCGCGGCGGCGATGCCGGCCATGCCCACCGCCGCAACCAGGGCCGCGCCGATGGCGACAGCGCGGGGGCCGATCCGTTCGGTCAACCAGGCCGACAGCGCGATGGCGATGCAATAGCCCAGGAAAGCCCCACCCGAGATCAAGCCGCTTAGCGTCGAAGACAAGGACAAGTCAGCATCGATCCGCGGCAGGAACAAGCCGAAGGCGAAACGGGCAAAGCCGTAGCAGACGGCGATCAGCGCAAAGCCTGTTGCGCCCAAGGTTGCGGCGGGACTCAGCGCAAGGCTCATGGCCGCGCCCGTTCAACCAGGGCAATGGCCGCCAAGCGTGCCGCCTTCACGGATTTTGCGCCGCGATAGATGGCGGCGGCCGTTGCGCCTTCGAACAAGACCAAGATCTGTTCGGCCAGCACCGGGTCGTTGCGGCCGCCGGTTTCCGCCGATACGACTTCCCGAATCTTTCGCCAGAAAGCGGCTTTGTGCGCGGACACCGCATCGGCAATTTCCGGTGTGTCGCCACCGGTTTCCGCGTAGGCACGCAAGAACAGACAACCCAGGTTGTCCTCGGTTTTCATCCAGTGTTCCAGCGCCTTGAAGATTGCGTCGACGCTGCTTGCTTCTTGAATTTGCGAAAAGAAACGTTTGTCGCGCTCGGTGAGTACGGCGGCGATCAGCGCGTTTTTGCTGCCGACGTGCTTGTAGAGCGTTCGGCTTGACATGCCGGCGCCCTGGGTCAAGCGGTCCATGCCGGTGGCCGTGAAACCGTGTCGGTTGAAAAGATGTTCCGCCGTGGAGATCAGCTGTGTCTTGGTATCCATGCGTCCAATGTAAAACGGTCGTTTTACACTGTCAAATCGCAAAGGGTCGCGCGGCGCTTCTTGCTTGGCGCATTCAGGTTTTGCGCGCCAGAGGCAGGCCCGCGTGCGGCGCGGACGCAAAAAGGATCGAGCCGCTGGTCGATTCCGTGCAGAACAGCGTGCGCCTGTCTTCGCCGCCGAAGGCAAGGTTGGTGGTGGACGCGCCCGTGACGCTGCGCCAGACGATGCTGGGTTCGGCGCGATGGTTCAACAGCCACACATAGCCCAGCCCGGGGTTGCAGACCAGCAAGTTGCCCTCGGTGTCGACGGCCAGGCCATCGGGGCCGCTGGGGCCGTAGGACGTAAAGAACTGGCTGACCTTGCTGACGCTGCCGTCGGGCAGCAAGGGCACGCGCCACACGCAGTTGCCGCGCGTGACGGCCAGGTACAGCACGCGCTCGTCGGGCGACAAGGCCACGCCATTCGGGCTGGGCACGTTGCCCAGCAACTGGTCTAGCTGGCCGTTGGGCCGCAGTCGGTACAGGCGGCCGCTGGGATCGTGCAGTCCGCTTTGGCCCTGGTCGGTGAAGTACAGGTTGCCTTGGGTATCGAAGATCAGATCGTTGACGCCCTTGAAGCGTTCGCTGTTGCGGCGTTCAAGATACGGTGTGACGGCGCCGGTCGCGATATCCAGCGTCATCAGCCCGTTCTTGTAATCAGTGATGAGCAGGCGGCCGGCGTCCAGAAACTTCATGCCGTTGGGTTCGCCGTCGTACTCGGCCACCAATGACCATTCGCGGTCCGGCGTGATCCGGAACACGCGGCCCCAGGGGATGTCCGTGACGTACAGGTTGCCGGACGCATCAAAGACCGGCCCTTCAAGAAAGGAGTCAACCGGCATGCCGCCCCGGTTGGCGTCCGCCCAGGCGCTGCGCCGGAGGCGGCGCAAGTGATCGGGCATGGCCGACCAGACCTGAAAGTCAACGACTTCGGGGGCGTGCAAGCAGAACATGGCGAATCCTCCTTTGTTTACTTCGCGTCGAAGCCGATGCTGCGGACCACCTTGCCCCACATCTGGCCACTATCGGCCAGGATGCCGCGAAACTCCGTGGCGTTGGCGGCGCGTGGCTCCGCGCCCATCTTGGTGGCGAACGTTTTCATCTCTTCCGAAGCCATGGCGGTGGCGATCTCGCGTTGCAGCCGATCGGTGACGTCCGGGGGCGTGCCCTTTGGCGCCCACAGGCCGGTCCAGTTGACCACGCCAAAGTCCTTCACGCCCGCTTCGGCAAAGGTGGGCACGTTGGGCAACACCGGCAGGCGCTTGTCACCGCTGACGGCCAGCAGCTTCAACTGGCCGCCTTGCACCGGCCCCATGACCCCGGTGGTGGACGCAAACTGAAAATCGATCACCTTGCCCAACACGGCCTGAGTGGCCTCGGCCGCGCCCTTGAACGGCACGTGCATGAACTTCACGCCGGTCGCCAGGCCCAACGCTTCGGCCGCGAAATGCGGGGTAGTGCCTGGCCCGCCCGATCCGTACGTAATCATGTTGGGTTTGGCGCGGGCTTGCGCGATCAGGTCGTCAAGTGTGTGGCTGCTGCTGTCGGCCGACACGGCCAAGGCCATGGGGGCGAAGACGAAGGCCGAGACGGGTTGCAGGTCCTCTGCGGGGTCGAAGGGCAGCTTCTTGAAGATGTACGGCAGCAAGGAATACGTGGTGTCGTTGGCCACCAGCGTGTAGCCGTCGGGCGTTGCGCGTGCCACCTGGCTCACGCCGATGGTGCCGGTGGCGCCGGGTTTGTTTTCCACGACGAAGCTCTGTCCGGTCTGGCTGGATAGCATTTGCGCCATCTTGCGCGTGGCCACGTCGACCGCGCCGCCCGGCCCGTAGGGCACGACGATACGCACGGCACGGTCGGGCCAGATGTCCGCTGCGTGAGAGACGGACATGCCCAGCAGCGGGGCGGCGAAGGCCAGGATCAATGCGGCGGTCTTGCGGCGCGCGTAGGGGTGGGTAAGAAACGTCATTTGTCTTCCTCTGGATGATGAGTATTTTTTCTTTGTTTGCTTTTATATCCGGGCCCGGCTCAATCGGCCTTTAGCCCCAGGTTCTCGGCCAGCTTGCGGTTCGCATCGATCTCGCTGGCCAGTTGCGCGTTGAAATCGTTGCCGCAAGTTTGGCTTGCCTGCATGCCCAGCGCGTCCAGGCTCTTGGCGGTGGCGGGCGCGCGGGCGAAATCCCGGGCCACCTGCTCCAGTTTGTTGCGCACGTCTTGGGGCAGGCCTGCCGGCGCAAGCACGCCATACCAAGCGTCGGCGGTGTAGCCGTGGACGCCCGCCTCGTCAAAGGTGGGCACTTGCGGTAGCTGCGGCAGGCGTTGGGGCGCGGCCACCGCCAGCGCGGTCAGTTTGCCGGGTTCGACTTGCGGCAGTACCGAACCCAGCGTGGCCAGCGAGCTATCGACTTGTCCTCCCAGCAGGTCGGCAATGGCCTGCGACGCGCCCTTGTAGGGGATGTGATTCATGGACGTCTTCGTCAGGTTCAGGAATTGCGCCGTGGCGAAATGGCCCGAGCTGCCCGTGCCCGGCGTGGCATAGGTAATGCGGCCGGGCTCCGCGCGCACCTTTGCCAGAAATGCGTCCAGTGTTTTCACGGGTAGGGCGGGACCCACCACCAATACTGTCGGGCTGACCGCTACCGCGCACACGGGGGTAAACGAGCGCAAGGCGTCGAATTTGACGCGACTGCTGTACAGCGCGGGGATCATGGCGTGGTTGGTGGCGCCCACCAGCAGTGTGTAGCCGTCAGGCGCGGCTTTGGCTACGGCTTCGGCGGCAAGAATGGTATTGGCGCCAGGCTTGTTTTCCACCACGAAACTCTGCCCGAGTGCCTGCGCGGCATAGGCGGCGAAGGCGCGCGCGACCACGTCGGTCGGCCCGCCGGGGGAAAAGCCGACGACGATACGAACAGGGCGATCCGGGTACTGCGCAAGGGCTGCGTTGGCGCATAGCGTCAGCGCGGCCGCCGACAGCGCAAGGGAAGGTAGGCGGGTAAGCGTACGAAAAGTTTTCACGTTTGTCTCCTTCGTGCGTGGTTGGCTTGCGGCCTGTGCCGGCTGCTGTGCCTGTTAAAAAAATCGCGGGATCAGACGGTGGCGATGGGGGTTGCAGGGGAGCCTGCCGCGCCGGGCAGGCGCAGCGGGGGGGCGGTAAGCAGGAAGCGATGGCGGCCGTGGGCGCGCAACCATCGCGCAAGCGGCGTCAGCCACCACAGTTCACCTAGATGAATGCCGTTCTTGAACAGGCAGTGCTCGTGCAGCGGTAGGCGGGGGCGGCGCAAGGGCGTGGACGCGCCGCTCAGGTTGATGGCTTGCACCAGTTCCACCGCCGGGTTGTCGGCGATCAAACAGGCCAGGCGCGACTCGACGATCCATTGCAGCAGGCGGGGGTCATTCCCGTCCAGACCGCTGCCGCTTGCATGCAGACGCGCGACATCCGGTTGCCCGTTCATGGCCATCAACATGTCGGCAAAGCCGGTGTGCAGGCAAACCATGTCGCCGGCTTCAACCACGACGCCATCGGCCTGCATGATGCGCATGAGCCGTTCATACCCGATGGCGGTACGCTCGCGGCCGACATGCGCTTCCAGATCGATCAGCACCGCGCGGCCCTGCACGCCGTGCTCGGCCAGGTTTTCTATACCCAGCGCGCTGGCGTTGGGGCCGGGATAGCGGGCCCAGTCAGCGCTGGCTTGCGGGTCGGGCCGCGCCGCCATGATCTCCACGCCCGCCCGAAAACCGTTGTAGAACACGGCTTCGGCCTCGCCGTCGCCATCGGCATCGAAGCGGCTGCCCATATGCGCCAGGCTGTCCCACTGGGTGGAGTACTGCGTGTTCATCAGCAGTACGTCGTCGCAGACCACATCGGTAAGCAGCGGGTCCTCAGATGCATAGGACCAGCAGTAGCCTTGCGCGCCTGCACTTTTTCCGTCGCGCAAGGTGGCGTATCGCTGCGTCGGCAGCCGCTTGGGGTTCAACGCCGTGCCGCCGGGCAAGTCGAGCGGCAGCGACAGGCAGAAGGTCTTGCCCTCTTGAACTTCGGCAATGCCTTGCAGAACTTTGGCGCGCGTAACCAGGTTCATGCGGCCACGCTGGTCATCCGGGCCGAACTCACCCCAGTTGCTGTTGGCGGGCGCGTGCTTCCAACGTTGCGGCATGTTGTGGCTCCTTAGGCTGCGCTGGTGTTGCGGGCCAGCACCGCCAGCACATTGCGCGCCGCCGTCACGCCCATGTTGACGTAGGCGGCGCGGGTCACGCCGCCGATGTGCGGGCTGAGGACGATGCGCGGTTCATGCTGGAAGGGGTGGCCGGCCGTCATGGGTTCGACGGCGAAGCTGTCCAGGCCGGCGGCGGCGACCTTGCCGGACCGCACGGCGGCCAGCAGCGCGCCTTCGTCCACCAGACCGCCTCGGGCGGTGTTCACCAGGATCACGCCGGGCCGGCACTGTGCCAGCGTGTCGGCGTTGATCAGGCCACGGTTCTCATCCGTTAGCGGGCAGTGCAGCGAGATGGCGTCGGCTTCCTGCCAGAGCTGATGCAAGGGCACGGTGTCGATGTAGGCAGGCAGGTCTTGCGCATAGGGATCGTGGCCGACGACTCGCATGTTCATGCCGTGCGCCATGGCTGCAAAGCGGCGGCCGATGGCGCCCAGCCCGATCAAGCCGATGGTCTTGCCGTCCAGCTCCATGCTCTTGTGCGTGGACTTGTCCCAATGGCCGCCGCGCATGCGCGCGTCCAGCGTCACCAGGGACTTGGCGCAACCCAACAGCAGCGCCAGCGCTTGTTCGGCCACGGCGGCGGCATTGGCGCCCGCCGCCGCCACCACGTCGATGCCGCGCTGCGCGGCGGCGGCCTTGTCGATGGTGTCGGTGCCGCTGCCGTGCTTGGAGATCACGCGCAAGGACGGCGCGGCGTCCATCGCGGCGGCGCCGACCTTGCTGTAGCGCACGATGATGGCCACGGGATCATGCTGGCGGCACAGCGCCACGATGTCGTCTTCGGTCGGTGTCTTGCCCGCATAGACAATGTTGAACCCTTCCAACAGCGCCAGGGCCTCGGGGCCAGGTCAGCCGCGGTGACAAGTAGCGCTGGCTTCGCGGCGGCGGGGGGATTCACAGCGACTCTCCTTCCTTCAACACGCCGGCGCTGCGCAAAGCGGCGGTCAGCCATTTGGCTTCGGTGTCGCCGGCCTGGATGGCGGCGATACGAGCGGCTTCGTCGCGCACCTTCTTTTCGGCGGCGGGCAGCAGGCCTTCGATTTTTTCTCGTTCCACGACCACCAAGCCGTCGGCGTCGCCGATGATGAAGTCACCGGCGTGGACGGTGACGCCGCCCACGGATACCGGGTGGCCGATGCGGCCGGGCACGTTCTTGGTTGGGCCATTGGGGTTGGCGCCGGCGGCGAACACCGGGTAGCCCATTTCGATGATCTCGGTGGTGTCGCGCGCGGCGCCGTCGATCACCACGCCGGCAAGCCCCAACTGACGGCAGGCGTTCATCATGATGGTGCCCATCAGCGCGGCGCTCAGGTCACCCTTGCCATCGATGACCAGCACGTCGCCGGGCTTGGCCAGCGAGATCGCCGCGTGAATCATCAGGTTGTCGCCCGGCCGGACTTCAACGGTAAACGCGGGCCCGGCCAGTTTCATGGCCGGATCCAGCGGCCGGATCCGGCCATGCAGCGCGCCACGTCGGCCGGCCACGTCGGCAAGGATGGCGGGTTGCAATTGCGCGGCGCGGCGCACGACATCGGCGTCGACGCGGGGAAAGTCCTTGATGATGTCCTGGTTTGCCATAACGGCTCCTGTGTAAAAAATGGGGGAAATGTCAGGTGGGTTGGATGCCGGAATCGCGAATGACCTTGCCCCACTTCTGGAAGTCGGCCTTGCGGGTCTGGTCCAGCACCTGCGGCGATCCGCCGACCAGCGTGATGCCCAGCTTCTGCGCCAATTCCGTCAAGGACGGGCTTTGCAACGCCTTGCCGATGCTGGTGTTAAGCCGCTGGATAACGGGCGCGGGCGTGCCGGCCGGCGCGAAGACGGCCTGCCATTGCTCGGCCACGAAATCGGGAATGCCGGCTTCTTGCATGGTCGGAACATCAGGCAGCACGGGCAGGCGCTGCGCGGACGTGACGGCCAGGGCGCGCAGCGCGCCCGATTGCACATGCGGCAGCGCGGCGGCCGCCGGCAGGAACGCAAACTGCACCTGGCCGGCAAGCGTGTCTTGCAGCGCGGGCGTGTCGCCCTTGTAGGGCACGTGCAGAAAGCGCGTACCGGTTTTCTGCTGCAGCAGTTCGCCCTGCATGTGCAGGATGGTGCCGGTGCCGCCCGAGGCGTAGGCCAGGCTTTGCGGCGCGGCCTTGGCGGCGGCCAGCAGATCGGCCACGGTCCGGTAGGGCTGGGCCGCGCCCACCACCAGCAGATGGGTAATGGTGCCGATCATGATGATGGGTTCGAAGTCGGCGACCGGGTCATAGGTCAGCTTGCCCATCACATGGGGGGCGATGGCCTGCGGCCCGATCGAGGTGCCCAGCAGCGTGAGGCCATCAGGCGCGGCGCGCGCGACGCGGGCCGCACCGATGGTGCCGGTGGCGCCGGGCCGGTTGTCGACGATGACGCGCGTGGCAAGCAGCGCGTCCAGTTGTTGGGCCACCGCGCGTCCCAGCACGTCGGTGCTGCCGCCGGCCGGGTAGGGCACGACCCAGGTAATGGTCTGGCCGGCGGGCCAGTCTTGCGCGGCGCGCACACCGAACGCGGCGCTGGCGGCCACGGTGGCGCCCAGCGCCAGGAAGCGTCGGCGCGCAAACGAGGGGGTGTCAGTCAATGTCATGCTTGTCTCCTGAATATTTTTTTCATGCCGGAAAGCCGTAGAGGGCCGCCGGGTTATGCACAAGAACGCGGTGCAGCGTGGCGTCCGTTCGGGTCCAATGAGCAAGCTGCTCAAGCAGGTGCGCGTCATCGGGCATGGGCTGCATCCCGGCCGATGCCGAGGCGTGGGGCCAGTCGCTGCCCCAGATCACGCGATCGGGATTGGCGTCGATGAAGGAGCGCGCCAGGTCGTCAAGCGCCGGGTCTTGCACCGAGCGCTGTTCACTGACGAGGTAGCCGCCCGACAGCTTCACCCAGGCACGGCCCGCGCCCAGCCATTTCAGAATCAGGGCGTGGGCCGGGTGCGCGCCAGCCTGCTTCGGCGCAAGGCGCGCCATGTGGTCAAAGACCAGCGGGGTGGGCAGGCGCGTCAGCACGTCGCTGATCTGCACCAGTTGGTCTGGCGGCATCAGTAGCTGGACATGCCAACCCAGCGGCGCCACGCGCGCGGCCAATGGTTCGATCTGAGCAACGGCATTCACCACGCCCAGCGACAGGTTGAACCGGATGCCGCGCACCCCCGCCGCATGCAGCGCTTGCAGTTGCGCGTCGGTTTCCAAGCCGTCGATGACGGCCACGCCGCGCGCCTGTTCGCCCAGTTCGGCCAGGGCCGACAGCATGCTTCGGTTGTCCGCGCCATAGGTTGACGGCGTGACCAACACGGCGCGCTGCGTGCCCAGCCTGGCCTGGATGGCGCGGTATTGCTGCATCGTCGCGTCCGGCGGCAACAGCCGCGCGCCCGGCACGGCGGGGTAGCGCGCGTCGTAGGCGTGGATGTGGCAATCGCAAGCGCCGTCGGGAACCGCCACGGCGGCAGTCGCCAAGCCCGCAGAGTAGGGATAGGGCACGGACATGGGGGCTTACTCGACGCGGGCGCCGGAATCCTTCACGATCTTGGCCCAGCGGATGCGGTCGTTGTGGATCAGCTTGGCGAAGTCTTCAGGCGTGCTTGTCAGCACGCGCGCGCCCTGTTCCTGATACTTCTGGCTCAGGTCCGGGGTTTGCAATGCCTTGTTGAATTCCGCATTCAGGCGCTGCACGATTTCCTTGGGCACGCCGGCCGGCGCGGCCAGACCGAACCAGGTCACGGCTTCAAAACCCGGATAGCCGCGTTCGGCGATGGTGGGCACGTCAGGCAGATCGGACGCGCGTTGCGCGGCGGTCACCGCCAGGGCGCGCATCTTGCCGTTGCGGATGTGGCCGATCAGCGTGGGAACCGACGACAGGTACATGTCGATCTGCCCGCCGATCAAGTCATTGGAAGCTTGGGCCGCGCCCTTGTACGGGATGTGGGTGAGCTTGATGCCCGCCGCATTCTGCAATTGCACGGCGGCCAGGTGTGCCACGGTGCCGTTGCCCGAGCTGGCGTAGGTCAGCAATTCCGGCTTGGCTCGCGCCGCCGCGAGCATGTCGTCGAATGATTTCAGCGGGGAATTGGCCGGCACCACCAACACCAGCGGCGCGTCGGCGACCAGGCCGATGGCGGTCAGGTCCTTCTCGGGGTCGTAGGGCAGCTTGGCGTACAGGGTGGGGTTGATGGCCAGGTTGCTGGTCTGGCCCAGCACCAGCGAATAACCGTCGGCCGCCGACTTGGCCACGGCGTCCACGCCGATGTTGCCGCCAGAACCCGGGCGGTTTTCCGTGACGATGTTCCAGCCGGTATTTTTTGCCACCTTCAGCGCCGCTTCGCGGGCCAGCACGTCCGTGCCGCCGCCGGGCGGAAACGGGACGATCAGGCGGATGGGTTTGTCGGGGTAGCCCTGGGCGGCGCTCAACCCCGCCACGCAAACAAGCGCCAAGCCAGACAGCACGCGCGCAATGACTTTCATGGTTTGTCTCCAGTCGTTGTTTTGATCCGCGCATTGTGCGATCGTGTTCCGCCTAATACAATCCAGGTTCGTGCAGCGAAACGTGTTGCGTACCATGGTCGATATCAGAGACAGCAAAAGCGGCAGCAAGAAAGGCGGAAAAGTGGATAAAACCAAGCGGGAAGCCGCCATGGATGACGCCATGGAGGACGCGCGCATCACCGAAGACGTTGCCCCCGAAGACGGTGCGCCCGAGGAAGGCGTGGTCGCGGTCAGGCGGGCAATGCGCATCCTGGAAGCCTTCGGCATTGACGATGCGCACCTGTCGCTGGCGGAACTGAGCCGCCGCACGGGCTGCCACCGATCCACGGTGTTGCGCCTGGCGCGCACCTTGGCCATGGACGACTATCTGGCGCAGCGCGCGGATGGCACATGGCGCCTGGCGCGGGCGGCCGGCTGGCTGGGCGCCTGCTATCAGGCCACCTTCAACGTGCAGGAACTGGTGCAGCCCGTACTGCGAGAGCTGTCGGGCGCAACCGGGGAAAGCGCAACGTTCTACGTGCGCGAGGGCAATCAGCGCATCTGCATGGCGCGTGTGGAAGGGCCAAAGTCCATCCGCCATCACGTGCGCGTGGGCGCGGCGTTGCCATTGAACCTGGGCAGTCCGGGCCGCGTGTTGCTGGCGTTTTCGGGCGAAGCGGGCGAAGAGTACGAGGCCGTGCGGCGCGCCGGCTACATGATCTCGCTGGGCGAACGCGACGCCGAAGTGTCCAGTATTTCCGCGCCGGTCTATGGCATCAATTGGACCTTGCTGGGCGCCATCTGCATCTCGGGCCCGATCTCGCGCTTGAACGAAGCGGTGCTGCTTGGCCATAAAGAGGCCATTCTTTCCACGGCCAGCCGCCTGTCGCGCTCGATGATGGGCGCGCGGCAGGGCGGGGGGGTGTAGCGGGGCGTCATCACCTTGCCGCTGGAGGGGTATCGAGCACGACCATTGCGCTGGCCGTCACACGCCGCCACCGACCGGCGACAACGGGTCATCAAACCGCAACACGGACCCGCGCAGTACCTCAAGCGGATCCCGCATCAACGCCTCTACCAGCAGACTCAACGCCGGGCTTTTCGGCGCGCCTTTCCTGAACACCAGTTCATACGGCTCGCTGCGTGACTTCAGCGCCAAGGCCAATGTGCCTACCAAGCCGTTGCGGCAGAAGTAGTTGGCGACGTCTTCGGACACCAGCGCGACCAGATCCGTGTTGCGGCTTAGCAGCGTCAGCGTGGCCAGCGCCGAGGTGGTCTCGATCAGGTGCAAGGGGAAATTCAATTCGGCTTCGTGGAATTCACGTTCCAGCAGCCGGCGCATCGGCATGTGCGCGCGATAGACCACCCAGCGGCTGTCCTGCAATTCGCGCAGGTCCACGGCGTCCGCGCCCATCGCGGTATGGCGCACGTTGGCAATCACGGCCAGCGACTCGGGCTTGATGACGGTGGATTCGTACAGCTCCTGGTTACGCCCGACGGACGACCGGCAGATGGCCGCGTCCAGTCGCCCGCGTTCGATCAGGCCCAGCAAGGTCTCGCTGGTGTCTTCCACGATCTCCACCGACATGCGCGGCTGCTGGCGCAACAGGTGCGTGACGGCATCGGTCAGCAGCGGCACGGCGCCCATGATGGTGCCGATGGCCAGGCGGCCGCCCGCGCCGCTGGCAATGGCGTCCAGTTCGAAGCGCAGCTTGTTGATGTCCGCCTGGATCAGGCGCGCGAAGCGCAGCGCGCACAGGCCGGCCTCGGTCGGTATCAGCCCTCGGTTGGTGCGCGCGAACAGTTCCACCTGCAAGGTCTGCTCAAGCTCGCGCAGCGCCTTGCTGGCGCCGGGCTGCGTCAAGCCGATCTTGTCGGCGGCGGCCAGCAGCGAGCCGCATTCCTCAATGGTGATCAGCAGCCGGAGCTGCTTGGCATGCAGCCGCGACATGACGGAATTCAGGCTGGGGGGAACGTTTGCCATGAATAAAAGTTATAGCTGTATAGAAAGTCGTCAGTGTACCGACCCGCCGTCCATGCCTAGACTTCAGCCTTCTTATCTGGTCCAAGTTTTCAAGGAAAAGAGGCAGCATGGCACTGATCAATTACGTCACCGAAATTCACTTCGGCGCCGGCGTCCTGGCGGACCTGCGCGAGGTCTGTGAGCGCCTGGGTATTACCAAACCTTTGATCGTGACCGATCGGGGCGTGGAAGCGGTTGGCATCGTCGACCGCGTGAAGTCGGCGTTGGGCCATGCGAACCTGGCCGTGTTCAACGACACGCCGCCCAACCCGTCTGAAGCGGCGGTGCGCGCGGGCGTGGCCAGCTTGAAGCAGGCGGATTGCAACGGCGTCATCGCCGTGGGCGGTGGCTCTTCCATTGACCTGGCCAAGGCCGTGGCGGTGTCCGCGCGCCATGAAGGCCCGCTGCGCCAGTTCGCCTTGATTGAAGGCGGGGTGCAGAACATCACGGCGGCCACGCCGCCCATCGTCGCCATTCCCACCACGGCAGGCACCGGCAGCGAAGTGGGCCGGGGCGCGATCATCATCCTGGACGATGGGCGCAAGGTGGGCATCTTGTCGCCCCACGTCATTCCCAAGGTTGCCATCTGCGACCCCGAATTGACGCTGGGCTTGCCCGCGGGCCTGACCGCCGCCACCGGCATGGATGCCATTGCCCACTGCATCGAAACCTTTCTGGCGCCGGCCTTCAACCCGCCGGCCGATGGCATTGCGCTGGACGGCCTGTGGCGTGCGTGGCGCCACATTGAAGTGGCGGTCAACGAGCCGGGCAATGTGCAGGCGCGCGCCAACATGATGAGCGCGTCCTTGCAAGGGGCGCTGGCGTTTCAGAAGGGCTTGGGTTGCGTGCACAGCCTGAGCCATTCGCTGGGCGGCATCAACCCCAAGCTGCATCACGGCACGCTCAACGCCATTCTGTTGCCGGCGGTGGTGCGCTTTAACCGTGGCGCGGAAACCGTGGCGCATGAAGACAAGATCGCGCGGCTTGCGCAGGCCATGGGCTTGCCGGCAACGCTGTCGGTGGAAGAGGCCCTGGCCAACAAGAGCCGCGCGTTGAATCTGCCGACGGGCTTGGGCGAACTGGGTGTCACGGAAGACCTTTACGAACGCATCGTCAAGGGCGCCCTGGCCGACCACAGCCACCGCACCAACCCGCGTGACGCCAGCGCCGACGACTACGTGGCGATGCTGCGCGCATCGACGTAAGACGTGCGCGCCTGGCGCGCATGCGCGTTTGGCTACCCCTGCGTTGCCGTTAACCGCCATCCCGCATCCGCATGGGATGGCGACATGCATTCAAACAAACAAACAACCAAACAATCCAAATAGGTGGAGACATGAGCACCCTGTCCGTTGGTGGTTCCAACCCCAGCCTGAGCGCTGCCGACAAAGAACCCCTGGTCCCTGATGCCGAGCGTCGCCGCGCGCTCATGGGCAGCGCGGTGGGCAGCACCATCGAGTGGTACGACTATTTCCTGTACGGAACCATGTCGTCCATTATTTTCGCCAAGCAGTTTTTCCCTAGTGACAACGCGCTGGTCAGTCAGATGCTGGCGCTGGCCACTTTCGCGCTGGCCTTTCTGGTGCGCCCGCTGGGGGGCGTGATCTTCTCGCACATCGGCGACCGCATCGGTCGCAAGAAGACGCTGGCGATGACGCTGTCGATGATGGGCTTGTCCACCGTGCTGATGGGCATGTTGCCCAACTACGCGCAAATTGGCCTGGCTGCGCCTATTCTGCTGACGCTGCTGCGCCTGATGCAGGGCCTGGCGTTGGGCGGCGAATGGGGCGGCGGCGTGTTGCTGGCCGTTGAATATTCGCCACGCAAAAAGCGCGGCTTCTATGGCGCCGTGCCGCAGACTGGCGCGGTGTTGGGCCTGGCGCTGGGCAACGTCATCACGTCGCTGCTTAGCGCCAGCATGAGCGAAGAGGCATTCCAGTCCTGGGGCTGGCGCATTCCGTTCGTGGGTTCCATCGTGTTGGTGATGGTGGGCATGTGGATTCGCAACGCCGTGGGCGAGACGCCGTCGTTCAAGAAGATTCAGGCCACGCGCAGCAGCGCCCGCATTCCGCTCAAGGAAACCTTGCAGCACCACTGGCGCGAAGTGCTGATCGCCATTGGCGCGAAGGTCGTGGAAACGTCCACCTTTTTTCTGTACGCCACCTTCACCATCTCGTACATGATGGATCACGGCTTCGCGCGTTCGACCATTCTGAACATCGTGCTGGTCTGCGCCCTGATCGCGTTTCCGTGCATGCTGTTCTTCGGTCATCTGTCTGACCGCATCGGCCGCAAGAAGGTGTTCATCGGCGGCAGCGTGGCCTTTCTGTTGTGGATCTTTCCGTACTTCTGGCTGCTGGATCAGAAGTCGGTGTGGGCGGCGGGCCTGGCCATCGCCGTGGGCTTCGGCGTCATTTGGGCCAGCTACGGCTCCATGATCGGCACCTTGTTGGCCGAAGCCTTTCCGCCCGCCATCCGCTACACCGGCATGTCGCTGGGTTATCAGATTGGCGCGGCGCTGGTGGGCGGCCCCATGCCGCTGATCGCCACGGCGCTCGTCGCCTACTACAGCGGCAGCTATGTGCCCGTGGTGCTGTTCCTGGCGGCGTGCGCGGCGGTGTCCATCATTGCGGTGGCGGTGGCGCGTGATCGCAGCGGACAGCCGCTGGATGATTGATCCCTGCGTGTCGACCCCTCATCCCATCTGACTTTTATCCAAGGAATTCAATCATGCAGATCACTGGAGAAATGCTCATCGGTCACGCCGCCGTGCGCGGCACCGCCGGTTCGCAATGCGCCTTCAACCCCACCTTGAATGCCGACATCGCGGAACCAAGCTTCGGCCTGGGTACGCATGCTGACGTGGAGCGCGCCGCCACGTTGGCCGCCGCCGCCTTCGACCCGTATCGCCATCTTCCGCTGGCTCGCCGCGCGGAATTCCTGGAGGCGATCGCCGATGAAATCCTGGCGCTGGGCGACGCGCTGATTCAGCGCGCTCACCAGGAAAGCGGCTTGCCCGTGGCGCGGCTGACGGGTGAACGTGGCCGCACCATCGGCCAACTGCGTCTGTTTGCCCAAGTGGTGCGCGACGGCCACTTTCTGGGCGCCATTGTTGACACTGCCCAACCCGAGCGTCAGCCGCTGCCGCGCGCGGATTTGCGCCAGGCAAAAGTTCCGCTTGGGCCGGTGGCCGTGTTCGGCGCCAGCAACTTCCCGCTTGCGTTTTCCGTGGCGGGCGGCGACACGGCATCCGCTCTGGCGGCCGGCGCCCCGGTCATCGTCAAGGCGCACAGCGCGCATCTGGGTACGTCTGAACTGGTGGGCCGCGCCGTGCAAAAAGCCGCGCAACGCACGGGCATGCCTGAAGGCGTGTTCTCCTTGCTGATCGGCGCGGGCCGAACCATCGGCGAAGCGCTGGTCGCGCATCCGGCCATCAAGGCCGTGGGGTTCACGGGCTCCCGGCAAGGCGGCTTGGCGCTGGTCAACATTGCCAACCAGCGGCGCGAACCCATCCCCGTGTATGCGGAAATGAGCAGCATCAACCCCGTGTTCGTGCTGCCCGCCGCGCTGGCGGCGCGCGGGCAGGCCATCGCGCAAGGCTTCGTGGATTCACTCGCGCTGGGCGCGGGCCAGTTCTGCACCAACCCCGGCCTGGTCATCGCCATCGATGGGCCAGAGCTGGATCGATTCATTGCCGCCGCCAGCGACGCGCTGGCCTCCAAGGCCGCGCAGGTGATGCTTACTCCCGGCATCTGCGCCGCGTACAACCGCAGCCGCCAGCAGGTCCAGGCCGTGCCGGGCGTTGAAGCCGTGGCAAACGGCAGTGCCGCGCGCGAACAAGCCAATGCGGCGCAGGCCGCGCTCTACGTGACCAGCGCGCGCAATCTGTTGAACAACGAGGCCTTGCAGGCCGAGATGTTCGGCCCCGCCTCCGTCATCGTTCGTGCGCAAGGCTGGCAAGAAGTGCTGGACGTGGCCGAGCACCTGGAAGGCCAGTTGACGGCCACGCTGCAACTGGACGCGCCCGACCATGCCCCCGCCCGCGCCTTGCTAAGCGTGCTGGAACGCAAGTGCGGCCGCATCCTGGCCAATGGCTTTCCCACGGGCGTGGAAGTCAGCCACGCCATGGTGCACGGCGGCCCGTACCCGGCCACGTCGAATGCCATGCACACGTCTGTTGGGGCAACGGCCATCGCCCGGTTCTTGCGACCGGTGTGCTATCAGGATCTGCCGGATGCGTTGCGGCCGGAGGCCGTGCAACAAGACAACCCGTTGGGCATCTGGCGTTTGGTGGATGGGGCGCCGGTGCCGCCTGACGGGGGCCGTTGATCAGAGGAATGCCGTAGCAGCGATGACCGCCAAGCCGGCGCAGAAGTCGGTGTGCGCGGGCGTGTAGTGATTCGCCGCGTGCAATAGATTGATCTGCCCAAGCAGGCGGCCTCGGCCGTATACCGGGATGTTCAGTACGCTCTGGCAATTCAAGGCAAAGATGGCGTCGGCGTCGGGGAAGTTGATGCGAACCGCATTCGCGTCGGGCGTGAGCAAGGGCTTGCCCGTGGCCAGCATGTTCTGCATGGCCGGCGCCGCGCTTATCAACTTGGTGCCGCTGGCTGGATAACGGTCGGGGGCGCTGCTGTACAGGCGATGCGCGGTGCCGGCCGTCAGGTCATAACGCAAGGCGGTGAACAAACGGTGGCCGACCGCGCGCTGCGCAATGCCGTCCAACGCGGCAAGCAAGGGGTCGGGCTCTTCCGCGGATTTGGTGTGAGAGAGCGCGGCGCGAAGGATGTCGATTTCCGATTGAGACAAGCTGAACGGCGCGGTCATGGCTTCGCCTCATTGCTGGCCATGCCTGGTGGAACCGGCGCAAGCGGCAGGTCGATGCGTGAAGCATGATCGCCGCCCGTGCCGATCTTCAACAGCGGGGGGCGGCCGTGAGGAACCTGCCCGCAGTGGTCTTTGTCCGCGCCGGCTATCGATACCCGGATGCGGCTGCCCTGCTGGAATTGCCAGGCGGTGGGCAAGAGGGGAACCTCGACACGCTCGAATTTCCCCGGCGTCAGCGGCCGCGCATCTTGCCGGCTGAATGTGCGAAAGGGCCATGTGGTCTTGTATTGCGGCGGGCAGGGTGAAGTCTTGCGATGCAGCAGGCGCAACAGGCCTTCGGTCACATAGCGTTCGGTGCCGTCGGCCTCGATTTCGGTCAAGTAGACAAACAGGGCAGCGTCGGGCTCGCTGCTGCTGACCCATAGGTCCGCCACGGCGTGGCCCGCCAATTCCGCCGCCGCCTCCAGCGGCGCGGACGTAAAGCTGCACATGCGGTCGCCGCGTCCTTGCCAGTCAGGGTAATACTCGGTGCTGTTGATGGCGGCAATGCGCTCGTAGCGGGTGCCAGCGCCGGTACCGATGGCAAAGTCCACTTGATAGGCTTGATGCGATGGGCTGGGCGGCGGGGCGGTCTCAAGCGCCAAGGCGGGTGCCAGGTACAGAGAACTGTCTTTGCCCTGGTCGTAGGGCGGCCATTGCGCGGCGCTACGCCATTGTTCCGAGTGCAGCGCGTAGTAGTGGATCGGCGCCTCGGCATCCAGGCCCGTTGGCTTGCCCAGCAGATAGTGATCGAAGAACCGCAGAATTTCGGCAAGCCAGGGAAAGTCCGCCATCTGCGTCGTGCGCCACGGTGACACATCAATGCGCGCGCCATGGTCCCAGGGGCCAAGCAAGAGGTGGCTGGGGTTTTTCGACAAGGTCAGATAGCGCGAAATAGCGCCGTTCATGTAGCCGCCACCGTCCATCCAGCCCGATACCGAGAGCACGGCCACGTCTGGGGGAATCTGTTCGGCCAGGCTGTAGGGGCTGAACGTTGCCGAGCTGAACTGCGCATCGTAGGGCAGGGGGTCTTCGCGAAAGCGGAACTCGGGCATGAACTCCGTCTGGCGGAAGTTGGCCAGGTGTTCCTGGATGGCGGTTTTCAGCAGTTCGCCTTCCGGATCTTCGTCTACCGGCTGCGGTCCTTCAAAGTGCGGGTTTGCGTAGTAGACGAACCGATGCAGCATCTCGCGTCGGTCATGGTCCAGGGCGACCATCAGGTCGTCGTAGCTTTGCGTCAGCGCCTTGAGCTGCATGCCGCCCGGAAAGTAATTGTCGGTGTAGGTGTCCCATACCGAAAACAATGGGGCGATGGCCTTCACCGCCGGGTGGCCGGTGCTGGCCAGAAAATCAGAGGCGGCCCCAAGGTAAGAGATGCCGGTGGCGCCCACAACGCCGCTGGACCACGGTTGCGTGATGATCCACTCCACCACTTCGCGGCTGTCGTCGCGTTCGCGCGGCGAGCGGAAGCTGTCGCGCGTGCCGAAACTTGCGCCCGTGCCGCGCACGTCGATCACGACGACGGCGTATCCACGCGGCACGAAGTAATCCCGGAACTTCGCGGTATTGGGCGCGCATTCGCCGACTCCGTCCGGGTGCAGCTTGAAGCGGCGGTAGTAAGGCGTGAACAGCACGATGGCGGGAAACTGCGCGGGCGCCGGATCATCACCGCGTTCGGGTGTGCCTTCTGGAACATAGATATCAACTGCCAGGCGGCAGCCATCGCGCATCGTCAGGTAGCGGGAACGCGGCGTCGGGATCGCGTAAATCCCGGGTCGGGTGTCCGCGTAGGCCTGCGGCGGGACCACCCAGGCCACATCTTCGTTTTTCGGGTACGACGGCATGGACTTCCTTGGAATCTTGGTGAAAAAAATGCGCTGGACACGGGGCCGCAGCGACTGCACAAGCCATGTTATTGACGTGCAATCGACCGCACCAATATGCAATGTGGATATCGGTATAGGAAAAAGCGATGTGGCTCGCAGCGCGTGCCAGGCTGAAATTTCCTAGGGATTACGCGCAGGGGGCATCTATTCAAGCGCATCGTTGAATATGATCCGAGCGTGATATAGGAATTACCGATGGATTTCCGACAACTCAAGTACTTCACCCGCATCGTCGAGCTGGAAAGCATTACGGCCGCCGCCGAAACCTTGCATATTGCACAGCCGTCCTTGAGCCAGCACGTGGCCAACCTTGAACGCGAGTTTGAGACCCCCTTGCTGCTCCGAGGCCCGGGCGGGGTACGCGCCACCGACGCGGGCAAGCTCTTGTACCGGCACGCCAAGATGGTGTTGCGCCAAGTGGAAGAGGCCAAATCCGCGTTGAAGCACGGGCGTGACACACCGGCGGGCCATGTCACGGTCGGGCTGCCAACCAGTACGTCTCGCGTGCTGGCGGTGCCGCTGATTGAAGCGGTGGCGCAGCGGTATCCGGAGGTGTTGCTTGAAGTGATCGAGGGAAGCAGCGCCGACCTGGCCGTGGCGGTTTCCCTGCACCGCATGGATATCGCGGTGGCGATGGACGTCCAGCCGCAGCCGGCTCGCATGACCACGACGCCGCTGCTGGTCGAAAACCTGTATCTGGTCGGACCCGCGCTGGGCGTGGATGCGATATCGCTGCAACGCATGGCGGAGTTGCCCCTGGTGCTTCCCAGCTTTCCCAATTCGATCCGTGTGCTGGCCGCGCGCGCGTTCGCGGACGACGCCTTGCCCTTGACGTTGGTTGCGGAAACCAGCGCGGTGTCGGTGTTGCTTGGCTTGGTACGCGCGGGCAAAGGTTGGACCGTGCTGCCTTCGTCCGCGCTGGTGGGGCCGGAGGCCGAGTCCGACCGGATCGTGTCCACGCCAATTGCAGACAAGGCGTTCAGCCGCAGGGTGTCGGTCTGCATGTCCTTGTCTACCGAAAAAAGCGTGGTCTGCACGCACATCCACCAGACCTTGATAGACGTCGCGCGCGACCTGGTGGAGACGGGGCGATGGGCGGGCGTAAGCTGGAAAAACTGACGACGCGCCGCTTGCTATTCAGGCTTGATCTTCGCCAGTTCCGCGACCTTGCCCCAATGGGCGCGGTCGGCGGCGACGATGTCATCGAAGTCCTTCAGCGTGACGCCGCTGGCGGTGGCGCCTTGCACTTCGAAGTAGGCGGTCATTTCCTTCTCGGTGACGACTTGACGCACTAAGCCCGCGATTTTGGCGGCAACGTCTTCGGGGGTTTGCGCGGGGGCGAACAGCCCGAACCATCCCAGCGCTTCAAAGTCCGGAAAACCTTGTTCGGCAACGGTAGGCACGTCGGGCAAGACATCCAGGCGTTGCCTGGACGTGACGGCAACAGCGTTGAGGTCGCCACGCTTGATGTAAGGCAACGACGTCATTGCCACGTCCAGCATGAAGTCAACGTGCCCCGCCATCGTGTCGGTCAAGGCGGGGCCGGAGCCTCGATAGGGAACATGGGTCACGGGAATGTCCAGGCTGGCGCGCAAGGCCTCGGTCGCCAAATGGTTGGACGAGCCCAGGCCACTGGACCCATACGTCAGGCCGCCCGGCTTGCTTCTGGCCGTGGCGATCAGCCCTTTCAGATCGTGCAGCTTCAGGTCCTTGTTGACGACGACGACGTTGGGAACGGACGCGATCATCGCCAGCCCTCGAAAGTCCTTCAGCGGGTCATAGGGCAGGGTCTTGTACAGGAACGGCGCAACGGACTGTGTGCTGACCGTGCCCAGGAACAGGGAATAGCCATCGGCCGGCTGCCCCCGCGCGTAGGCGGCTCCCAGCGTCCCTCCCGCGCCGGGTTTGTTTTCGACGACAAACGGCTGGTTCGTCAGTTGGCCCAATCGTTGGGCCACCTTGCGTGCCACGATGTCGGTCGAGCCGCCCGCCGCGAACGGCACGATGATCCGGACGGGCTTGTCTGGCCAAGCCGCGGCTTGTTGCGCGTGCGCCGGCGAGAGCATCGTCAGGGCGCTGGCGAGGGCGGCGAGCAGAGGTAGCGTCTTCATTGGAAATCTCCAGGTGTCGTGGGCAAGGGCCGGGGCCGCGGTACGTCAGCGTCAATCGACCTGGACGCCGGTGCTGGCAATGAACTCGCCCCATACCTTGGCGTCGTCCTCTGCCCGGGCGCGCATGGCGTCGGCGCTTCCTTGCATCGGAACGAAGTACAGGTCTTTGAGTCGCTTGTTGACGGCCGGGTCGGCAATGGCGGCCTGTATCGCCCCGTTCAGCTTGCTCACGATGGCGCTGTCGGTTCCCGCCGGACCCATCAAGGCGAACCAGCCCGGCATGGCGGGGGCTTGTATGCCTGCTTCCTTCAAGGTGGGCACATTGGGCAGGTCGCTGGCGCGCTGCTCCGCCAGGATCGCCAACGGAATCACATTGCCCGCTTCGATCTGCGGCAACGCGGAACCCAGCACGCTGGTCATGACGTCGACCTGTCCGCCAATCACGGCATTCAGCGCCGGGCCAGAGCCCTTGTAGGGAACGTGGCGCAGCTTGATGCCGGCGCCTGCCGCGATCATCTCGGTCGACAAGTGGGTGGAATTGCCGGCCCCGGCGCTGGCGAACGTGATGCTGTCCGGCGCGGCCTTGGCGGCGGCCAGCAGTTGCGGCAGATTCTTGTAGGGGCTGCTCTTTCCCGCGACCAGGACGAAGGGCGTGTCGACCACCGGCGCGATATAGGTGAAATCCTTGTTTGCGTCGTAGGGCAGGCTCTTGTACAGCTTGGGGTTGAAGCTCATCTGGGACACACCCGCCAACAGCAGGGTGTAGCCGTCGGCGGGCGCCTTGGCCACATAAGACGTGGCCACAATGCCGTTCGCGCCAGGCTTGTTTTCGACGACGACAGAAGCGCCCAAGGCGCTTGCCATCTTTTCGCTCAACAAGCGCGCGACCACGTCCGCCCCGGACCCCGCGGATTGCGGGACGATCAAGCGTACGGGATGGTCGGGATAGGCGGGCTGAGCATGGGCTGCCTGGCCGATAAAGGCCAGTGCGCCGACAAGGACCGCGCGCAGGCAACGGGCTGAACGGGCTGTACTGTGGTCAAACATCGAATTCCCCTGAATTGACGCGCTTGGCGCGAACTTTTTTGTGTGTGATGCGTGCGGACCCATGCTAGGCAGGCGGTCAGATCAATTCAAATACTGCTTTCCTATGCGCCTATAGGTTTTTCCTTTGGCGCGATGGGTTCGCCATTACGTTGGGATCGTGTTGGCATCTTTTTCGCCGTTGGACGGTGACCTTGATATGAGCCCCCGCTTTTCGCCGGTGCCCTCAGTCACTCGTGCCCGCATGAAATCCCCTTCGACTCCGCCCAGCCCGACTTCACGCCAGCTATCCACCGGCCCCTCCCACCGCAAATGGTGGTTCGCGCTGCATAGCTGGGCGGGCTTGAAGCTCAGCCTCTTCATGGCGTTCATCTGCCTGACCGGCACGCTGGCCGTCATTTCCACCGAGCTGGACTGGCTGGCGCAGCCCGCGATGCGGGTTGATCCGGCCGCGCAGCGCGCAAGTTGGGGTGACATGGTCCAGGCCGCGCAAGCGGCGCGCCCGGGCTGGACGCTGCAATCCGTCACTGCCGCCCACGCTTCCCACTTCGCCGCCCGGGCCTTGATGCGCACGTCACAAGGGGAACAACGCTTGGTATGGATCGACCCGTACCGCGCCATTGTCACCGGCGATACGTCCTGGTTCAGCCTGCAGCGTTGGCTGCGCAACACGCACCGACATCTGTTTCTGCCCACGCGCTATGGCGTGCCCTTGGTGTCGGCCTTGTCGATACCGCTGCTGGTGCTGATCACGACGGGGCTGGTTGTCTACAAGCGTTGGTGGCGGGGTTTTCTGGCGTGGCCACGGCGGGGAAAACGTCGCTTGACCTGGGGCGATACGCATCGGCTGCTGGCGGTGTGGAGCCTGTGGTTCAGCACCCTGATTGCGTTGACCGGGCTGTGGTATTTGGTGGAATCGCTGGGCGGGCATGCGCCGCCGCTGCCCGCCATCACCACCCCGGACGCGCCACGCGCCGCCGCGCCGTTTACGGCCAAGACGCTGGACGTGGCCGTGGCGCGCGTGCGTCAAGCCTGGCCCGATCTGGACATCCGTGTCTTGCGGCTGGATGCCGATGGCCGGGCCGGGCAGGTGGAAGGGCAGACGCAGGCGTGGCTGGTTCGCGACCGGGCCAACGCCATCCGGCTGCCCTTGTCCGATGAGGCCGTCGCCCGCCGCAGCGCGGCCGATCTCGGCCCGCATCAGCGCCTGTCGGAAATGGCGGACCCGCTGCATTTCGGCTCGTTCGGGCCGTGGCCCGTGCGCGCGGTGTGGTTCATCTTCGGCGCGGCGCTGACCACGCTGTGCCTGACTGGCGCCTATCTTTACGGCCTGCGCATCGCGGGCGGCAGCGCCGCGCTCAGGGCAAAGGCCGGGCATGCCGGTGCACCGGTCGCGCCCTCGCGTGAAGCCTGGACAGGCATGCGCCCGTGGCGCTGGGGGTGGGTGGCGTTGCTGTTGATGTCCCAGATGCTGTTCATCGGCGAGGCCATGGGCTGGATCAATCTGTTCGGATGAACCGGGGTAGCGGCATGGGTTTCCGTTATTATTAACGTTACTCATTATCAATACGACATTCCGCGCCGCCTCCCGCTCCCATGTCCCAATCCATCGCGCCTCGTCGGCTGGCCCTTAGCGGCCTTTACGCCGACCACCATCAATGGCTCTACAGTTGGCTGCGCAAGCGGCTGGGCAACGCCTGGGATGCGGCGGACCTGGCCCACGACACGTTCCTGCGCGTCTATTCCAGCAACCGCCCGCTGGAAATGCCCGAGCCGCGCGCCTTCCTGACCCACGTTGCAAAAGGCCTGGTCGTTGACTTCTGGCGGCATCGCAGCGTGGAACAGGCCTACGCGGAATCGGTGGCCGCATTGCCCGCCGACACCGCGCCGTCTCCGGAAAGCCGGGCCTTGATTCTGGAAGCGCTGTACTGCATCGACCGCATGCTGGACGCCATGCCGGCGCGGGTGCGTGGCGTGTTCCTCATGTCGCAACTGGACGGCCTGACGTATGCGCAGATTTCCGCCGCCACGGGCCTGTCGGTGCGCACGGTCAACCGCCATATGCAGCAGGCGTACCTGGCGTGCCTGACCGCCATCGATCCATGAACGCGCCGCACATTCCGGATGCGCTGTTGGCCGAAGCGGCGGGCTGGATGGCCCGATTGCACGATGCCCCGGATGACCCCGCCAGCTTGCAGGCCCTGTCCCGCTGGATTGCCCGCAGCCCCGCGCATGCGCAGGCATGGGCTCGGGCCGAACGCGTGCTGGGTACCTTTGGGCAAGTGCCGCACCCCCTGCGCGCGCATGCGCTGAAGGGGCTGGCCAAGCCGGACCGCCGGCGTCTGGCGGCTCGCCTGCTGGGGCTGGCGGTCGCGGGTCCGGTGGCTTACACGGCGTGGCGAGCCATGCAAGCGGACCTGGAAAGCGGCACTGGCCAGATCCGGCAGGCAACGTTGGCGGATGGCACGCGCATGACGCTGGATACCGGTACGCGGGTAGACGTCCGCTACTCGGCCTCGCAACGCTTGCTGTCGCTTCGGGCGGGCCGGATCTTCGTGGCGACGGCGCGGGATGCCCACGTGCCCGCGCGTCCGTTTTTTGTCCAGACGCCGATGGGCATCGTGCAGGCTATCGGTACGCAGTTCACGGTCAGCCTGGAACAAGACGACGCGCTGGTTGACGTCTACGAAGGCGCGGTGGACGTACGCCCCAAAGAGGGCGGCGGCCAGATCGTGCGCGCGGGTCGGCAGGCCAGGTTCAATACCGCCATGACGCAGCCCGATACGGCGCTGCCAGAAATCTCACCCGCATGGACCAGCGGCATTCTGACGGCGGACAACATGCGCCTGGCCGACTGGACGCGCGCCCTGGCCCGCTACCGCCCGGGCTTTTTGCACTGCACGAGCGAGGTCGCGAACTTGCGCGTGTACGGCTCGTTTTCCCTGCGGGACACGGACGCCAGCCTGGCGTTACTGGCCCGCACGCTGCCGGTGCGCGTGGCCTCGCGCACTCGGTACTGGGTGCAGATCCAGGCGCGCGACGCATAGCCGCCATTCCCCCGCATTCTCGTTGGCATCTTTTTCCGCGTCGTTCGGTGTACAGGATAGAGGCCCTGAAACCCTGGCGGGATCGGGCCGCGACGTGACCCCTGTCCGTTTCCCGAAACTCTACCCGCGGTGCTTTCTTCATGTCCCAATTCCGTTCTTCCCCGGTCCGCGCGGCCGTGCTGCTGTGCTTTTCGGTATTGCTGCCCGTCGGTGCGATGGCGCAAACCCAGGCACCCGCCACCCAGTCCGTCACCCGCGACTACCGCATTGGCGCCGGCCCGCTAGGCTTGGCCTTGTCGCAATTCGCCACCCAGGCCAACGTGCGCTTGTCTTTCCCGGGCACGCTGGTGCAAGGCATGCAGTCATCGGGGCTGAACGGCAACTACTCGGTGGCGGATGGCTTTGCCGCGCTGTTGTCGGGTTCGGGCCTGCGCGCCGTTCCGGCCGGAACCAATGAATACACCTTGTCCGCCGTGCCCTCCAATGCGGTGACCCAGTTGGAAGCGGTAACGGTGACGGGCGCCTACACCGGCGGCTTGATGCCCGCGTTTGCCGGCGGCCAGGTGGCCAGCGGCGCCAGCGTCGGCATGCTGGGCGAACGAAGCATCATGGACACGCCTTTTTCGGTAACGGCGTACACCAGCACCCTGATGCAGCAACAACAAGCGCAGAGCGTGGCCGACGTGGTGTCCAACGATGCCTCGGTGCAGAACACCAACCCCCGGACCAGCCGCTTCGACCAGTTTTCCATTCGGGGCTTTCCGGTCCTGAACAGCGACATTGCCTTTAACGGCCTTTACAGCGTCTTGCCCACCTACGCGCTGGCCGTGGAAAGCCTTGAACGCGTTGAAGTGTTGAAAGGCCCCAACGCCTTGCTCAACGGCATGGCGCCGTCGGGCGGCGTGGGCGGCGCGATCAACGTGGTGCCCAAGCGGGCGGAAGACACGCCCACCCGGCAAGTCACCGCCAGCTACGGCACGCACAACGTGGCGGGCGGCCATGTGGACCTGGGCCAACGCTTTGGCGACAAGGGCGAACTGGGCATTCGCGTCAACGGCGCCTACAAGGGTGGCGACACGGGCGTGGGCTCGCAACACACCACGCGCGGCCTGATGACGCTGGGCCTGGACTACCGGGGCGAACGCACGCGCTGGTCGGCGGACGTCGGCCATCAAGACCGCAAGGTCGACGCCCCACAGGAGCGCGTGGGCGTGGCGGCGGGCGTGCCCGTGCCGGACGCCAAGCGCGTCGACCGTGGCTACGCGCCCGACTGGACCTACGCCAATTCCCGCGACACCTACATCGCCTTGCGCGCCGAACACGACATCACCGACCGCACGATGGTCTATGGCGCGTTTGGCGCGCGCGACGGCGACTACAAATTCCTGCGCATGAACGTCACCACGCGCGATGCGGCCGGCAATTTCTCGGCCAGCCCCACGTATTTCCTGCGCGACGAAAGCGTGCATACCGGCGAGATCGGCGCGCGCACCCGCTTTGCAACTGGCGCGGTGTCGCACGCCGTATCGCTAAGCGCCACGCAATTCCGGAAGACCTTCGGCAACCTAAGCTACGACTTCGACCCCGTCCGTTCCAACCTCTATACGCCGCTGCCCACGTCCGCGCCTTCCCTTGCGGGGCTGGACACCGACATTCCCAAATCCGGCGAATCCCGGCTGACCAGCGTGGCCTTGGCGGACACGCTGTCGATCTGGGACGAACGCCTGCAACTGACGGTGGGTGCGCGCTCGCAGCGCGTGGTTACCGAGCAGTATGACGAAACCGGCAACCGCACCAGCCGTTACGACAAGCGCAAAGTCACGCCGGCCATCGCGCTGTTGGGCAAGCCCACGCAGAATGTGTCGGTGTATGCGAACTACATCGAAGGCCTGAGCGAAGGCCCCACCGCGCCGCTCACCGCCGTCAACGCCAATGAAGTGTTCGCGCCGATCAAGTCCGAGCAGGTCGAGGCCGGCGTGAAGCTGGACTACGGCGATATTGGCGCCACCTTCAGCGCCTTTCAGATTCGCCGCCCGAGTGGGCTGACAGACCCGGTCACCGGTGTGTATGCCGTCAACGGCATGCAGCGCAATCGCGGTCTGGAATTGAACGTGTTCGGCGAGCCCGTCAACAACGTGCGCCTGCTGGCCGGCGTGATGTACCTGGATGGCCGCCTCACCAAAACCGGCAACGCCACGACCGAGGGCAACGTGGCCCCCGGCACGCCGCGCTACAGCATGAACCTGGGCGTGGAATGGGACACCCCGTTCGCGCCCGGCCTGACCGTGTCGGCGCGCGCCTTGCGCACCACCTCGCAATATCTGGACGCCAGGAACACGCAGGAAATCCCCGCGTGGACGCGCGTGGACCTGGGTGCGCGTTACGCCTGGCGCGCCGGCAACACGCCCGTCACGCTGCGCGCCACCGTGGAAAACGTCTTCAACAAAGCCTACTGGGCGTCGGCCTCGTCCAACGGCCTGACCATCGGCGCGCCGCGCACGGTGCTGCTGTCGGCAACGGTGGACTTCTGATCAGGCCAGGGCGCGCGCGGCGTGCAGCGGCTTGTGCACCGTCTGCGCGATCAGCACGCCTATCAAGCTCATGCTGCCGCCGATGACGTGATAGGCGTGCATCTGTTCGCCCAACATCGCCACGGCCAGCACGGCCGTCAACACGGGCAGCAGATTGATGAAGATGCTGCACCGGTTCGGCCCCAGGTGCTTCACCCCTTGAATCCAGAAGAACGACAGCAGAATGGATGAGCCGATGCCGGCGTAGGCAATCAGCGGCAAGGTGCGCGCGTCCAGCGACGCCGCGCCCGCCGGCAGCATCAGGAAGAAGGGCAGCATGAAGACCAGTGCGGCCACGGCTTGCAGGTACACCGCCTGCCATGCCGGAATCGTCAGGCGCCAGCGGCGCAGCAGCACGCCATACAGCGCGTAGGACAAGGACGCCAGCAGCATCAGCAGGTCGCCCACATGGACGCCGTTGCGCGCGATGGCGGCGATGTCGCCTTGGCCCACCACGTACAACAGGCCCGTGAACGACAGCACGCCGCCCAGCGCCATGCCCACCGTCACCGCTTCGCCCAGCACGATCACGCTGAGTATCGCCGTCAACAAGGGCACCAGCGCGGTGACGATGGCCATGTTGGTGGCCGTGGTGCTTTCTGCCGCGCGGTACGACAGGCTCTGGAACAGCGCCATGGCCAGCAAGCCGCTGATTGCCATCTTGCCCAGGTGCGGCCGCACCGACGCCCAGTTGCGCCGCAGCGACGGCAGCACAAAGGGCGTCATCAGCGCCAGCGCCAGGATCAGGCGGTAGAAGGTGATGGCCGTGGGGGAAATCGCGGACGCGGCCAGCTTGGACACGATGACGTTGCCCGCCCACAGCACGATGGCCATGAATGGAAAGAGCAGGGAAGTGATGGGCATGAAGGTCTCCAGAACGAGCCTTGCATGGTGCCGCCCGGGCAGGCGTCCGTCTGGCGCTACTATGTCGCCAGTTATCGCAAAACTGCCAATCTCACAAAACTGCCCATATCGCAAAACAGCCAATCTCACAAAACCGCCAACATGGAAGATTCCCGCTTCGACGCCACCTTCGCGGCTTCCGGCGCGCCCGCCGCGGCCTTGGCGGTGGACTACCCCGACGGCCATGTCATCGCGCCCCATCGCCACGACCGTGCGCAATTGCTATACGCCATCCAGGGCGTGATGACCATCGACGCCGAAGGCGGCCGATGGGTGGTGCCGCCCACGCGCGGGGTCTGGCTAGAGGCCAACGTGGCGCACTCCGTCCGCATGCACGGCGCGGTGCGAGTACGCACCGTGTTCGTCGACGGCCGCGCCACCGCCCACCTGCCCGCGCGCAGTTGCGTGCTGGACATCTCGCCCTTGTTGCGGGAACTGATCGTGGCGGCCGTGGACGTTGACCTTGCCGCCCCACCCAGCCCCGGGTCTCGCGATTGGCATCTGCTGCACCTGCTGTTGCAGGAATTGCGCAGCCTGCCGGTGCTGCCCTTGTACCTGCCCATGCCGGCGGACGCGCGGCTCAGGAAATTCTGCGACGCCTTGATGCGCGAGCCGGATGCGGCATTGACGCTGGACGAATGGGCGGCCCGGCTGCACCTGTCCACCCGCACCTTGCACCGGCAGTTTCAACAACAGACCGGCATGCGGCTGGGGCAGTGGCGCCGGCAGGCGCGGCTGCTGCTGGCGCTGGAACGCCTGGCAGGTGGCGCGCGGGTGGTGGATGTGGCGCTGGAACATGGCTACACCAGCCAGAGCGCGTTCGCGGCCATGTTCAAGAAGCACTTCGGCGTGTCGCCGGGGGCGTTTTATCGGTAGCTAAGGGTTGCTAAGGCCGATTGATCGCGGATGCGCCACCGTAATATCCCGGGTGCCGCCAGCAAGCCGGTGCGGGTACAGTCTGGGCCGGAATGCGAGGATTCAGGAGAGCGAATGTCCGCAATCGGCGCTGCGACGCGCAAGTTGGTTCATCCCTGGCGGTTACCGGCGGACAGGTTGTTCAATGAGCAGGCCAAGCTGATCGTCGATCATCTGTTGGGCGGCGGCATCGTGGGGGCAAGCGCCCTGGGGCTGCTAGCCGCTGTTGTATTGCATATGCTGTTTGGCAACCCCATCGGCTATGTGTGGCTGGCCTGCAGCTGGACGCTCAACGTGGTGACCATTGCCGTGTTGCGGCGCATGCGGTCGCGCCCATTACGAGCGGCCACGTGGTTCACCACGCTGGCCGGCGTCTTTATCAGCGCGGGCTTGGTGTGGGGCGTGCTTCCCTTGCTGGTGCTGAATCCCGCCGAGCCTATTCCGCTATTGCTGATCATGGTCAGCATCATCACGCATGGCGCCGGCACGTATGCCATCACGTCTTCGTGCATGCCCTTGTTTTGTGCCTATATCTACCCGGCCTTGCTGCCGCTGACGATCGCTTGCGCCCTCAGCGCATCGCCTTTGCTTCTTGCCCTGGGCGTGCTGTGCCTGATTTACCTGGTGTGCATGACCGCGTTCGCCGCGGAGGCGCAGCAAACCGCCAGGCATAGCCTGGAACTACAGTTTTCCAACGTCGAACTGGTGGAGCGCTTGCGTTTGGAATCGTTGCAGCGCGAACAGGCGCGCGCGGATGCGGTGGCGGCCAACCACGCCAAGTCAAGCTTCCTGGCCGCCGCCAGCCACGATCTGCGGCAACCTCTGCATGCGCTCGGCTTGTTCCTGGATCTGCTTGCGCGGGAGCCGCTCGCGGCCAGGCAGCAAGCGCTGCTGGACAGTGCGCAAGCGGTGTCGGCCTCGGCCGGGGACATGCTGAATATGCTGTTGGATTATTCGCGTCTGGAGGCCGGGGTGGTGCATCCCCGCAAGCGCGCGTTCGCCTTGCAAGACCTGTTGTCCCGGCTGGAAAGGGAGTTCGGACCGATGGCTGACGCCAAGGGCCTGGTCTACCGCAGCCGCGATACGCCGCTGGCCGTGCACGCGGATCCGGCGCTGACCGAGCTGGTTCTGCGCAACCTGATCAGCAATGCACTGCGCTACACGACGACAGGCGGCGTGTTGATTGCCTGCCGCCGACGGGGCAGGCAGGTGAGCCTGGAGGTATGGGATACCGGCATCGGCATTGCGCCCGAGGACCGGGACAGGGTGTTTCAGGAGTTCGTTCAGATCGGCAACCCCGAGCGCGACCGCCGCCGCGGGCTTGGCCTGGGCCTGGCCATTGCCAAGCGCTTGTGCCAGACCATGGAACTGCCCTTGCTGCTGACGTCTCGTCTCGGCCATGGGTCAATGTTCCGCGTGCTGCTGCCGTCAGCGGGTGGCAGCGATATCGACGATGCTATCGAACCAGCTGGCGACGACGGCGCGCTGGAGGGAATGCGCGTGCTGGTGGTGGATGATGACGAGGACATCGTGCGGGCAATGCGCGACCTGTTTCAGGCATGGGGGTGCGAGTGCATTGCCGCTGAATCCTGGTCGCAGGCGCAGCCCTTGTTGACGGAGCCGCCTGGCCTGTTGATTGTGGATTACCGGCTGCGCCAGGGGCATACCGGTGTGGATCTGATCGCCGCGCTGAATGCGCGGTTCAACCGCAACGTGCCCGCCATCATCATCACCGGCGACGCGGCGCCTGATCGCTTGCGTGAAGCGCAGGCCACGGGCGCGGCGTTGCTGCACAAACCCGTCAGCAGCCGCAAGCTGCGCGCCGCCATCGGCGAGGTGCTGGCGCCGCGCACGGGCGCATAGTCTTAATGTGTTATGGACACCGGTCGTCGGCCTGTTTAGCCTTGCGCGCAGGAAAGTGAGCAGGGCCGTAGGCGGGGCGGTGAGCCTGCAAGCAGGCGCCGATCAAGGGAGCAAGAATAAATGAAAAGATATTTGCCGCCGTTGCTGGCGTGTTTGATGGCTGTGGCAAGTCCGCCGCCAGCATTGGCGTTCTTCGACATAGACGACTTGTCGGCCGCGTCCACCGAGGCGCCGCCCAAGGACGCGGTCTACTATCGCTCGCAAGTGAATCGCGCCGAGAAAGGCAGCGTCAATGCCATGGTGCAATTGGGCCAGATCTTTGAACGTGGCGAATTCGTGCCGATTGATCCGGCCCGCGCGGGGCAGTGGTATCGGAAGGCGGCCGAACGCGGCAGCAAGCAGGGGCGGGCCGCGCTTGCGCGCCTGGGCAAACCGGGTACCAAGCCTCCGAGCAGTTCGCTGGCCGACGTGGTGGAATATCGCGCGGCGCTGGGCGATATCGAAGCCAATTTCCGAATGGGTACGTTTCGCGAGGTCGGATACGGGGTGCACGCCAGCGAATCCTTGGCGATCCAACACTACAAAAAGGCGGCGCAGGCTGGCCATGCCGATGCAATCGCCACGCTGCGCCAACTGGTCGGAGAATCGACGTCGTATCGCGAGCGCACCCCCCCAGGAGACGATTCCGCGAAGGAGTACGCACTGAAGCAGGCCGCCTACGGGGGCAATGCCGACGCCTTGTTCGCGATGGCGCAGCGGTCCGAATATGTAGGAACGCGCACGGATATGTTCAAGGCGGCCGCCGAACGTGGTCACGATGGCGCCATCAAATGGCTGCGGTCCCATGATGACGGGCAATAACATCCGCCGGGCGGCGTTGGGGGCGGTTCTGGCCCTGGCTGTGGCCGTGGCGGCGGCCGAACCCCCATCGCGCCAGTCCGCCGCGAACCCGACGCAGGCGTCCTTGCTGACGCTTGCGCCCACCGATATTTCGGTGCGACCCGGCACATCCCCAGCTCTGGAAGCGCCGCGCTTCAGCCGCAATACATGGCGCCGCGATGCCGACATTCCCGACGCCGAACTGGCATCGCTGACCGCGGCCGCCCGCGCGGGCGACAAGGTGGCGCGCTACCGCATCGCGGTGCGTGACATTGTCATGCCCGCCTCGGCAGGCGCAGCCAATGCCCGCGCCACCCTGATTGCGCTGGCGCAGGCGGGCTTGCCGCAAGCACAGGCGTGGTACGGGCTTCAACTGGCCACGGGTGGATACGGCGTGCCGCGTGACGACAAGGCGGCGCTGATGTGGTTTGAGCGCGCGGCCGCGCAAGGCAACGTCACCGGCCTGATCCAGGTGTTCATGGACCGCATGCTCAAGCTTCCTTCGGACGGGGCGTATACGCCCGCGCTGGCCTATCTGGAACGCGCGGCCACTTCCAATGCCGATGAGCCGGGAGTGGCAGAGGCCGCGTATGCGTTGGGGTACTTCCCCGGCATTGGCAAGGGGGTCAAATACGACGCTGCCCTGGGAGTGCGTTGGTTCGTGCGTGCAGCGGCCAAGGGCGATGTGCTGGCCGAGTATGCGCTGGCATATTTTCGGGAGAAAGGCTACGGCACCGAGATAGACCTGCCCAAGGCAATGCAGGGCTATGAGCGCGCCGCCGAGCGCGGCTACCTGCCGGCGATGCGGCGGCTGGCAAGAGAGCCTTTCGGGCCCGAGGTGGATGCGAAGCCGGGTACCGCGAAGGCGGAGGCTGCGCGCAAGGCCTTGCACTACACCGTCAAGGCGGCGATTGCGGGCGATCTGGACGCGCTGGTGCGTGTTGCGCACGGTTTTGAGTCCGGCACGCTATCGCCGGCCGACCACCCTGGCCTGGGCGCCGAAGCCTTGACGGACCGCCAGATCGTCATGATCTATGAAGGGTCAGCCAAACGTGGCAACGCTCAGGCCATGTTCCGCATCGGCTCGCTTTACGAGCGCGGCCGCTACACCCCGCCAAACGCCGCCCTGGCGAATGACTGGTATGAATTGGCGTGGCGGCATCGCAGCGCCGACGCCGCGGCAAAGCTGGGCAGGCAGGTGGTGTGGTAGCGCGTGGAGCGGGCATGACGCGTCCCGAACTCCGCTTGCGGCCATCGACGGCCGGGCGCTTGATAGGGCGCATCAGCCGCGCCACCCGCCGCGTGCTGGGCCTTGCCGGCCTGGTGTCAGCCACCTTGGTGGCGAGCGTGGCCGTTGCCCAACCCCAGGCTTGCGCGACGGTCACACCGAGCGCGATGCCGACCGCGCCGCTGCCGGACGATGGCCGCAACTATGCCGTCATTCTGAACAGCGCCCAACGCGGGCAGGCGCGCGATCAGTACTGGATAGGCCGCTTTCACGAAGTTGGCGTCTTCGTTCCCGTTGACCCCGCGCGCGCGGGGGCGTGGTTCCGGCAAGCCGCCGCCCAAGGGGACGCGGCGGCCGCGCTGGGCGTCGAGCGTCTGGGAGCGCTTGGCCGGGCGACTCCGACGGACACGCTGTTCAAGGTGGTGATGCAAAGCGGCGTGATGGGCGATCCCGAAGCGATGTTCCGCGTTGCCACCTTCTTTGCCCACGGTTACGCCGTGGAGCCGGACCCGGACGCTGCCTTGGTCTTCTATCGCCGGGCCGCTCGCGCCGGACATGAAGCGGCCATCCAGGCATTGGCCGAGCAGGGCGTGGACATCAGCCAGTTTCGCGCCCGTAAGGTTCCCGGACGCCAGGATGCCAAGCTGTTCGCATTGCGGCAGGCGGCGTTTGGCGGCAACGCGGACGCTCTGTTTCGCCTGGCCAGGCATGAAGGCCAGGACGGGCACGCGCTGATCGTGGATGACCTGGTGTTGGCGGCGGCCGAGCGCGGCCACGCGGGCGCGCGCAACCTGGTGGCTCGCCGTGCTGGCGCGCAGCCGGATACCCCGGACGGCGCGGCGCAAGCGATGCCGGCCCCTTCAACGGATCAGGCCAAGACGCCTTGCGCGCGTGACGGCCTCGGTGCGCCGGCCGGCGCCCAGCGCGTCGAGAATGGCTGACACGTGTACGCGCACGGTGTTTTCCGACAAGCCCAGGGCGCGGGCAATGACTTTATTGGTCTGGCCTTCGCCCACCCGTTCCAGCACTTCCAATTGGCGTGGCGTCAGATGCACGCTGGGCGCGGGGTCGGTAGTGGGCGACGCCCAGCACGAACGACCATCCAGCAACGCATTGACGGTATGGACGATTTGATCCGGATGTGCCGACTTGCTTAGAAAACCGTCTGCCTGCCGTTGTTGCGCCAGGGCGCGGCCCTCGTTCTGATCCATGCTGGACAGCACCAGAATGGCGGCTCGAGGAAAGTGCCGGCGCAACAGGCTGATGCCGTCCAGCCCATTCAAACCGGGCAGGCATACGTCCAACAGGATCAGCCCGGGCTCCTGGCAGGGTTGTCGCAAGGCCTGCTGAATCGCGTCCACTTCCCGGATATCACGCAGGCGCGCCACCTCGCCAAGCGATAAGCGCAGCCCGGCGCGAAACAGCGGATGATCATCGATGATCAAGGCCCAGCACTGGGCCGGTGCGTCTTCTTGCATGATGGGTCGATGCGTGCACGAGGGGACGCTGGCGGATAACGCGGGGATCGTATCAGATTGCCGTGACAGCGCGGGCAGCGGGCTGCGGGCTGCGGGCGGAGGGCAGCAACCCGCTTGCTGCTGATGCCGCCCGCCGCCCTGCCAGGCCAGGCTTCCGATCAGAACCGGTAATTCGCGCTGAGCTCCACGCGGCGGCCCTCGCCCACCAGCCATTGCGTCTGGTTGTAGTAGGCCGTTTCGGCGTACTGGCGGTCAAACACATTGAACGCGCGCAGAGCCAGGCTCAGGTCGCGTCGAGGTTCCCATTGCAGCGCCAGGTTGGTGGTGGTGTAGCCGGCCATCTCTAATCGGTTGGCTGCATCCGCATAGCGCTTGCCCACGTAGCGCACGCCGGCGCTGGCGGTCCACTGCGGCGCAAACTTCCAGCTGAGCCAGGCATTGGCCACGCGCTCGGGCACGTCCGTCGGTACGTTGCCGTTGCGCGACACGGCAACACCGCCCACCGATTCGTTGAAGTCGTCGTAGCGGGCGCGCAGCGCCACGGCGTTCAGGTCTAGCCGCCAGGCGGGCGTCAGTTCCACGCCCAGCGTGGCCTCGACACCGCGCGACGATTGCTCGCCCACCTGGATGCGCAGCGCGGGGTCGTTGGGGTCGCGCGTGACCAGGTTGTTCTTCTTGATGTGATAGACCGCCAGGGTCCATTGGCCCTTGTTGTCCCAGAACGTCTGCTTCACGCCGATCTCCAACTGCTTGCCCTGCGATAGCTCGTAGTTCTTGTTGGCGGGCGAGAGCAAGAGCAGGCTGCCGATGGGGTCGGCGGCTTCGGCGTATTGCGCGTAGACGGACACGGTGGGCAGCACGTCGTACACCGTGCCCACGCGCCAACCGACGTTGCTGAACGTGGTGCGATAAGCGGTTTCGTCGGCCACCAGATCACGCCGCTTCAAGTCGATATGGTCGTATCGCAGCCCCGCCAGCAGCGACCAGCGGCTATTGAGCATCAGCCTGTCTTCGGCAAACAGCGCGTACTGGCTGGCCGTGTTGCGGTAGCGCGGCGTGGTGCCGGCGACGTTGATGAAGCGGCCGTGGTCCACATCATAGGCATCCACCACCGACGTGCCGGAGTACGGCGAATTGTTGGTGTGCTTGAGCGACGCGCGGTTCAGTTCGAAGCCCACCGCCACCTTGTTGGCCAGGCCGAACAGATGCCCGTCGAAGGCGGCATCTGTGACGGTGCCCGTCTGTTCCTGGTCGTGGCCGATCTCGGTGTAGCCGCTGCGTTCGATCAGGTTGCCCGGCAGCCAGGTGTAGTTTTCGGCGTTGCGGTAGTCGCGATTGCTGCCGATGTAATAGACGCGGCTTCTTACCGTGGTGGCGGCGTTGGGCGACCATTCCGCCTTCAGTTCCGTGCGGCTGTCGCGGTAGATGATCTTGCTGTCGGCCACGTTGTAGTTTTGCCTGGCCAGGCCGTAATTCATCGTGCCGTCGACCAGGGGTGTGCCGAAGTAGCGGGTGGGCTCCTGCCAGGCATAGGCTTGCGTCAGTGTGAAGTTCAGCTCGGGCGATACGTCCAGGCGCAAGGCGGCGGTGACGGCGGCGTCGCGCGAGTCCCCCAGGCTGATGCCGGAGTCCGTGTGGTTGCCGCTGACGTCCAGCCGGTACGACCACTTGTCATCCAGCGCACCGCCGCTGCCAAACCCGAAACGCTGGGTATCGTGCGTGCCGATGGTCGTCATCAACTCGTTTTCAATGGGACCGCGCGTGGGTTTCTTCGGGATCACGTTCACCACGCCGCCGATGGCGCCTTCGCCGTACAACACCGACGCGGGGCCGCGCAGCACTTCAATGCGGTCCACGGCCCAGGGGTCATACATGAAGGTCTGGCCCACGCCGCCGTACTGGCGCACGCCGTCATACAACTGGGCGACGGAGTTCGAATCGGTGAACCCCCGCGACGACAGAGACGACCCGCCATTACCCGGATGACGCATGGCGCTGATGCCCGCCGCCTGGGTGATGGCATCGGTGACGGTAGTGGCGCCCCGCGCGCGCAACTGCTCGTTGCTGATGATCTCGATGCTGGCGGGGGTCTCGAACGGCGTCAGGCCCAACAGGTTGCCGGTGGCGGTGGGTTCGAGCAAGGTGGGTGACGGCGCATCGCCCGACACGGAAATCACGGGCAGGGTGGCGACGGGCGCGGGTTGCGCGTGCAGTACGGGCAGCACGGACGTGAGGGCAAGCGCGGTGGAGGTAGCCACGCCCATCGCCAGGCGATTGGGCACGCGTTTGGCCACGCGATTGGTGGCGCGATTGGCGACGCGAATGGCCACGCGCCGCTTCAGGGCGCGGCGCGCCCTGGCGGAAGGAAAAGTCATGAGGTTTCTCGGTAAGCGAAGACAGGCCGCGCGAAGGCGGCAAGGGAATCAGCTAAATACCGAGACGAGAGGCGGGGCACGCGCGCCCAGCGGCGCCCCAACAAGCGAAGGATGAATGGATGCGGGCGGCGCGCGTGCCGCCTGCGGATGCACCATCACGGCCACCATCGCCACCAACAAGACAGGCGAGGGCGGCAGCGCCACGGCGGCAAGCGCCATGCCCACCGGACACGTGGCGGCTTGCGCCGCATGCCGTTCGTCGGGCGCCTGGTCTGGCTTTGACGGCCCCTGCACCCAGATGGGGCCGGCAGCGGAACACAACTGAATCAGCGTGCCGCTCTGATGGGTAGCAGGCATGAAGCCCTGCGGCACAATCGCCTTCAGCGCAAACAGCATCAACACCAGCCAAAGGCCGGCGTTGCCGCGAGTCAGAGAAGACGAAGTTGCGCGCATGGTGTCGCGCATTCTAGCGGGATTTTGTTGGCAGGCCTACGAAGGCCGAACTAGCGGATTGCAATGCATGGACGGACGTGCCGCTGCTTGATACCGCAAGTCAGAAGCGGGCAAAGAACCGCTCATGCACCGCTGTCCGTTCAACCTTTGCCCCCGCGCCGACGAAAATATCGACTCTGCTGAAGGGCTGCGTAAGCTCGACATGGTCAGGGCTTTGACCGGGGAACGTGATCAATATCCACATGTCCGGCCGTGGAAACATCGCGGTACGAAATCTCAATGTCTGGCCGGGCGTCATGCCGAGCTTCAACGTGTCGTCGTTGTCATTGAAAAAGACGCGGATAGGGGACTCGGCATCCTTTGAATAGTGCAGCAGCACGACGGGAGAAAACGCACCCCATAGCGCAACACTCGCCCACAACCCCGCGACGACAACGCAAATAGTGCCGAGCACAGCCGCCAGGAAACGCACGGCGTTCCTGGGGCCAACGATTCCAGTCATGGGATTCCTTTGCAGAGAATGGCGTCCTGACCCAGGGTAACGGGAAACGCCACATCAGAGATCTGCCGGTCAAGCCTGCGGGGCTCGATGCTCGGTAGAACGATTGTTGCGCGCCAGGCAACACCATGGTCCCTTGCCCGGGTCTACTGCTGCGCTGTCAGCCGACCTACGATTTGGGCGTCGTTCAAGCACGCGTAATCGCCGGCTGAGCCCAGCCGGAACACGCCCACCTATCCAGGAGAATCACCATGAGTCAACGTCTTAACGCCTTTGCGCAATCGCCCGAGCTGTTCAAGAAGTTCGTCGAATTCGGCATGCTCTTGAAGAAGAGCGCGATTGAATCGTCCATTCTGAGCCTGGTCGAGATCCGCGCGTCGCAGATCAACGGCTGCGGCTTTTGCCTGGACATGCATGTGAAAGAAGCCAAGATCCAGGGCGAACGCGAACTGCGCCTGCATCATGTGGCGATCTGGCGCGAATCCACCGAGTTTTCGCCGCGCGAACGCGCTTGCCTGGCCTGGACCGAAGCGCTGACCACGCTGGGCGCGCACGGCGTGTCCGACGAGATCTACGAGCGTGTGCGCGGTGAGTTGTCCGAAAAAGAAATCACGGATCTCAGCTTCGCGGTCATGGCCATCAATGGCTGGAACCGCCTGAACGTCGGCTTTCGCACCGTGCCCGGTTCGGCGGACAAAGCCTACGGCCTGGACAAAGCCATATTCAGCTAAGGACGCATCATGAAAATCCTAGTCATTGGCGGTACCGGCCTGATCGGGTCGAAGCTCGTCACACTGCTTATCGAGCGTGGCCATGAGGCCACTGCGGCTTCGCCCGCCACGGGCGTGAACACGGTGACCGGCGAGGGCCTGGATGATGCGCTGGCGGGCGTGGACACGGTGGTTGACGTGGCCAACTCGCCATCATTTGAAGACGCGGCGGTGCTGGCGTTCTTTCAGGCCTCGGGGCGCAACCTGCTGGCGGCCGAAGCGCGGGCCGGCGTGCGCCATCACGTCGCCCTGTCGGTGGTGGGCACGCATCGTCTGGCGGAAAGCGGGTACTTTCGCGGCAAGATCGCGCAGGAAGACCTGATCGAAGCCGGGGGTATCCCTTACACCATCGTGCACAGCACACAGTTCTTTGAATTCCTGGGCGGCATTGTGCAGTCGGGCGCGCAGGGCAACGAGATACGGCTGTCGCCCGCCTATGTGCAGCCGATTGCGTCGGACGACGTGGCGCTGGCCATGGCCGACGCCACCTTGGGTGCGCCGGTGAACGGTACGGTGGAAATCGCCGGCCCGGAGAAGGTGCGTCTGGCCGATCTGGTGCAGCGCTACCTGGGTAAAATCGGCGACACCCGCCGCGTGCAGGCGGACCCGGGCGCGCGCTATTTTGGCGCATTGCTCAACGACGACACGCTGGTGCCACGATCGACCCCGCGCCTGGGCAAGATCGACTTCGACACCTGGTTCAGTCAGTCGGGTGCAAATTCCGGCGCAAAAAAATAGCAGCGGAAAGCAGCGGCGGAAATTAGCGGCGGAAATTAGCGGCGGAGACAAGGAACACCATGAGCAAACTGCGGCCGCCTTCCCAGGCTCTTCTGGACAAGTACCGGGGAGGGGATTTTCATCCCCTCTACACCACCAGCGTGACGGTGCGCGGCGGGGAGGCCGCGCATGGCCGCGCCTCGGGCATTGCCATTTCTGATGATGGCGAATTATTTGTAGAACTGCGCTTGCCCGTTGAGCTGGGCGGCAAGGGCGGGGGAACCAACCCCGAACAATTGTTCGCGGCTGGCTATGCGGCGTGCTTTCATGGCGCGCTGAGCATGCTGGCCGAACGTTCGGGCCTGTCGTTGCCGGAAGCGTCGGTGACGGCCACCGTGTCGTTCGGCCGCGACCCGGTCGATGGCTTGTATGCGCTGAAGGCCGAGGTCAACATCCATCTGCCCGGCGTGGCCCGCGACGTGGCCGAAGAACTGGTGCGCAACACCGAACGCCTGTGCCCGTATGCCAAGATGGCCCAGGGCGGCATCGAAAGCGTGGTGGCCCTGACCCAATAGAGGCCTGGGTGTCAGCGGCCTATGCTGGTTTGGGCAGCAGGCTGTCCAGAATCTGCAGATCCATGGCGCGGATGCGTTCGGTCATGTAGTCGATGAACACGCGCATGCGCGCCGGCAGATGCTGGCGGCTTAGAAAGCACAGGTAATGGCCACGGTCGTCGGGCGCATGTTGCGGCAGGCAGGCCACCAGCCTGCCCGCGCGCAAATGGTCGCAGACCTGATACGCGGCCATCTGCGCGATGCCGTGCCCGTCCAGCACCGACTGCAACACCAGGTCGGCGTCGTTGAAGGTCAGCATGGCGGGCGGCGCCACCTTGCGCAGATGCCCCGCCACCTTGAATTCCCATTCGTACACGCGCCCCGACGCCAGGCGGAAGTTAACGCAGTTGTGGGCGGCGATCTCGTCAACGCTGCCCGGCAGGCCGTGCGCGGCGGCGTAGGCGGGCGACGCGCACAGCAGCATCTGCATGGGTATCACCTTCTTGGCGATCACCTGGCTGTCTTCCATGCGGCCATTGCGAAACGACACGTCAACGCGGTCCGTCGTGAAATCGGTGGGGCCGTCATCCAGCAGCAATTCCAACGAGATACCCGGGTTGGCTTCGCGAAAGTCGTGCAACAGCGGCGCAACGACTTTGCGGCCAAAGCCCACCGTTGAGCACACGCGCAGTTGGCCAGAGGGCGGGCCTTCGCGTAGTTCGCGCATGTCGTCCAGGGCCTGGATGATGCGTGCCACGCCCGGATGGCATTGCTCGTAAAAGCGCTGGCCCTCGGTGGTTAGCGAGGTGCTGCGCGTGGTGCGCACGAACAGCCGGGTGCCCAACTGGTCTTCCAGCTTCTGCACGCTGCGACTGACGGCCGAGCGACCGATGCCCAGCCGGTCGCCCGCCTTGGCGAAGTTGCCTTCGGTGGCAACGGCAAGAAACGCCACCACGCCGGCATAGCTGGTGGCGAAGCTGTCGGCCAGGGAATCTGGTCCGTTGGGGGCGGGAATGGCAGGGGAGGGTGTCGACATGATGGCGGCGCCGCGATTTTGGTTGATCCTACTGCTAAGACGGCGCGCGGGGCAATCTTGTGACACGGAACGCAAAAAAAACTGGCTTCCCTCTAGGGAAAGCCAGTCTGGTACCGCAAAGTTTGATAAGTCCCTTATTGAATAGGGGTCAGGATGGGCGCCCCTTTTTTCTTGATCAGCACCACCAGGAACTTGGCCGGCTGAGTCTGGCTGGCGTTGCGGCCCACGGTGTGGATGTCGTCCGGGCCTTCAAAAAAGGTCTGGCCCGGGGTCAGCGTCACTTCCTTGCCGCCCTTGACCTGCATGACGATGCTGCCTTCCAGCACGTACACGAAGCTATAGGCGTCGTGGCGGTGAACGGGGTCGACCGCGCCGGGCGGATAGTCCACCGTGATCATCACTGCATCCTTGCCGGGAATATCCGGCAGGGCTTTTGTCATGAGTTCCGTGACGATGGCATCGGCGGGCGTGGCGGAGTGGGCCGGGGCCGCGGCATGGGCAAGCGGGCTCAGCAATGCGCTGGCGGCGAGAAACGGTAACCCGAACTTGGTGATCTTCGACATGGCGTGTCCTTGGTGGAGGTGTGACAAGCCCATCGTAGAAGTGCCGTCCGCGCGGCGGTAGGCCCGCGCGAGGGACCACCATGTTGCCCGGCATGCAACAACGCCGCGCGCATGAATACCGGCGATCAGCCTTGCTGCGCCAGCGCGGCCGCGATGCGCGCCAGTTTGTCGGGGTTGCGTTGCACCAGCACCCGCGTCAGGCGCTCGCCGTCCGTCTCGTAGGACTGCACGGATTCAAGCTGGCCATCAATGAAACGCAGCAGCGTCCATTCTCCGTTCACCTGCACCACATCGACATGCAAGGCATCACGGTAGCGGCGCTTGCCCGCGTAGAACAGTTGCGCCAGGCGCTTGCCGCCCACCAGGCTGGCAAAGCTTGTGACCTTGTCGCCACCGTCGCCAATGAGTTCGGCGTCGTCGCTCAACAAGGCGTGCAGGCCGTGGAAGTCGCTGCGCTGCATGGCGTCGGCAAAGGTCAGCAGCAGGCGGTGCAGCGTTGCGCGCGGCACCGTCTCGCGCGGGGTGCCCTCGCGCAATTGCAGCCTGGCTCGCCGCACCAGTTGGCGGACGGCGGCCGGGGTCTTGTCCAGCGTTTGCGCAATGTCTTCGTAGTCGGCGTCGAACACGTCGCGCATCAGAAAGGCTGCGCGGGCGTCGGGTGACAAGCGTTCCAGCATGAACAGAAACGCCACCGACACATCGTCGGCCAGCTCGTGGAGTTGTTCTGGGGTGGACGGCGCGTCCATCAGCATGGGTTCGGGCAGCCAGACACCCGTGTAGTTAGCGCGTTCAGCCTTGGCGGCGCGCAGGCGGTCGATGGACAAGCGCGTGGTGGCCGTGACCAGCCAGGCTTCGGCGTTCTGCACCGCGTCGCGATCGGCGCCGTGCCAACGCAGCCACGCTTCCTGCACCACGTCTTCCGCTTCCGCAACCGCGCCCAGCATGCGATAGGCGATGGCGTACAGGCGGGGGCGGTGACACTCGAAGAGGGACGCGGAGTCGGTCATGGCGGTGGCCAACGCCCACGGAAGGCAGGCGTGAAGCTGCGTATTTTGCCGCAGCGCGCAAGCGGCGACAAGCGCGAAGCGGCTGCGCGCGGGCAGGTTTGTCATGTCCGCCCGCCACGTCAGAGCGTGCCAATCGGCGGCTTGCCTTGCGCCCGCGACCGGCGCACGCGCCGTGCGTAGCGGTACGCCAGATACGTCGCCGCCAGTACGCCAAGCGCGATCAGCGCCTGGCCACCCACCGCCGACAATGCCGCCAGCAGTTGATGGATCTGCGCCGCGAAGCTTGCGCCCAGCACCAGGCCCACCGACGCCCATAGCGCCACGCCCACGCAGTCGTGCCAGATGAAAGACCGCAAGCGCACACCCATCGCGCCGCAAAGCGGCACGGCCACCAACGACAGCCCGGGCACGAAGCGCGCCACGATCAGCAGACGCACCCCCCAGCGGCCGAAGAACTTTTCGGTTTTCGTGACGCAGGCATCGCGCGACAGCGTCAGGTTGCACACCGTGTTCAGCGTGCGTGGGCCATAACGCACGCCGCCCACATACCAGATCAGATCCGCCAGCACGCCGGCCACCACGGCCGCGCCCAGCATCAGGCATAGCGGCATGGCCGTCACCCATAAGCCGGCGGGCTGCAGCGCGTGGCAGGCGCCCACGGCGATCAGTGTGGGCATGACGGGCAGCGGCAGACCCAGCGACGCGCCCAGCACGTTAAGAAAGACCAATAGCGCGCCGTACTGCGCGACCCACTCATGCGGCGGCATGGGAGGCGAGGGTCAAGGTGCCGCAACGTTCTGTGTTCACGATTTTTCGCCCTTCTATCAGAAGTGGAGGGAATGGCGTTGCGGCAAAGGCGCTTGCGCAACCGTGCCCATGCAACGACGGACCCCATGCTAGAGACGCGGCGCGCGACGCGGTAGGCGTGGCAAAGGACGCATGGTGTTGTGCGCGCGACAACAATTCCCGCCCCGATGCGCATTGGTGCTCGCGGCACAACAGTGCGCTTCCCGTCGAGGACCTACCGCGCCTGGAGGGCCAGACCTACGATGCCCTCGTCATCTTCTTTCCACCCAAGGGGCATTCATGAACGACTCCCACAACGACATCGGCAACACCGCCAACGCCACCCGCCGCACGCTGCTTGCCGGCAGCGCGGCGCTGGCGGCCAGCGCTTTCGCGCTTGGCGCGCAAGCCAGTTCGCAACTCAATCCGCAAGGCAAACCGCAACGCAATTCGCAAACCCACCAGGGCACATCCATGACTTCCAATACCTTCACCACCCAGGACGGCACGCAGCTTTACTACAAGGACTGGGGCGACGGCCCGGTCGTCACGTTCTCGCACGGCTGGCCGCTGAACGCGGATGCCTGGGACGGGCAAATGCACTTCCTGGCGCAGAACGGTTTTCGCGTCATTGCGCATGACCGTCGCGGCCACGGCCGGTCGGCGCAGCCCTCGTCCGGCAACGATATGGACACCTATGCCGATGACCTGGCGCAACTGCTTGACGCGCTGGACGTGAAGAACATCACGATGGTTGGCCACTCCACGGGCGGCGGCGAAGTGGTGCGCTACATCGGCCGCCATGGCGCCAGGCGCGTTGCGCGCGCCGTGCTGATCGGCGCGGTGCCGCCGGTGATGGTGAAGTCGGCATCCAACCCCGAAGGTCTGCCCATCGAGGTGTTCGACGGCATCCGCAAGGGCGTGGCCGGTGACCGCTCGCAGTTCTACAAAGAATTGGCCGTGCCCTTCTACGGCGCCAATCGCAACGGCGCCAAGGTGTCGCAGGGCATGCTGGACCAGTTCTGGTTGTGGAGCATGCAGAGCGGCCAGAAGAACGCCTATGAATGCGTCAAGGCGTTTTCTGAAACGGACTTCACGGAAGACCTGAAAAAGATCAGCGTGCCGACGCTTTTCATGCACGGCGAAGACGACCAGATCGTGCCGCTGCACGACTCCGCCAAGAAGGCCGCGCGGCTGGTCAAGCATGCCAAGGAAATCTATTACCCCGGCGCGCCGCACGGCCTGACCGCCACGATGCAAGACCGCATCAACGCTGACTTGCTGGCCTTCCTGCGCGCCTGATCGCGCGACGGGGTCTTTTCACTGCGGTGCTTAGCCGCAGTGCTTTACCGCTGTTCATCACCCCCCCTCTTCATTGCGGCCGGCCCGGCCACCCCTCAGGAGATTTGCCATGTTTGCCACTGACAACATCCAACCAGCCAACGCCCACCAACCCGTGGATCTGGTCCCTTCCCGCTACGCCGTGCAAGTGGGCGATATTGACGCACTGGTCGTCAGCGACGGCGTGCTGCCGCTGCCTACCGCCACCATGGCCACCAACGTCGATCCCGCCGAGCTGGCGAATTGGCTGGACTATATGTTCATGCCGCCCGACGCGTTCGACTGGCCCTTGAACGTGATGGTGGCGCGCAGCGGCAAGCAGACCATCTTGATCGACGCCGGCCTGGGCGGACAGTTTCCAGGCTTTCCGCGCGCCGGGATGGTTCCGCAACGCCTGGAGTCTGCCGGCATCGCGCTGGAGTCGGTCACCGACGTGATCATCACGCATATGCACATGGATCACGTGGGCGGCCTCTTGGTCGACGAGGTAAAGCGGCGTTTGCGCCCCGACGTGCGCATCCACGTTTCGGCGGCTGAAGTCGACTTCTGGACCTCGCCCGATTTCTCGCAAACCGTCATGCCCCAGCCGGTGCCGGCGGTGCTCAAGACCACCGCCACCGCTTTCTACAACGAATACCGCGACCGCCTGCACATCTTCCAGGACAAGCACGAGGTTGCGCCGGGCGTCTTCGTGCGCGTCACGGGCGGCCACACGCCCGGGCACGCCGTGGTTGACCTGGTGTCGGGCGGCGAACGCCTGACCTTTGCCGGCGACGCGATGTTTCCGGTGGGCTTTGACCACCCCGAATGGCAGAACGGTTTTGAACATGATCCCGAAGAATCGACTCGCGTCCGCATCGGCCTGTTCGAAGAGTTGGCGCAGAACCGTGGGCTGCTGGTGGCAGCGCACTTGCCGTTCCCGTCCGTCGGCCGCATCGCGGTGGAAGGCGACGCCTATCGCTGGGTGCCGGTCATCTGGGACTTCTAAGCGCCACGCCGCCCGTCGATATCAATCAAGGAATACACATGAAGAAGCTTGCAGGAAAAACAGCCGTCATCACGGGCGGCAACAGCGGCATCGGGTTTGCCACGGCCCAGGCCTTTGTCGCCCAAGGCGCGCGCGTGGCGATTCTTGGGCGGCGGCAAGGCGCGGTGGACCACGCCGTGGCGGCGCTTGGCGCGTCCGCCTTCGGCGTGGTGGGCGACGTGGCCGACCTGGCCACGCACGACCGCCTGATGGCACAGGTGCATGAACGCTTTGGCCCCATCGACATCTACATGGCCAACGCCGGCATGAACCACATTGAACCGTCCACGGCGGTCAGCGTGGACAGCTACGACAGCCAGTTCGCCGTCAACACGCGGGCGCTGTTCTTCGGCGTGACCAAGGCGTTGCCGGTCATGTGCGATGGCGGCAGCATCATCCTGACCAGCTCGATCGCCAGCGCCAAGGTGCTGGAGCACCACGCGGTCTACGCCGGCTCAAAGGCGGCCGTCGAAGCCTTTGCGCGCGCCTGGGCATTGGAGTTCAAGAGCCGCAAGATCCGCGTCAACGTCCTCAGCCCCGGCCCCACCGACACGCCCATCCTGGAAAAGCTGGGCGTGGCCGACGCCGACCGCGCGGCCTTCGAGCAAGGCATGGCCTCGGCCATTCCGCTGGGACGGATGGCGACCCCGGACGAATTGGCGCGCGCCGCCTTGTTCCTGGCGTCGGATGACAGCAGCTTCATTACCGGCGTCGTCTTGCGGGTGGATGGCGGGATGGCGCTGACCTGAAACGTGTCAGTCGGCCCTGACCGCGTTGCTTGCGCAGGACAGCGATGCGGTCGGGGCCGCCACTGACCAATAACCACTGCGGGAGGCCTGAACATGGCCGTCGACCCTCACATCAGCGCTTTCTTGGTCAAGCTATCCAGCCTGTCCACGCCGATGGTGCTGCAAGAGATCCGCGCCGCGACCGAAGTCAGGCTGCGCGCCCTGCAAGGCGATACCGAAGCCGTGGATGCCGTCGCCGATTTGCAGGCGACGTGCCACGACGGGCAGCCGTTGCGGATCAGAGCCTATACGCCTGCCGGATGCGGAAAAAAGAAGTCCATGCCCGCCATCGTGTTCGCGCACGGTGGCGGGTGGTTCCGGAGTTCGCTTGATCTGTACGACAACCCGTGTCGTGCCTTGGCCAACGCCACCCGCTGCAAGGTGTACTCGGTGGATTACCGGCGGGCGTTCAAGCACAAGGTTTCCGTGGCGGTCAAAGACGTGTACGCCGGCCTGCAATGGGTCAGCGTCAACGCCGACATGCTGGGCATCGACAGGCAGCGCATCGCCGTTTGCGGAGACAGCGCGGGCGGCAACCTGGCGGCCGCCGCAGCGATCATGGCGCGCGACAGGGTGGGGCCGGCAGTCGCCCACCAACTGCTGTTCTATCCCGTGATGGACTATGCGTTCAGCGCGCAGTCCTACCAAGACTACGGCCGTAATTTTTTCATGGCCGAAGAGACCATGCGGTACTGCTGGTTTACCTACCTGCTGAACGAATCGGAGGGCGCATTGCCTCATGCGTCACCGTTGCGGTTACAGACGGCAGCGGGCTTGCCCGCCGCCACGGTGCTGGTCAGCGAGTACGACCCCTTGCGTGACGAAGGCGAAGCCTATGCGAAACGCCTGCGCGAGGGCGGCGTGGTGGCCGACACACACCGATTGCCCGGCATGGTCCATGCGTGCATCCACATGCTGGGTCTGACGCCGGCTGCGCGCAGCTTGTTCGAGCTGGCCGGACGTGCGATGCGCATGGCATTCAAGTCGAAAGCGCCTGTGTAATTGCTGCCGCTTTCCGACCAATACTCCATACCCCATCTTGGGTATCCCGCTACCCGCACCCGCGCGGTAGGCGGGGCTACATTGAAAACTCCAGGGTTATTCACCGCAAGTGTGGAGATTTCAATGAAAAAATCCATCATTCCCTGCGCTGCCTTTCTGCTCTCGACGCTGGCCTTCAGCGCCACGGCACAAACCGTCACGCCATTGAAAGGGCAGTCTGCCGAGCTCATGCAGCAGGACATCGCCGCGTGCCAGGCGCAGGCCGGCGGCACCAGCAGCGCGGACAGCACGCCGTCGGGCGGCCGTGCCCGGGGCGCCGCGACAGGCGCGGCGGCGGGCGCGGCGGTGGCCGGCGCGCGCGGCCGGCAACATGAAGAGGCCTACGACCGGATGGACGACGACGTCAAGCAGGAATACCGACAGAACCAGGCCAAGGACGCGGCAGTGGCCGGCGCGGTCGTGGGCGGCTCGCGCCAGCGCCAGGACCGCCGCGACGACAGGCAAGACGCGAGCCAGGCGTCTTCCGCCTATGCCAGCTGCATGCAGCAGCGCGGTTATCAGGTAACGCCCTGATTGATTCCGGCTGGGCGGTAGGGCGGGAAGTACGCTGCGCCATGATCCGATGGCCGGCGGCGGGGTAAAGTTGACGCCTTTTCCCCGATTGGCACCCAGGCATGGCAACGAGACCGCACCCTACGGTAAAAACGTTTGAGCTCGACACGCTCAAGATGCGGATGGGCGACGCCGAGTTTCAGCGTCTGGACCTGCACCAGCGCATCCAGCGGGCCTTACGCGCGTTGATCCTGGACGGGGCCTTGGGCGCGGGCGTGAAGCTGCCCGCCACGCGCGGGCTGGCGCTGTCCCTGGGGGTGGCGCGCGACACCGTCGAGAACGCCTATGTGCAGCTACACCGTGATGGCTACATCGTCCGGCGCGAAGGCTCGGGCAGCTACGTATCCGACACGGTGGGCGCGGTGCTGCAAGGCGCGGCGGGCCGGCGCATGCCGCCGCGTCGCGTTGCCGGCGCGCAGACTCCGGCAGCACTGGCTGGATCCGGCCTGAGCCAGCGCGGCAAGAGAATCCATGACAGCGGCGGCGTGGCGGACTATCAGGCCGTCAAGGCGTTCGCCACCGGCCTGCCCGAAACGCGCACGTTTCCCACTGATGTCTGGGAGCGTTTGCAGCGCCAGGTCGTGAAGGACCACCGCGCCAGCGCGTTGCTGCATGGCGACCCGCAAGGCGCGGAACCACTGCGCCGCGCGATTGCCGCCTATCTGAACCTGGAGCGCGGCGCCAGGGTGTCGGCGGACCAGATCCTGGTGTTGAGCAGCACCCGGCAGGCGCTGTACCTGTGCGCGCAATTGCTGGTGGACGCGGACGGCCCCATCCTGATGGAGAACCCCGGCTACTTCGGCGCCCGCAAGGCGTTCGAAGCCGCGCAAGCCCGAGTTGTGCCGATCGACGTGGACGCGCAAGGCATCCGCATGGACCTGCTGCGCCAGGACCAAAGCGGCGCTCGTTGCGTTTACGTGACGCCGTCGCATCAATATCCCACGGGCGCCACCTTGTCGCTGGAACGCCGGCTGATGCTGACGCACTGGGCCCATGACCACGGCAGGTGGATCATCGAAGACGACTACGACAGCGAATTCCACTACGACGGCGTGCCCACGGCCTGTGTGCAGGGGGTGGACCCGTTTGAAAGGACCTTGTATCTGGGCACCTTCAGCAAGACGCTGTTTCCCGGACTGCGGATGGGATACATGGCGTTGCCGCGCGAGTTGGTCAGCGCCTTCGCGCGCGCACGCAGCATCATGGACGGCCATACGCCGCAGGTACAGCAACTGACGCTGGCGCGCTTCATGGAAGACGGCCACTACAACGCGCATGTGCGCGCGATGCGCAAGCTGTATGCGGCGCGGCGGGCGTGCATGCTGGAGGCGATTGGCCGGCATCTGGCGGGCATCGCCACCGCGGTGAAGCCGCCGGGCGGACTACAGGTGCCGTGCTTGTTGCAGCCGGGATGGTCCGAAGCCAAGACCATCCGGCAAGCGGCCGACGCCGGCCTGGTGCTGCCGGGCATCAGCCGCCTGTATGCGGGCGCGGAGCGTCTGGAAGGATGGCTGTTGGGGTATGCGTCGCTGGCGGAGCACGAGATCGAGGCTTCGGTGCTGCGATTGCGAAACGTCTTGACCGCCCGCCGCGCCTAGGGCTTTGCCGTGCTGCCGACCAGCGTGCGGTGCCCGCCATGGATCAACAGGTGCGCGGTCAGACCGGCCACCAGCCCCCAGAACGCACCGCCTACGCCCAGCATGGTCACGTTCGCGGCGGTAGCCAGGAAGGTGATGAGCGCGGTCTCGCGGGTGCGGGCATCGGCCATGGCATTGGCCAGGCTGCCGCCGATGGCCCCCAGCAACGCAAGCCCGGCCAGCGTGGTGATGAACGCCTTGGGCAGCACCATGAACAGCGTGGCCAGCGTGACGCCGAACGTGCCCACCAGGATGTAAAACACGCCGCAAGCCAGGCCCGCGATGTAGCGTTTGCGCGGATCTTCATGCGCGTCGCGGCCCGTGCAGATGGCGGCGGTGATTGCGGCCACATTGAAGGCGTGCGCGCCAAACGGAGCCATCAGCAACGAGCCCAGCCCCGTGGTCACCAGAATCGGGTTGGCGCTGGTCTTGAAGCCGTCGTTGCGCAGCACCAGCATGCCGGGCATGTATTGACCCGTCAGCGTAATGATGAACAAGGGCAGCGCCACCCCCAGCAAGGCATTGAGCGAAAACCGGGGCATCTCGAATACCGGCGTGGCCAGGCTCAGGTGGACGGCGGAAAAGTCGATGCGGCCTTGCAGGATCAGCATCGCCAGCCCGATCACCAGTATGCCGACCACGGCGAAGCGTGACGTAAACCGCTTGAGCAGCGCGTACGCAATCACCAGCACAATCACCAGCAGCGGGTCGACGCTGGCGCCGCCAAAGGCATTGACGCCGAACTGAAGCAGAATGCCCGCCAACAGCCCCGCCGCGATGCCGCCCGGAATCAGGCGGACAAGCTTTTCAAAGGCGCCTGACATGCCCAGCACCACGAAGCCCAGCGCGGAAACGATGTAGGCGCCGATGACTTCGCCATACGGCGTGAACGGCATCACCGTGGCCAGGAACGCCACGCCCGGCGTGGACCAGGCCGTGATGATCGGTTCCTTGTAGCGAAAGCTGAGCCACGCACCCGTGACGCCCACCCCCACGGAAACCGCCCATACCCACGAAGCGGTCTGCCCCGGCGTCAACCCAGCCAGTTCGGCCGCCTGGAACACCAGCACGAACGTGCCGCCGTAATTCACCAGCACGGAAATAAGCGCCGCGACGGTCGGCGAGAAAAAGTCGGCGGCGCGCAGGCCGGCCGGCGATGGGCTCATGAAATCACTCCACACGTTGAAAGGCACCCGGCCGGCATCCAAAAGATTGCCGGCCGGGACGCGAAGCGGAAAGTGTAGGGTGAGGGTGGCTGGTCTATTCAGGCCACATTTCGGGATACCACCAGACCACTTTTTTGGCAGCGCGGTATGGGCTGCGCGCTATTGGCAGCGCTGTGTCGGCAAGCCGTAGCCGATCGTGATGGCGTTGGCGGGCACGTCCTTGAAGGCGGCGGCGGCAGCGTCGTCGAAGCGGGTTTCGCAGTTGAACTTGGTGTTCAGCACGTAGTCCTCGCCCACGGCCTTTTTCATCTGGGCTTCCCATTGGTCGGCGGCGTCCAGTGCCTTGTCGCCGGCCAGCACCATTTCCATCAAGACTTCCATGCCGCCCGACGAGCGCGGCGCCGTCCACAGCGCGAAGGCCGACGGGTCCGCCGCGTTGCCGCACTGCGTCAGGCAGTCGGCCGTGTAGCGCTGGCCCCGGCCAAATACGCCAGGGGTGATCGTCTGCCCGGCGCGGGGCGCATCTTCGCCGATGAAGCTGCGCAGGTCGGCCTCGCAACCCTTGGCCAATTCCATGCGCAGCGCGGACACTTTGCCGTTGCCGATGGTCGCCGTGATCTGGCAGTTCTGCACCACGAAAACGTGGTCCTTGCCGGAGGATTCGCGGGGCACGCCGGCGATCGACTCAAAGTAACGCTGATCCGTGCCCAACATGGCGCCGTTGAAGACTTCCTTTACCGTCGCCGCCTGTGTAGCGCCTGCGCCGGCAATCAGAATACCCAGGGTCAAGGCCTTCAGTTTCATACGAGTGACACTCCGTGGTGATGGGGCGCGAGCCGTGCGGCTTGCCTGCTTCGGCTGCCTGCTCCGGCTGCATGGATCGGCATGCTGCCACAAAGTGTTTACCGCTGCACCTCAATGTGGATGACCGCATGCGTGGTTCGGCCCAAGGCATCCACCGCAACCGTGACCGGCATGTCGCGCACGTCGAATTCGTGGATGGCCTCCATGCCCAAGTCCGCGAACGCCACCACGCGGGACGACGTGATGGACCGCGCCACCAGATAGGCGGCGCCACCGACCGCGCTCAAGTATGCGGCGCCATGCTGTTTGATGGCGTCGATGGCTACCTGGCCTCGTTCCGCTTTGCCTATCGTCACCAGCAGTCCGGTGTCCGCCAGCAGTTGCGGCATGAACTTGTCCATGCGTGTGGCGGTGGTCGGCCCGGCCGGCCCCACGGCTTCGCCGGCCACGGCGTCAACCGGCCCCACGTAGTACAGCGCGCGACCGCGCAGCGGCACCGGCAAGGGGGCGCCCTGGTTCAGCAGGTCGGCCATGCGTTTGTGGGCGGCGTCGCGCCCCGTCAACAGCTTGCCCGACAGCAACAGCGTTTCACCGGCCGCCCAGGTGGCGACTTCGGCTTGTGTGAGGGTGTCCAGGTTTACCCGTCTGCCTTCCTGCGTGGGCAGCGCGTCCGGGATGCCGTCCCAGGTTGCTGGGTCGGGCGGCGGGAACCGCGCGGGTCCGGCAGCGGGCATGTCGAAGGACACAAAGCGCGTGGCGGCGCAGTTGGGTACCAGCGCCACCGGCAACAACGCGGCGTGCGAGGGCGCGGTGGCGACCTTCACGTCTAGCACCGTGGTGTCGCCGCCCAGGCCCTGCGCGCCGATGCCCAGCGCGTTGACCCGTTGGTAGACCTCGATGCGTAGCTGTTCTTCGGGCGTAAGGGCGTCGGGTTTGCCGGTCTCGGGCTTGCCGGCGCCGCGCGCCAGCAATTGCGCCATGTCGATGGGCGCAAACAAGGCGCGCTTGGCCAGGGCAACCGCCTGTTCAGGCGTGCCGCCGATGCCCAGGCCGAGCACCCCGGGCGGACACCAGCCCGCACCCATGCCCGGCAATTGCGACACCACCCAATCCGCAACGGAGTCGCTGGGGTTGAGCATCGCGTAGCGCGTCTTGGCATCCCCGCCGCCGCCCTTGGCGACGACGGTCAAGCGTAGTTCCTCGCCCTCGACCAGGTCGACTTGCAGGACAGCGGGCGTGTTGTCGCGGGTGTTGCGGCGTGCGCCGAGCGGGTCTTGAATCATCGACGCGCGCAGTGGGTTGGTGGCGCAACCGTAGGCGCGGGCGACGCCTCGGTTGACGATGGTTTGCAGGCTGGGCGTGGGGCCCGGGCCGTCATGCTGGATGCGTACATCCATCCCCATGCTGACGTAGATGTGCACCACGCCCGTGTCCTGGCAGACGGGTCGGCGGGCTTGCGCGCTGAGCTTGCTGTTGATCAGCAGTTGCAGCAGCGCATGGCGGGCCGCCGCCTTGCTTTCGACCGTGTGCGCCGCCTTCAGGGCTTGCACGAAGTCCGCCGGATGCGTGTGGCTGATGGCCTGCAACGCGTCGGCAATACTCGATTCAATATCCGTGGCAGCGACGACGCGCATGATGGCTCATCCTTACTGCAAGGTGATGCCGGCTTGCTTGATCACCTGCGCCCAGCGTTTTCCTTCGTCGGCGGTGAACTGCTGGAAGGCGGCGGGCGCGTACTGATCGGCAGGCAGCAGCTTGATGCCTTGTTCCACCATCTTTCCGGTGAACGTGGTGTCGGCCAGCGCCTTCTGCCAGGCTTGGTACATCGTTTGGACCACCTTGTCGGGCGTGCCCTTGGGCGCATACAAGCCGTACCACGTGGACACCTGGAAGTTCGGTATCGCTTTTTCCGCCATGGTGGGCACGTTCGGAAACTGCGGCATGCGCTCAGCGGAGGTCAGGCCCAGCGCCCGAACCTTGCCGCCCTGCGTCTGCGGCAACGCCGTATTGGTCTGGTCGAACATGGCATCCACTTGATTGCCCATCAGGTCGTTGAGCGCCGGCCCCGCGCCCTTGTAAGCGATAGGGGTGACGGTGATGCCGGCCTGGCTGGTGAACATGGCCGCCACCAGGTGCGACGTAGACCCCACGCCCGCATTGCTGAAGTTGAGCTTGCCGGGATGCTGCTTGCCGTAAGCGATCAGGTCCGACACGGATTTATAGGGCGACGATTCTCCCACCAGCAGCACCAGCGGCGTGTCGGGAAAGCGGAATACGGCCTGGAAGTCTTTTACCGGGTCGTATTGCAAACGGGCGTAGAGGGACGGCGCCGCCGCCATGTAGCCGATATGGCCTACCAGGAAGGTGTAGCCGTCGGGCGCGGATTTGGCGGCCTTGGCCGCGCCGATGGTGCCGCCCGCACCGCCCACGTTCTCAACCAGGATGGTCTGCTTCAGTTCTTGCGCAACGCGGTTCGCCACGTTGCGCGCCATGGCGTCGGTGGGGCCGCCCGCCGCAAAGGGAACGATCCAGGTAATGGCCCGGGAAGGGTAGTTGTCTTGCGCTTGCGCGCCCATCGGCAAGGCGAACGCGCCCGCGACGGTCAATGCCGCCATCCAGTTCTTCATGACTTGTCTCCGTTGTGCTGCTGTCTTTTTATGAATCAGAAAAGGCTGCCTTTCAGGCTGGCCCGGTGTAGGGGTGGGCCAGCACCTGGTCCACCATCTTGGGGGCAGCCCCCAGATAATTAGCGGGGTCGCACAGGTGTTCGATGGCGTCGTCGGCCAGGCGCTGGGTGACCCGCGCATCTTTTTTCAGCACATCGGCCAGGCGGCCGCGCGTGGTGGCGGCGATGCGGCAGGCGTCATACACGATGTCGTGCGCGGTCTGGCGGCCGATGTGCGGGGCCAGGCCCATCATCACGGCTTCGGCCACGATCAGTCCGCCGGACAGGTCCAGGTTGCTTGCCATGCGGGCCGTGTCCACTTCCAGCCCGCCCAGCATGAAGCGCGCCTGATGCAGCGCGCCCGCGGTCAGCACAAAGGCTTCCGGTACGGCGGACCACTCGATGTGCCACGGTCCCGTGGCGCGTTCAAAGTCTTGCAGCATGGCGTCCAGCGCCAGGCCGGCATGCTGGCGCACCGTCTTGGACGCGCTCCACATCAGTTCGCACGAGATCGGATTGCGCTTTTGAGGCATGGTGCTGGACGCGCCGCGACCCTTCACGAACGGCTCGAAGGCTTCGCCCAGTTCGTTCGTCATCATCAGCATGATGTCCACGGCGATCTTGCCGAGCGAGCCGGCGACCAGGGCAAGAAATTGCACGGTCTCGGCCAAGCCGTCGCGGGCCACGTGCCAGGTGATGGGGGTGGCGCCCAAGCCCAGTTCCTGCATCAATGCCGCATGCACCGCCAAACCCTGTTCGCCCAGCGAGGCCAGCGTGCCTGCCGCGCCGCCAAACTGGCCGATCAGCACGCGCGGCCGCAGTTGCGCCAGCCGCTCGCGATGGCGGCGCACCATCAGCAGCCACACGGCGGCTTTGTAGCCGAAGGTGATCGGCAGCGCATGCTGCAAGTGGGTACGGCCGGCCATCGGCGTATCGCGATACCGCAACGCCAGCGCATCCAGAATGCCGTCCAGTGCCGCCAGATCGTCGTCGATGATTGTCAGGGCATCGCGCACCTGAAGCACGGTGGCGGTGTCCATGATGTCTTGCGTGGTCGCGCCCCAATGCAGGTATTCGCCCTCCGCGCCGCACTGGCGCGACAACTGGTGTACCAGCGGCAGGATGGGGTAGCCGACGATCTCGGTTTCGGCGCGAAGTTCGTCCATGTCCAGGGCGGCGGCGTCGGCGCGCGCTTCGATGGCATCGGCGGCCGACACGGGGATGATGCCCAGCCTGCCTTGCACGCGGGCCAGCGCCACTTCCGTTTCTACATAACGCCGCACGGTGGCGGCGTCGTCAAACACCGCGCGCATCGCGGCGGTGCCGAACATGTTTTTGAACAGGGTGGATTCAAGGACGGAAACCGGCATAAATGTACGCTCTATAAAAGTTGTACGTACATTTAAGCAGGCGCAAAAGGGAACGTCAACGCCGGGGATTACCCGTAGAGCCGGGTGGCGCCGGGGCAGCAGATAGAATGCGGGGTGTCGTCATTTCGCCCCTTGCCATGTCCATCACGCTGTACACCCGTATCTCGGAAGAATTGGCGCGACGCATCGCGGCCGAGGTCTATCCCGTGGGCACGGTATTGCCCGCCGAGAACGCCCTGGCCGAAGAGTTCGAGGCCAGCCGCCATACCGTCCGCGCCGCCCTGCGCCAGTTGCAGGACCTGGGCCTGATCGCGCGTCGTCGGGGCAGCGGCACGGAGGTCATTGCCGCCCGCTCCAAGGCCGGTTTCAGCCAGTCGCTGCGTTCGCTGGAAGACCTGGTGCAACTGGCCGCGCGCACGCCGCGCAGCATCCGGCAGATTCAGGAAGTGGTGGTGGATGTGGAACTGGCCGTGCGGCTGGGGGTGGGGCCGGGCACTCGGTGGTTGAAGTTCTCATCCACGCGCGGTGCCGAAGGGCAGCCGCCGGTCGTGTGGACCGAACTGTACGTGGACGCGCACTACAAGGGCGTGCGCAAGCTGGCGCGGGAACATCCCGACCGCCTGGTGTCGGAACTGATCGAAGAGCATTACGGCAGGCGCATCGCGTCCGTCGAGCAGACGATATCCGCCTGCGCGCTGCCTGCGGCCGTGGCGCGTGAACTGGACGTGGCGCCGGAATCGCCAGGCCTGTTCATCCTGCGGCATTACAAGGACCAGGCCGGCCATATTGTCGAAGTGTCCTGCTCGCACCATCCAGCCGGCCGCTACGAGTTTTCGACGACGCTGATCCGCGAGAGCTAGCGTCGTCCGCAGTCTGGATTACTTCTTGCCGTTGTTGCCCGCCAGCGCCGCCGTGATGCCCAGGCCAATCAGCATCGCGCCGCCTACATAACGTTCAAAGTGCAGGTAGGCACGGCTGCGGCGCAGCCAGCGGCCCGCCGCGCTGGCTGCCATGGCATAGCAAGCGTCGCTGAGCAGGCCCAGCAAGACAAACACCAGTCCCAAAAACACCACCTGCGAGGCCACGTGCCCACGGCTGACGTCCACGAACTGCGGCAGGAACGCCAGGAAGAACAGGGCCGTCTTGGGGTTGAGCAGGTTGACGATGAAGCCGTCGCGAAACATGCGGCCATAGCGGCGTGACTTGGTCGGTGCATCCAACGTGGCGGGAGCGGGACGCGTCAGGATTTTTTTCAATCCAAGCCAGATCAAATATGCCGCGCCCGCGTATTTCACGATGCTGAACGCCAGTGCGGAAGATGCCAGCAGGGCGGACAAGCCCAGCGCCGCCGCCAACACGTGCACCAGCGTGGCCGTGTGGATGCCCAGGTCCGACACCAGCCCCGCCTTGCGGCCTTGTTCTACCGACTGGGTAATGATGTAGAGCACCGCCGGGCCGGGAATGGCCAGCAAGACCAGGGCGGCGCTGATGAACAGCGTCAAGTCGGCGGTACTGGGTATCACGAATTCCATGGCTGGCGCTCCGAAATCGGGGTGGAAGAGGGTGCATTACTGTAGCGCGGCGCGACTAATACGCAACAGGATTTTGTCGCAGTCCGCCTGCCTCTAGATATCCAGTTCCAAAACGCCGCTTGCCCGGGATACGCAGATCATCATGCAGGCGCCGCCCTCGCGTTGCGCATCACTGAGGACGTAGTCGCGATGGTCGACGGCACCCGACAGCACCCCCGCTTCGCAACTGCCGCATAGCCCTTCGCGGCACGCATGCGGCCACGCGATGCCGGCGTCTTCCAGCACTTCAAGCACCGATTTGTCGGCCGGTACGGTGTATTGGCCGCCTGATCGCGCCAGGACAATTGTGAAGGCACCGACACCGTGGGATGCTGGCTCGCCCGTGTTGGTGGCGCCGGTGGACATGGCGCGACCGGCCAGGTCAGGCGCCGAAAATCTCTCGGTATGAAAATGCGCCCCGGGCACATGCCGTTCGGCGCAGGCCCGACCCACGGCGTCCATCAAGGAGGCCGGCCCGCAGCAATAGACGTGCGACGCGGGGCGCGAAACCCGTTCCAGATACGCGCCGACATCACAGCGCACGCCGGCCTGCTCGTCGTCCATATGCAGACGCACCTGATCCGGGTATGGCGCCAGATCTTCCAGGAAGGCCGCATGCTGTCGGCTGCGCGCGCAGTACAGCAAGGTCCAGGGTTCGCCGCGACGCTCGCACGCCAGGATCATGCCCAGGAAGGGAGTGATGCCGATACCGCCGGCAATGAATACATGCGCCGCTGCCTGAGCGTGCAGGCCGAACCGTTGGCGGGGCTCGCCCACGCGCAGGGTGTCGCCCACCCGCAGCGCGTCGTGGATATGGCGCGAACCGCCCCGGGACGCCGGCGCCAGGGCCACGCCCAGGCGGTAATGGTCGCGCTGGGCGGGGTCGCCGCACAGCGAATACTGGCGAATCAATCCCTTGCCCACGTCCACATCAATATGCGCGCCGGCCTCATAGGCGGGCAGGTTGGCGCCATCTTCGTTACGCAGCAGCAGGCTCACAACGCCTTGCGCCTCGCGCGTGATGTGCTTGACGATCAGGGGCCGCATGTCAGGCCACTTCCTGGGCGGTGGCGATGGGGATGACGGCGGGCGCGGCTTGCCGCTCTTCTTCCACGCGCCGGGACACCACCCAACGGAATTGCGACAAGGCGGCGTCGATCGACAGCGGCACCATCTTGAAGTCGGGGGCCAGCGCCAACGACCGCTGCTGCGCGGTGATGATGTCCCGGTCTTCGTCGAACGCGGTGACGACGCTTTGGTGGATGGACGCGGTGACCTCGGGGCGGTCGATGGCAAAGTTGTGCGGGTGCGCAAAGAAATAGTGCGTGGACGATTCGGTCTCCGGGGTCAGCGCCTGGCAACCGCGAAACTCGGCGGCGTCGACGCGGTGGCCTTCCTGCGCGCCGGTGCCCGTGGGCGCCATGCCCGAGTCCATGACCAGGATGCCCGGAATGGTGAAGTTATAGATGTTCCAACGGTCGACGCGGCCGGGCCAATCCTTGACCTTGGCGGCGAAGGCGGGCGCCTCGGTGTTGATCGTCCAGCGCGTGATGCGCACGCCGTCCTGCAGGCGTTCCACTTTGGGCGACACCGCGGCATAGTCTTCGCCGCCGCCCAGGGTGGTGGGGTGCACGAAGGGCAGATGCGAGAAATCCAGCAGGTTGTCGGCAATCAGCAGGTAGTTGACGTCGTAGTGGATGTAGCCGTCCTGGCTGCGCCAGTCAGGGTGATCCAGCCATTGCGTGTCGGGAATCAGCGAGGTGTCCGCGCGCTCGGGGTCACCCATCCAGATCCAGATCCACCGGTGCTGTTCGACCACCGGGAACGTCCGTACCCGCGCCTGCGGCGGAATGCGGGCTTGCGCGGGCGCTTCCACACAGGCGCCCGTCGCGTCGAATTTCAGGCCGTGATACATGCAGCGCACGCAATCGCCTTCGCGTCGCCCGACGGATAGCGGCGCGCCGCGATGGCAGCACCGGTCTTCCAGCGCCACGACCTCGCCCGCGCGGTTGCGATACATCAGCACGGGAACGCCGATGAGGGTGCGCGCGAACAGCCCGTCGGCGCTTACTTCCTTGTCCCAGGCGGCGACATACCAGGTGTTTTTGATGAACATCGCGTGACTCCTATTGCACGTAGCGCCAAGCGCCATTCTTGATTTGCACCATGACGGCGGCGCGCGCGTCGTACCCCACGTGATCGGTGGGCGACATCGTGGAAACGCCTTGCGACGTAACGGTGTCGCGCGTGTCTTCCAGCGCGTCGCGCAACGCCAAGCGGAATTCAGCCGTGCCGGGTTTTGCGGTGCCCAGCGCCGTCTTCAACGCGCGTTGCAGTACCAGGCTGGCGTCCCAGGCGTTGGCGGCGAATACCGACATGGAGTCCTTGCCATAGGTGGATTCGTAGCGTTGCGTCAGGTCCATGGCCACGGCGCGAATGGGGTTGGCGGCATCCAACTGGCTGGCCACAACCACCGGCCCCACGGCGAACAAGGCGCCTTCGGCGTCCTTGCCGGCAATGCGCAGGAACTCGCGGTTGGCGATGCCGTAGGTTTGGTAGATGCCGCCTTGATACCCGCGTTCACGCAGGGATTTTTGCGGCAGCGCGCCAGGCGTGCCCGACGCGGCCACCAAGACGGCATCCGGCCGCGCGCCCAACAGCTTCAAGGTTTGTGCGGTCACGCTGGTGTCGGTCTTCACATAGCGTTCGGTGGCGACCAGTTTGATGCCGGCCTGCTCGGCCTGCTTGCGCGTCTCGGCCAGCCAGCTATCGCCATAGGCATCGGCAAAGCCGATGTAGCCCAGCGTCTTGACCCCGTTTTTCTTCATGTGGGCAAGGGTGGTGGCGACCATCAGATTTTCGTTCTGGATCACCTTGAACACCCAGCGCCGCTGCGCATCCATCGGCTCGATGATCTTGACGCTGGCGGCCAGACTCAGCAGCGGCACTTGTTTTTCCAGCGCGATGGGAACCAGCGCCAAGGTAGACGGCGTGACAGAGGTGCCCAGGATGACGTCAACCTTGCGTTCGTCGACCAGCCGCCGGAAAGCCCGCGCGGCCTGGGTGGTGTCGGACGCGTCGTCCAGGATGGTGTAGCGGATGGGTTCGCCGTCCAGTTCGCGCGGCAGCAGGTCGATGGCGTTCTTGGCGGGGCCACCCAATGAGGCGGCGGGCCCGGTCAACGACAGTACGACGCCCACGCTGATATCAGCCAGGGCGGGGCGACAGGTGAGCAGGGCGCAAGACAGCAGCGCCCCGGATATGAGGCGTGTATGGGATATCAAAGTGTGTCTCCTCGTTGGGGAACGCCGATCTGCGCGGCGCTTGACATCAAGATAGGCAGGCGCGGAATATGCGTCAATGTCATTGCTCGAATACTGGAAATGCATGCCATGCATAACGACAAGCTGGACTTGAATCTGCTGGCCGTCTTTGACAGTTTGCTGCGCGAGCGCAGCGTGACGCGCGCGGCGGAACAACTGGACCTGTCGCAAAGCGCGATGAGCCATGCGGTGAATCGCCTGCGTGTGTTTTTTGACGATCCGCTTTTTGTGAAGACGGGGCAGGGCATGTTGCCCACGCCCAAGGCCGAAAGCCTGGCGCCCACGGTGCTGGACCTGATGGCCACGATACGGGCGCAGGTGCTGTCCCAAGCACAGTTCGATCCGGCCGTGGCGCGGCGCGCCTTCACGCTGTGCATGACGGACATGGGCGAGCTGGTGTTCCTGCCGCCGTTGATCAAACGGCTGCGCAAGCTGGCGCCGCATTGCACGCTGCGATCGCGCCAGGTTCCGCTGCCGCAGATCGAACCGCTGCTTGCTTCCGGCGAGGTGGATCTGGTGCTGGGGTCGTTGCGCGCCGCGCCTTCCGGGCTGTTTCAGCAACAGTTGTTCATGCACAAGTTCGTGACGCTGGTCAGTGTGAAGAACACTGAAGTGGGCGATGTGATGACGCTGGAGCAATTTCAGCGCATGCCGCAGATCGTGGTGACGCTGGCGGGCCGCTCGTCGGAAGCCTATGACAGCGCCATTGAAGAGCAGGGCATCACGCGGCACATCTACTTGTCGACGCCACACTTTCTGGTGGTGCCCCTGTTGATAGATCAGCATCCCGATTTGATCGCGACCGTGCCGCAAGAGCTGGGCAATGTCTTTGCCGGCTATGGGTCCGTCAGGGTGCTGGAGCCGCCGCTGCCGCTGCCATCCTTCGCGCTGCGCCAGCATTGGCACCCGCGCTTTCACCAGGACCCGGCCATTGTGTGGCTGCGGGAGCTGGTGAAGGAAACGTTCGATACCTACCCCCAGATGGAAGCCTAGCGTCCGACCCTACGCTGTGCACAAGTGGGTTGAACCGCACGCCGCTCCGGGACTAAGCTGGCCGCTTGAACTTCGACAGCGGAGAACAACATGCGGCATGCAGTGGATCTGTCTGGGCGCGTGGCGATCGTCACGGGCGCGAATTCCGGCATCGGGCGTGGCATTGCCCTGGCGCTGGGGGCGGCGGGGGCGCGGGTGGTGGTCAACCACCGGCCAAATGAAGATTCCGCGCGGCGCGGGGCCGAGGTGGTGCAAGAGATTGTCAGCGCGGGCGGGCAGGCCATTGCGGCCCCGGCCGACATCAGCCGCGAAGACGACGTCGAAAATTTGTTCCGCCTGGCGTCGGACCACTTTCAGACGGTGGACATCCTGGTCAACAACGCCGGCATTGAACAGCCCGCCGCCATTCAGGACATGACGCTGGCGCAGTGGCAGAAGGTGATCGACACCAACCTGACCGGCCAGTTTCTGTGCGCCCGCGCGGCGGCGCGGATGTTCTTGAATCGGACGCCACCGCCACCGGCAGGTGAAGCCGCCGGAAAAATCATCTTCATCAGTTCGGTCCATGAAGTCATACCGTGGGCGTTCCAGTCGAACTACGCGGCGTCCAAGGGCGGTGTGTCCTTGCTGATGCAGTCGCTGGCGCAAGAGCTGGCGCCGATGAAGATCCGTGTCAACTCGGTAGCGCCGGGCGCCATCCGCACGCCCATCAATGCACCCGCCTGGAACACGCCCGACAGCATGAAGGAATTGCTCAAGCTGATTCCGTATGGACGCATTGGCGAACCCGAGGACGTGGCGCGCGCGGTGGCCTGGTTGGCCAGCGACGATTCCGATTACGTCACGGGGTCCACCTTGTTTGTTGACGGCGGCATGACGCTGTATCCCGAATTTCGCGGGGCGGGCTGAGCCATGTCCAAACCCATCGAAGACTATGGCTTGATCGGCAATATGTTGTCGGCCGCGCTGGTGGCGCGCGACGGCTCGATAGATTGGCTGTGCCTGCCGCATTTTGATTCCCCCGCGTGCTTCGCCGCCCTGCTGGGTAACGACAGCCACGGCTGCTGGCTGCTTGCGCCCGATGGCGCCGACCACACCACCACGCGTCGCTATCTGCCCGACACCGCCGTGCTGGAGACGCGCCATGAAACGCCTGGCGGGGTGGTGCGCGTCTACGACTTCATGCCGCTTAGCGACGACGAAGAACGCGTGGACGTGGTGCGTATCGTGCAAGGCGAGTCCGGCCAGGTGGACATGCGCATGGCGCTGACCCTGCGCTTTAACTACGGGCAGGCGGTGCCCTGGGTGCGGCGCCGCGATTACGGGCTGAGCGCCATCGCCGGACCGGACGCCGTCGAACTGCACACGGCCGTGCCGCTGCAAGGGCGCGACATGAAAACCGTGTCGGACTTCACGGTGCGCCAAGGCGAAACCGTGCCGTTCACCTTGTCGTACCACCGGTCGCACAAGACGCCGCACTTTGTGCCGGATCGCATGGAAAGCATGGAGCGCACGATTGCGTGGTGGCACGAATGGGCCAAGCGCTGCCATTGGGGAAACGGGCCGGGGCAGCGGCGCGACGCGGTCGTCAGGTCGTTGATCACGCTGAAGCTGCTGACGTTTCAGCCCACGGGCGGCATTGTCGCCGCGCCCACCACGTCACTGCCCGAGCAATTGGGCGGCACCCGCAACTGGGACTACCGGCATTGCTGGCTGCGCGACTCTGCATTGACGCTGTATGCGCTGCTTAACGCCGGCTACCGCGAAGAGGCCGAGGCGTGGCGGCAATGGCTGTTGCGCGCGGCGGCGGGGCACCCCAACCAATTGCAGATCATGTACGGGATTGCGGGGGAACGCTGGCTGCCGGAACACGATATTCCCTGGCTGCCGGGTTACGAGGGCAGCAGGCCGGTACGGCTGGGCAATGGCGCGGCGGGGCAGATGCAGTTGGACGTTTATGGCGAATTGATCGAGACGCTGCACGCGGCCCGCGTGGCGGAACTGGCGCCGCTGGCCGAGGCGTGGCGCATGCAGAAGGTGTTGCTCACGCCGCTGGAAGAGCTGTGGCGTCAACCTGATCACGGCATCTGGGAAATGCGGGGGCCGACGCGCGCGTTCACGCATTCGCGGCTGATGTGCTGGGTGGCGCTGGACCGCACCGTGAAGTCCTGCGAGCGCTTCGGCCTGGAAGGGCCGGTGGACCGCTGGCGCGCGCTGGCCGACGAGATCCGCCACGACATCTGCACGCATGGCTACGACGCGCAGCGCAACACCTTCGTGCAGTACTACGGCGGCACGGCGTTGGACGCCAGCCTGCTGCTGATTCCGCAAGTGGGGTTCCTGCCGGCGGACGATCCGCGGGTAACGGGTACGGTGCAGGCCATTGAACGCGAGTTGCTGCGCGATGGCTTGTTGCTGCGCTATTCCACGCAGCACAGCGACGATGGGCTGGCGGGTGATGAAGGTGCGTTTTTGGCGTGCAGCTTCTGGCTGGCCGATGCCTACATCATGCAGGGCCGGCTGGACGACGCGCATCGCCTGTTCGACCATCTGCTGTCGCTGCGCAATGATTTGGGGCTGCTGGCGGAAGAATACGACGTGGTGCGCAAGCGGCTGGTGGGCAATTTTCCGCAAGGGTTTTCACACATTGGCCTGGTCAATACCGCCTATAACCTGAGCGCCGCGGGCGGAACGGCGCACCAGCGTTCGTTTCGGGATGCGCCGCTGGGGTAGGGGCGGGCTTGCCGCTCAAGCCGCCACTTGATTGCGGCCCGCGCGCTTGGCGGCGTAGAGTTTTTCATCCGCGCGGCGGAACAACGATTCCCAGTTTTCCGCGCCGTTCGCGGCGGCCACGCCCAGGCTCATGGTGACGGGCGTGGCCTGGTCGGGGGCGAGCACGGTGTCGGCCACGGCGGCGCGCAATCGTTCGGCGCAGCGCCAGGCTTCCTGGAAGTCGGTGGCGGGCAGGTAAACGGCAAACTCTTCTCCGCCTATCCGCCCCAGCACGTCGCGCTTGCGTACCGACAGGCCCAGCACGCGCGCCACCTCCTTGAGCACCGCATCGCCGCCGCCATGGCCGTACACGTCATTGATGCGCTTGAAATGGTCGACGTCGCAGACGATCAGCGCGGCGGGGTCTGGGCCGCCTTGTTGAAGGGGCCGCAGGCGCGATTCGAAGCCGCGTCGGTTCAGCAAGCCGGTCAACCAGTCTTTGTCGCCTTCATGCCGCACCTCTTCGATGGTGTCGGCGGCAATCGCCAGCAACAGCGTAATCGCCAGCCCCACACTGAAGACGGCAAGCGACAGTTGCAGCCACTGCCAGAACGGGGAATCGGCGAAAGCCAGCGGCCCGTTGGGCGCGTGCGCGCCGATGCTCAATAAGGTGCGCGGTAAAAAATGCAGGCCGAACGCCAGCAGGACGACAAACAGCGCGGTGTCGATCCGCCTGCCCGTGGCCGCCTTCCGCATGCGCAGGGCGGCCACGCACAGCAGGCCGCCATAGCCGATGTTCAGCACATACACGCGCACCAGCAAGTTGCGGTCGACGTAGAAGAAGTACCAAAGCGCCACCATGATGGCCGCGCAGAAGATGGCATAGACACGCCACGGCAGCGCTCGGCCTGCCCGTTTCAAGATGCCTTGCGTGGCCGCGCAGACCGCCGCCGTGTACAGCAGGCCCGACACCAGCGCGTTGGCGCCCGAGTCGCGCGGCACATACAGAATTTGTGACACCGCGCCCGCGGCAAACAGCGCGCAGCCGGTCGCCAGATGCAACAGGTAGGTGCGACGCCGGTAGACGCACCAAATGCCAATAAAGGTAATGGCGAAGATCAGCACCAGCGTCGGGGCGATCAACGACAGGGTGATTCGAACCTGCGATCCAACCATAGATGTGTCCTGATGTGCTGGCACGGGGTGTCGACGCGCCCGCCGAGCCGTTTCGTCCCGATACAATTCCTTCAAACATGAACGACGCGCATGCCCTAGGATTCCGCCTTATACCGCCCGTCGTCCTGCGCTTTTCGCGTGCGCTTGAAAGCGCCCAAGGTCCATGAAGCGACGCAGGTGCTTTTCTGCCCCCAGCCGTTGCGCCTTCCTGAAAGGGCGCTGGCGACCTGGCCCGGGCGACCAAACATACCAACGCCGCGCCATGTGGCATTGAACACCATGACGAAAATTCTTGTTGTCGACGATCAGCCCGTACTGATCGAGATGTTGAGCGAGTTCCTTGGCGGCGAAGGGTACGAGGTAACGACGCACACCGACGGCCTGACCGCGCTGCAACAGATGCTGGCGGTGCGTCCGGACCTGGTGATTACCGATTTCTCCATGCCTGGCATGCACGGCGGCGCGCTGTTGACCGCCATGCGTGAAAACGCCTACCTGAGCGACACCCCCGTACTGGTGCTGAGCGGCCGCCCCGAACACGAAGTGGGCGCGGCCTGTGTAGGTTATGGGGCGTATCTGCAGAAGCCGGCCGAACCGGCCGAGGTACTGCAAACCGTGCGCCGGCTGGCGCCCGCGCCGCACCTCGCCTAGCACGTCGATCAGAAGCGGTAGCGCACGTCCAGCGTGCCGATGTTCTGGCGGTTGCCGTCGCCGAACTGCCCGCCGTAGCTCACGCCCACCGTGGTGCGCTTGCTGACGGCAATGCCCACGCCCAGTTCCACCACCACCGCATCGCGCGCGACCGGCGTGCCGGTTGCCGTGAACGAATCTCCCCCTTGCGCAAAAGCCAGCACGCTGGCCGGGTTCAGGTCGCCGAAGGCGTGGCGCCAGCCCAGCGTGCCGCGCGCGTAGCCGCGTGCGCCCGCGCTGTCGAACGTGGTCAGCGCATGCAGCCCCAGCGTGGTGGTGGTGATGTCGTTGCGGCTGCTTTGGCCGCGCAGCGCCGCGTCACCACCTGATTCCGTAAAGCCGCGCGTGCGCAGGTCACTGTAGTTGGCGGCGATGAAGGGTTCCAGCGTCAGGTGCTCGTTGACGGGCGCGGCGTAGCCGAGTTCAGTGAAGAACTGGCTGGTGCTGGCGCCGTAGCTGGCTTTCAGGGTCTGGTCGAGTCCGGCGGCGGCGGTGCTGCGTTGGGTGTCCACATCGTGCCAGGAGTAGGCCGCGCCCAGGCTGAGGTTGATCTTGCCCGGACCCGCATCGAACGCCTTGCCGCCGTATACCGCGATGCTGTAGCTGTCGGTCTCGGCGCTTGAGGCGCGTTCACGGGTGCGGCTGTCGCTGTTAGCGTAGCCGACCGCGCCACCCAAGCGCCAGCCCCCGCCCACGGCCACGTCGCCGCCGATGGTGACGCCAGCGTCCGATTGGGTCGTCTTGGCGCTGTTGCTGTCGCCCGCCAGCGTGGTCCATTTGCCGAAGACCTGGGTCCACAAGGGTTGCGCGGCCGACTGGGGCAACGAGGCCGCGTCGCCCATGCCCAGTTGCGCGGTGGGCGCGCCGGGAACCTGGCCAGCGTTAAGGTTGGCGTGCAGGCGCGTCATCGGCATTTGCGTGAACGAGCCGCTTACGTTCTGCAGCACCGACACCGTGCTGGCGTGGGCTTCGCCGGACAGCGCATCGAACGCTTCGGGTGGCGCGCCGTTGGGCAGGTTCAGGATGTGCCGGTAAAGCGCGCTGTTGGTGGGCAGGCTTTGCAGTGCGCCAGCCACGGATCGCTGGTTGCCGGTGACGGCCGCGTCGGCGAATTCGATGGGGCGCGAGCCGCCACCGTCCGCGGGCACGTCCTTCAAGTTCACCACCAGATCAACCCGATTGCTGTCGTAGGACAGCGACGGCGTCAGAAACGCCAGGTTGCTGGAGACGGTGTCAAAGCGGCCTTGCACGCCGTTGTTCGCGGACAGGATGGTGTAGGTGGTGGAGGCCGCGTAGTTGCCGTTTTCACCCACCTGCACGACCGAGCCGCCCAGGTTGGCGGTGCCGTCCACCTGCACGCTGCTGTTCTGCCCGTTGGCCGTGCTGGTGACGCGGTACGTGGAGCCGGGTTGGAAAGTCAGGTCGCCCGACAGCGTCATGCGGCCCTGCTGCGTGGTCGCGTTGCCCGGCGACAGCGTTGCACCCGAACCCACGGTGACGCTGTTCAAGCCGCCCGCGCCGGCCAACGTCGTACCCGTTGCCGCCAGCACGCTGCCGCCCAGTTTTCCGTCCACTTGCAAGGTGCCCGCCGACAACTGCGTGATGCCGGTGTAGGCGCTGCTGTCGCCGGTCAGGACCAGTGCGCCCGCGCCCAGTTTGCTTGTGCCGCCCGCGCCGGATATCGCACCCGCGTAGACGAGGTCGTCCGAACGGTTGAAGACCAGGCTGCCCTGGTTGGCAATGTTGCCGGTGATGAAGCCGGTGGTGCCGCCATCGCCCACTTGCAGCGTGCCCGTGTCGATCAGGGTGTTGCCCGTAAAAGTGTTCTGGCCGGTCAGCACCAGCGTGCCCGCGCCAGCGTGGCGCAATTGGCCCGCGCCGCTCACCGCACCGCCGAACACCACGCGGTCGCTACGGTCAAAGGCCAGTGTGGCGCCGCTGGCGATATTCACGTTGCCGGCAATGCTGCCCGACACGGCGCCGTCACCAACCTGCAAGGTGCCCGCGCTGATGAGCGTCACACCGGTATAGGAATTCGTCCCGATCAGCGTCAGCGTGCCCGCGCCTTCCTTGGTCAAGCCGCCCGAGCCGGACAGGTTGCCAGACAGGGTGAAATCGTTTGCCCCCGTCGTGCGCAGGCCCTGGGCGCCCAGCACGATGTTGTTGGCAAGCGTCTGGCCGCCCATGGCCAGGGCGATGGCGCCGCCGTTTGCCCGGATCTCGGCGGTGCCCAACACGCTGCCGTCGGCTAGGTTGGCCTGGCCGCCATTCAGTTCCGCGACACCGCTGCTGTTCAGCAACACGCCGTCCAGGTTCCACGAGCCGCTATTGACCCGCAAGACGTCAAAGTTGATGTATGTGTTGCCCGATATGGACATGACGCCGCCGCCGGTGCCGACGCCGACGCCGGCCGAGGGCAATACGTTTTGCAGCACCAGCGTGTCGCCCGCGCCCGTGCCGCCATCCACCGTGCCGGGCGGCGCAAAGCTCAGCCCCGGTATGTCGGCCACGAACCAGTCTGCGGTGGCAAGGCCGGTGCCTCGCGCCAGGTACGAACCCGACACTGCCGTGTAGGTGTTGTTGCCGCCTTGCCCCAGCGACACGCCACCCAGGATGGTGCCCGCGTTCACAAAGCTGTGGCCCACGCCCGGCGTGCCGGTCGCCTGGAAGCCGATCCGTCCCGTGATCGTGCCTTGATTGACGAAGTCCACGCGGCCGCCGCCATATGCGGCGATCACCGGCATGTCCGCGTTTGACGTCGACATGCCGGCTCTGGGCGAGCTTTGGATGATGCCCGCATTTGTCAGATGGCTGACCCCGCCCGTACCGTTCTGCACGGCCAACGCCAGACCGGCCAGGCTGGGCAGCGGGCTTATCGAATCCACCACGCCGCCCAGCGTGCCCGACGCCAGGTTCGAAATGTGGATCGTGCTGGCGGACGCATTGCCCACCACCAGCCCAGACGAGGCGCCCGTCGACGCACCAAGCAGATTGGCGTCGATGCGGCCGGCATTGCTCAAGGTGATATTGCTGCCGGTCAGGCTCATGGCCGTGCCGCCGGTCGTGGGGTCGACGCCGACCGTTGCGCCAAGCTCCACGGTCACATCAAGCAGGTTGGCATTGCTGGCAAAGCCGGGCGCGCCGGGATCGGCCGCGCCCGTGCACGTGACGGTGACGTCGACAACCGAACAGGCCGCCTGCACCGCCGCGCTGACGCCGCTCAGCCCAAACGCCAGCGCCAGCCCGGCCGCGTAACGCGGCATGCGCGCCGCGACATTGCCCTGCGCGGATGAGCGCCCGCCGTGCGATTGCGTGGCCAGTTCCGACGCCGCCTGCCAGACGCGCAATTTACGATTCCATACCAGCCGGTAAATGTGATTCAAAATGCGGTCCTCCAAGGGGGGGGCGGACATTCCTCGACGCGTCAGGAAAAAACGCGCGTGTGTCCGACGCCCGCATCAGGGGGCAGAGGAGGTTTCGGGAATGGCTTATCAGTGGGCGGGAAAATTCCGCGTCATTAATACCGTATTTGCCGTTCTGGCATTTGCTTGAAAAAGTGGTGTTTTTGCCTGCTGATATCGATTTATCCCCCCTTGCGCAAGCGGCGAGCCGCACGGGGACTGGCTCTGCGGCTGATGGCGAACGTTCGGTGCCGCTGCGGGGATAATCAAGCTTTTCCGATTCGGGCGCGCCGCCGCGGCGCTGACATCTTGGCCAAGCAAACCCCTTCCTCCGTTGCGCCATTGAGCGTTTCCGCCGCGTTGAGTCAGGCGTATGCGCACTGGAACGCGGGCCAGGCGCCAGAAGCCGAGCAGCTCTGTCTGCGGGTATTGGACGTGGCGCCGGACCAACTCGATGCCCGGCACCTGTTGGGCTTGATGGCCCACGCCTATGGCTTGCCGAAGGTGGCGATCGAGCATCTGCGCGTCGCCTGCCGGTCGCCGCTTGCGCCCGCCAGCTATCACGGCAACCTGGCTGAAATCTGCCGCCGCCAGGGCGCGCTGGCCGAAGCGGAAAGCGCGGCACGGCGCGCGGTGGCGTTGGCGCCTGACGAGGCGCAGGGCTGGAACAACCTGGGCATCATCCTGCAAGAGGCTGGCCAACTGGTCGACAGCCTGGACTGCCTGCGGCGCGTGGCCGCGATCCTGCCCGACAGCCCCGAGGCGCACAACAATCTGGGCAATACCTGCAAGCGTCTGGGCGACAACGCGCAGGCGCTTCTGCACTATCGCCGGGCGCTGGCGCTGAATCCGAACTACGCGCAAGCCCTCGGCAACATGGCGGTGGCCTTAAGCGATGATGGCCAACATGACGCGGCCTTGGCCACGGCGCGCCGCGCCATCGACATCGACCCCTTGATACCGCAAGCGCACCAGAATCTGCGGCAGATCGAGCTTGCGCGCGCTGCGGCGATGGGGGCCGAAGGCGCCCGTGCCGGCCCACCCGCGCAAGCCGAGTTGGCGCAAGCTCTGGCACAGGCGCGACGACAGGCGCAGGCATTGCGCAAACAGGGCAAGCTGGACGAGGCCCGCGCGCTGCTTGAAAACCTGGTGCAAGCCACGCCTGCCGATGCCGGTGCGCGCTTCGACCTGGCCGAGGTCGCGCTGCAGCAAGGCGACTTTGACACCGGCTGGCGCGAATACCGTTTTCGCTACCAGATGCCGCATACCACGATGCTAGGCCGGCCGATGCACAAGCCGCGTTGGGAAGGGCAGGCCATTCCCGGCAAAACCCTGCTGATCCATGACGAACAAGGCTATGGCGATACCTTCCAGTTTCTGCGGCTGCTGGCCTGGGCGCGAGAGCGCAGCGGGGCGCGGGTGGTGTTGGAGGTCAATACGGAATGCCATGCGCTGGCCGAACGCGGTGGCGGCCATGATCAGATCATTCGGGCGGGCACGCTGCCGCCCGCGTTCGACTTTCATTGCGAATTGATGAGCCTGCCGCTGGCGCTGGGCCTGCGCCTGAACGACCTGCCGGTGCGCACGGCCTACCTGCGCGCCGACCCGCTGCGCGTGGCGCACTGGCGCGAGCGCCTGGCGGCCTTGCCGCGGCCCTGGGTGGGGCTGGTGTGGGCCGGCAGGCCCAGTCATCCAAACGACGCGGAACGTTCCCTGAACCTGGCCGACCTGGCGCCACTGGCTCAAGCGCAGGCCTCCTTCATCAGCCTGCAAAAAGGCCCGGCGGCGGCGCAGGCAGCCATGCCGCCGCCCGGCATGGCGCTGGTGTCTCCAAGCGATGGCATCCAGGACTTCGACGACACCGCCGCCTTGATCACGCTGCTGGACGTGCTGGTGTCGGTTGATTCCGCGCCGGCGCATCTGGCTGGCGCGCTGGGCTGCCCGGTGTGGGTCATGCTGCCGTTTGCGCCGGACTGGCGCTGGCTGCAACACCGCGCCGACACGCCCTGGTATCCGTCCATGCGGCTGTTTCGCCAACCCGAGCCCCACGCATGGGGCCCGGTGTTGGACGAGGTTGCCGCCGCGCTGCGTGGCGGGCATTTCACTTAGGATTTCGGACCCTTCCTGCTAGCGCGTGGCGGTGCGCGATGCCTGCGTGGGCATGCGTTCCACCGTCAGCGTGCCGCTGTCGTTGGCCGAGGGACGCACCACGACGATATTGCTTGCGGCATTCGCGCCCAGGTTGGGCAGGTCGGCCGGGCGTGCCGCCATCGCGGCGAAGGGGCCGCCGCCGCTGCCCGGCACGCCGTCCAGCGTCAGGCGTTCCGCCCAGGCGCCATTGCGGCGTGACAGCACTTGATAGCGTTGCGGGCCGCCCGCGCTGCGGGCCACGACATAGACAACGCCGTCGATGATGTTGAGCGCGGGCGGCGAGGCCGCGTCGGCGTCCAGCTTGATGGGTATGCCGCGCTCGACCAGCCAGAGCGGGCCGCCCGCGCGTTCCAAGAGCGCCAGCATCACGTTGCCGCGTGCGTCGGCCTGGATGGCGGGGCGTCCGATGAAGGGCAGGCCCAGGTCGGTGGGGGGGCTCCAGTCCATGTTCAGGTCGGTGGTGTCGCCGGTTTCCACCAGCTTGGTCAGATGGTTGTCGCCGCGTTCGCGGAAATAGAGTTCGACGCGGTCTTCCTGGTTGCGGATGGCGGCCAGGCCGCCCGCGGTGATCGGCGCGGCTACCGGGCGCCAGGCTTGCCAGGGGGCCTGCTTGCCTTGCGAGGCGGGCAGTTGACGGGTGTAGAACAGCTTGCCCTGGGCGGTGTTGGCGAAGACCACGTAGCGCCCGTCGGCCCCGCGCGCGGCGGCCGGTGCGCCGGTGACGCCGTCCAGCGCCGGCAGGGCCTGCCAGGTGCTCCAACTGCCATCGATGCCGGACGGGGCAATCCAGTGCAGCAGGCCGTCATAGCCCAGCGCCACGGCGGCGGCTTCGCCGCGCGGCGCCACGGCCGGAATCTGCGTCACGCGCAGGCCGCCCAGCGCTTGCCAGCCCTGCCAGGTGCCGTCGTGGCGTTGCTTGTTGGCCCACACGCCGCCCAGCGGATCGCGCGCCATCAGGCCGGCCGTGCCGTCGGCATGGGCAAACGAGACCACCGGGCCGGTGGTGCGCCCACCCAGGCTTTGCCAGCGGCGTTGGCCAGAGTCCCAGTGGCTGACGGCGGCACTGGTTTCTCCCGCCGCAAATACCACCAATCCGCCGCGCCCGTCCGGGTACAACTGCGGCGCGATGTCCTGGCGCGATACGTAATAGGCGCGTTGCACCCAGGCGGCAGCGGGGCCGGCCGGTTCCTTGCAGCCGGTGGGGCCGGCGCAATAGTGGTAGTCGTTCCAGGCGTAGTGCTGGAAGATCACCGACTTGCTGGCGATTTCGGAATCGGCCAGGTTGGTGGCGCGTTCCTGGCTGGGGTAGTCGATGTAGCCGGTTTCGGCATAGTTGCCGGGCACGCGCAGCATGGCCTCGCGCGCCAGCCTTGCGCTGGCGATGTGGTCGGGGTGCCCATGGCCCGCGCAGCGCCAGCACAATTGCGTGTACGGCACGGCGATGGTGTCGTCCAGATGGCGCACGGTGGTTGGCGCATATTGGCGGATCAGCTCGGCCAGGGTGTCGACCAATTGCTCGCGCGAGTAGGTCTCGCGGTAGGGGCCCAGCGTATCGACGTCATGGCCGGGTTCGGATTCCGTGCGGCTCAGCGGCGTCAGGCTGCCCCAACCCTTGCCCAGCCATGGGTCCTTCAAGCGCATGTGCCACAACTGCACGCGCGGATTGTCTTGCAAGGTGAAGCGCGCAATCTGGCGGCCGGCGGCAATGCCGGTGTCGGCCTTCCAGACGTCGGGCTTGTGTGCCATGTAGGCGTAGGCCGCGCGCACGCCGCGTTCGCGACCCAGCATATAGGGTTCGCCTTCACCGGCGTCGCTGGCGGTCAGGTAGACGACGCGCACGCAGCCGCCCGCCTCGACGTTGGAGGCGATGTCGGGGTTCATGAACAGCAGGTCGTCATCCAGATGGGCGACGAAAGCCAGGTCTTTGATGCCGTTGCATTCGGCCAGCGTGGGCGGGGCGGCCCGTGCCGGAGCGGGAGCCAAGGCCAGGGCGGCAAAGAGCGCGGCGGCGAAGGCGGCAACGAGGGGGCGGGCGGTGCGGAAAAACGCCCGGCATAGCGGGCGCGGCATGTCCATCAAGGCGGGCATAAAAAGGCGCAGCGAGGGCGCTGCGCGGCAAGTAACTTAGGGTTGGAAAAGCGGGTTGGAAAAGCGGGTCGGAAAAGCGGGTCGAAAACACCGGGTGGGGAAAAGTATAGCGGCGGCGGCTGACACGTAGCCCGTGGCGCACGCAGCGGCGGCAGAGGGAAATCAGGGACGTTGCCGGCACGCACATGCGTCACTGAATACAAGCCGCGGCAATGGCGCAAGCAGGGGCGCAAGCGGGGCCCGAAACCTTAGCCCAGCCACTGCCCGCAAGCCGGATCCAGTTCGGCGCGCGCGCCATTCACCCAGACCTGCTCGTCATCGCAACGCGCGGCGGCCTGCGGCGCGACATCAAAGCGTATACCCAGCGTTTGCGCCACGGCGGGGGTGTCGATCGGCAGCTCCCAGCTTAGGAACAATTGCGACAAGTCCTGGTCGGCCGGAAAGTCCGCTTCATCAAAGCGGCTCCCATTGCGCGGCACCACGGCGTGGGGCTGGCAGGTGTCGAAGACCAGCGCGGTGCCGCGCACCAGCGGGATGCGATGTCCCGTGCCCGGAAAATGCACGTCCAGCCCCTTGTCGTCGCTCAGGAACAGGTTGCAGAAAGCCGCGCCGCCATATTGCCCGCCGTCGTGGTGGTAGCGCGCGCCCCGGCAGGCCATCAAGGCCATGTCGCTGTGCGCCAGCACGTCTTGCCAGCCCAGCGCGCGCGTCCAGTCCCGCATGGCCTGGATGCAGCGGGCGGTCTCGGGCCATCGCGTTTGCGTGCGGGCCAGGGGCATCTGCTCGACGTCGCCCGCGTCCAGCATCAGCCGCGACGTGATCTCGCGTTGCCAATCGGCCACGAGCCGGGGCGGTGGGGCGGGCACATCCAGGGTGGCGGTCAGCACGCGTGTGCTGACGTCGCGGCTGCGCAGCATGTTGCCGCTGCGAAAGAATGACGTCAGCGCGTCTGGCATGTCGGGTCGCACTGTCCTTATCCCCCGCGATTTTCGTATGCCGCTTGGCCGTCGTTGCGGTCGTCCATGGCGGCTTGGGCGCGCGCGATCAGGTGGCGCTTCAGGCTGGCCAGCGCGTCCGGGGTCCAGTCCGGCGCGCCCGTCACGGCCAGCCAGGCGTCTACATAGTGCTGCGGCGCGTAGACGTGGCCAAAGCCGATGGGCGTCTCGGTGCTGACGGACATGTCCAGCGCCAGTTGCAGCATGGTCACCACCGGCACCCAGCGCAGTTCGGGCGACACGTCGGGGCCGTAGGGCGGGTACATCCAGGCGGGGCGGCGGTACAGGTCGCGGAAGTCGAAGAAGGTGATGGCGTCGCTGGCGTATTGCAGGAACACGATGCGCATGGGGCCCCAAGGCGCGTCGGCCGGCACGGGCGAGCCGTGCTGGTTCATGAAGCGCACGAACGCGCCGTCACGAAATTCCGGCAGCCAGGCGGGCGACCCGGGGTTGCGGGCGTCGGTAATGGTGCGCCACACGCGGCTTTCAAAGGGCGGGCCGCTCCAGAGCGCGCCCTGGATGGGGTCGCCAATCATTTCGAAGAGCTCGGCCGACCGTGCGGAATTCATGGCGCCCAGGCTCAGGCCATGCAGGTACAGCTTGGGTCGGCTGGCCTTGGGCAAGGTCGTCCAGTAGCCGTAAACCTCGGCGAACAGCGCGCGTGCCGCCTCGGAGCCGTATTCGGGCTGGGCCAATAGCGATAGCGGGCTGGACAGGTAGGAATACTGCAAAGCCACGCTGGCCACGTCGCCATGCAGCAGGGTTTCCAGCGCGTCCATCGCAGCGGGGTCGATCCAGCCGGTGCCGGTGGGCGTCACCACCACCAAGGTAGACCGATTGAATGCACCCACCCGCTTCATTTCGGCCAGCGCCAGCTTGGCGCGGGCGGCGGGGGAGTCTGCCCCGGGCAGGCCCACGTAGACGCGAATCGGCTCCATGGCGTCGCGCCCCGTGATGGCGCGGATGTCGCTCGCGCTGGGACCCGACGCAATGAACTCCCGACCCGCCCGGCCCAGTTGTTGCCAACCGATCAGCGATTCGGGGCCGCCCGTCTTGCCCAGGGCGGTGGGTTGCGGGCGATCGGGTTCCAGCAGCGCGTCAAACTCACGAAACGAGGCGTCCAGCACATGCAGCGCCGCGCGAAAGAGCACGTTGTTGGCCAGCGACCAGAAGATCACGATGGCAATGACCGCACCCGCCACGTTGGCCACCCGCCGGGGCACCACGCGACGCACCTGCGCGGCCAGCGCGCGCGTCACCAGCTTGAACAGCCGGCCCAGCGCCAGCAGCACGGCAAAGGTCAGCAAGGCGGTCGCGCTGACCTTGAAGGGATGCGCGCTGGTCACGGGCGCCATGTCCATCAGCGCGCGGATCGTGTTCTGCCAATGGGCCGCGCGCCACAGAAACAACACCAGCACGGCCAGGCAGGCCAGGGTGATCGTCGCATTGACGATGCGCGCCGCGCGGCCCCGGGGTTCGGGCAGTTCCATATACGCCCACAGCCAATGCCACAACACGCCCAGCCCGTAACCCACCGCAAGGCAGGCGCCCGCCAGCACGCCCTGCGTGAGGTGGGTGCGGGGAACCAGCGTGGGGGTGAGCGAGGCTGCGAAGAACAGGGTGCCCAGCAGCAAACCCACGCCAGACAGCGATTCCAGGTGCGACTGGAAAAAAGCCGACAGGCGGCGGTGGGGGCCTTGTGGCATGGCGGGTCTCCGGGCGAGGGGCGGCCTTTATTATGCAAGCGAAAAGCCCGGCGGCAGAGCGGATGGAGGGCGCGGGCCAGGAAAATTGTTTGCATCAGACGGACGACGCCGCATGGCCCCTATGCCGAACCGGTCCAAAACTAATACAGTATTCAGCGGACCCGTGGCGGCATCGCCACCAAGATTCAAGACACTCAAAACGAAAACTGGAGATGGGATGGATACGGTAAGCAAGCAAGGCAACAGCGTGCGCGAACAGGTCAGCGCAACGGAATGGCAGGTGCGCACCGACCTGGCGGCCTTGTATCGGCTGGTGGCGCTATTCGGGTGGGACGACCTGATCTTCACGCACATCACCGCCAAGGTGCCCGGCACCGAGCATTTCCTGATCAACCCCTACGGCATGATGTTCGACGAGATCACCGCGTCCAGCCTGGTCAAGATCGACCTGCACGGCAACAAGGTGATGGATTCGGAATACGACATCAACCCCGCCGGCTTCACCATCCATAGCTGTATCCATGCGGCCCGCAAGGACGCGATGTGCGTGCTGCACACGCATTCCATCAACGGCGTGGCCGTGTCCGCGCAGAAGGCCGGCTTGCTGCCTTTGTCGCAGTTCGCCTTCATTGCGCTGCGTTCGCTTAGCTACCACGACTACGAAGGCCTGGCGCTGAACCCCGAAGAGCAACCGCGCCTGGTGCGCGACCTGGGCAGCAACAACTACCTGATCCTGCGCAACCACGGCCTGTTGACCGTGGGCCAGACCATGGCCGAAGCGTTCCAGGCCATGCACCGCCTGGAAGCCGCCTGCATGGCGCAGGTGCGGGCGCAGGCCGGGGGCGGCGAATTGGTCTTCATTCCGCCCGAGGTATTGGCGCGCGCCGCCGTCGAATCCCCCGCCGACCGCGCGTACAAGGCGTCGCTGGCCTGGCCGGGCCTGCTGCGCCGCCTGGATCGCCGCAACCCCGGCTACGCGGAATAGGAGAACCTTGATGAAGCTGATCCCGACCCTGCTGGGCGCAAGCGCGCTGGCCCTGTCGCTGTCCGCCGCCGCCGCGCCGGTCACCTACGACATCGACCCCTCGCACACCTATCCCAGCTTCGAAGCCGATCACTTCGGCGGCCTGTCCACGTGGCGCGGCAAATTCAACAAGTCGCAGGGCGTGGTGGTGCTGGACCGCCAGGCCCGCACCGGCACCGTGGACGTCACGGTCGACATCAATTCAGTGGACTTCGGCCACGACGAAATGAACAAGCACGCGGTCGCGCCCGACATCTTCGACGCCGCTCGCTACCCCACCGCCACGTTCAAGGGCACCTTCACCAAGTTCGACGGCGACCGCCCCGAAGAAGCCACCGGCGACCTGACCCTGCGCGGCGTCACGCGCCGGGTGAAGCTGGACATCGACGACTTCAAGTGCATCGACCACCCCATGGAAAAGCGCGAGGTTTGCGGCGCGGACGTGTCCACGGAATTCAGCCGCAAGGACTTCGGTCTGGACTTCGGGCTGGACATGGGCTTCAAGCCGGAAGTGGAACTGAAGATCCAGGTTGAGGCGGGGCGGCGGAAGTAGGGGCGGGTAGTCAACCCTCAGAGCAGGTGGATTTGTACGAAATAGCCGACATTTAATTAAAAGAAATAAAAAAAAGTCTGTTTTATCGTACATTTTTACCCTCGCTAGATGTACGGTATAGCCATCATCCGGCCGCTACGGCCCAGGAATGCCGCTTATGCCGTACTTTTCCACCGCCGTTTTCCCCGCGCAGTTCGGCGCGAATTTTCAGCGTGAACGCAAGCAGCGCAAGCTCAGCCAGGCAGCGCTGGCCGAGCGCGCGGGTGTGCCGCGCCAACTCATCATTCAGATCGAGAAAGGCGAAAACGTCGGCCTGCATGCCATCATGCGAGCGCTTGCCGCCTTGAACATGGGGCTACGCATCGACACCGCGGGCATCAACTACGACGACGTGGAGCGCCTGGACGATGAGTAAGGCCGACAAGATCAAGCGTTTGGAGATCAGCACCCCGCAAGGCGAGTCGGGCTTGCTGGAAAAAGAATCCAGGTTTGTCTTCAACTACACCCACCCCGAGCAGGACCGCGAGGTGTCGTTGATCATGCCGCATCGCGCCGAAAGCTACGCCGACACCGCATTGCCGCCCATTTTTGCGATGAACCGCCCCGAGGGCTATCTGTACGAAAAGCTCTGGGAGCGCTTTGGCAAAGCGGTGGCGCTGGACGATATGCGTCTTCTGGCGTTGACGGGCAGCAACCAGATCGGCCGATTGCGATACCTCGAACCCGGGCGCGAGATGCCGCCGCTGCGCCCCGAGGTCGGGTTGTCGACGCTATTGGCCAGCGGGGCCAGCGTTGAACTTTTCGACCATTTGGTCAGTGCTTATCTCACGTCCGGAATCTCCGGTTTCCAGCCCAAGGTCCTGATGCCGGACGCGGAGGGCGTGGCGGGACAGGCCATCGTCGACAAGTCGACCACCTTCACGCCTGATCTCATCGTGAAAGCCGCCGGCGAGCACTATGCCTTTCTGGCGCAGAACGAGTTCCTGTGCATGAGCGCCGCGAAAAAAGCGGGCATCCGGGTGCCGGACTTCTGGCTGTCGAATGATGGATCGCTATTCGTGATGCGCCGCTTTGATCTGGATGGCGGCCAGCAACTGGGGTTTGAAGACATGGCGGTGCTGTTGCGCAAGACCGCCCGCGAAAAGTACCTGAGCTCTTACGAGACGATTGCGCAACTGATCGGCTTGTTGTGCGGCGCGAACCGCAATGAGAGCCTTGCCCGCTTTTTCGACTACGTGACGCTATCGGTCCTGGTGCGCAACGGCGATGCACATCTGAAGAATTTCGGCCTGCTGTATCGCCACCCGGGCGCTGCGCCCGCCGCCTTGGCGCCGTTGTTCGACGTCGTGACCACAAGCGTGTACGACTTTGAAGATCCGCAATCCGGGCGCATTCTGTCGGATCGCACCCTGGCGCTGAAGCTGAACAAGAAAAGGGAGTATCCGACCCGTAAGGCGCTGCTGCAGTTTGGCCGCACGGTGTGCGGCGTCGCGCAGCCGGAAGCCGTCATTGACCGCATCGCCACCGCCATGCAAGAGGTGCTGCACGACGAAAAACCTCGTGTCGACGGCGACTTCCTGGGTCGGATGCGCAAAGAGTGGGAAGGGGGCTGCGATGCGGTACGGCCGGCCATGGTGTTCCAGGGCGGCCGCGGGTCGTAGCGCTTTGCGGTTCCCCTTCCGGGGTCTTGGGGCCTCGGGCCTTACTCCGACACGTCCGGTTCCACCAGCGTCGCCAACTGCATCAGCGATTCCTGCCAGCCCAGGTAGCACATCTCGGTGGGAATGGCGGCGGGGATGCCGCTTTGCTCGATGGCGATTTCGGTGCCGCAACTGAGCTTGCGCAAGGTCACCGTGGTGATCATCTCGCCCGGCATGTTGGGGTCGTCGAAGCGGTCGGAATAGCGCAGCTTTTCCGAGGGCACCAGTTCCAGGTATTCGCCGCCGAAGGCGTGGATCTGGTTTGACCCGAAATTGCGGAACGACATCTTGTAGATGCCCCCAACCTTGGCGTCCAGTTGATGGACCTGGCAGACAAAGCCGTAGGGGGGCAGCCATTTGGCGACGGCGTCGGCCTCGAGAAAGGCGCGGTAGACGCGGTCGGGGGTGGCGCGCAGGACGCGGTGGAAAGTCACGGTGCCGGTAGTCATGGTGTGTCCGCCTTGAAAAGTGAGTGGGTCGTATGGCTACGACGAACAGGCGACACCAGAATCGACACCGATTCGATCAGGGAAAACCCTGGATCATTAAGCGGCCGCCCCGCCTGATGCGCGGGAGGCCGCTACGGCAGCTTAGTACGTACCCATGTAGTCGCGCTTGCCCACTTCGATGCCGTTGTGGCGCAGGATCGCGTAGGACGTGGTGACGTGGAAGAAGAACTGCGGCAGGCCGTAGTGCAGCAGATAGGCGCTGCCCGACAGCTTCTTTTCCTTGGGCGTGCCCGGGCGCAGCACGATTTCCAGCGAGGCGCTTTTCTCGAACTGTTCCGGCGTGAACGCGCCCACGTGCGCCAGCGTCTTGGCGATCAAGGCTTGCAGATCGGCAAACGTGGCCTCGCCTTCGGGCCAGGACGGCACGTCGGTGCTGGTCAGGCGCGACGTGATGCCACGGGCGAAGTCGGTGGCGATCTGCACCTGGCGCGACAGCGGGAACATGTCCGGGTACAGGCGCGCGCCCAGGTAGGCGGCCGCGTCGATGTTCTTGGCGGTGGCGTGCGCTTCGGCCTTCTTCAGCACGTCGGACAAGGCGGACAGCATCTGCTTGATGACGGGAACGGAGGCGTCGTACAGGGGGTAGGTCATGGAGGACTCGCTTGGGAATAAGGGTAGGCGGGCGCGGCGGCGGGGCCACGCGGCTGGGGCAAGACTACCAGCAATTGCCTACCGCCGTGCTGATGCCTGTTTTGTACTTTTAATGTACTTTCATTGTTCAAAACCACGGGTTTACACGGGTATATTCCGGCCTTTTCCGTGCGTTATAACGCCGTATGTATTTTTAATGTACTTACGATGATGAAAATCGCATTGATCGGTTGTGGGGAAGTGGGCACTTGCTATGCCGAGGCCTGGGTGGCGGGTGGCCACCGGATCGTGGGCATCTGCGAACTGCGGCAAGACGCCCCGATGCAGGCGCGCGCGCAGTCGTTCGGCAGCGCCTTGTACGCCGAACCGGGCCCCTGGCTGCAAGAGGCGGACATCGTGGTCTCGGCCGTGTTCGGGCACGCCGCGCTTGCCGTCGCCCGGCAGGCCTTGCCGCATCTGCGCCAGGACGCGGCCTATGCCGACTTCACCACGGCCAGCGCAGCGGACATGCGCGCGGCGGCCAGCGTTGCCGCGTCGGCCGGTATTCCCTACACCGACGTTGCCATCATGGGCGCCATCGCGCTGTTGGGCGCGCGCACGCCGCTGCTTTGCGCCGGAACGGGGGCGGAAGCGGTCGTGGCGTTCACTGCCGGCTGCGGCGCGCCAGCCCAGGCCATCGCCGGGCAGGCGGGCGATGCGGTTCGCCTGAAGCTGTTGCGCAGCATCATGACCAAGGGCATGGAAAGCCTGGCCGTCGAATGCCTGGTGGCGGCTGAAAGCATGGGCCTGCGCGCGTCTTTGTACGAAGTGCTGTCGGACATCGACCGCACGCCGCTCACCACCTTCGTGGATTCCTTCGTGCGCTCGCATGTGCTGCATGCGCCGCGTCGTCTGGCCGAAGTGCGCGAAGCCCGCGAACAACTGGTGCAAGCCGGCTTGCAGCCCTTGGTGCTGGATGGCGTGGAGCGTCTCTTCGCGCGCACCACTCAGGGCATCGAAGCGGCGCGCGAGGCCGGCTCGTTCAACGTGCCGGATTCGGTTGAGGCGCGCCTGGCCTGGCTGACGCCGCTTGCGCGGACGTCCTGACCAGAGCTGTTAAGTATTCAAGATCCCAGGACCGGCCCCAAAGAGGGCCGCCCGAACCATCCCAAACAAAATAGTGAGGAAGACAATGACATCCCTGAAAAAACTGCTGGTAGCGACCACGCTGCTTGTCTCGTCGGCCGCGGCCGGCGCCGCCGATATGGGCTCGGCCCCGATCACGCTGATCTCGCCCTTTCCGCCCGGCGGCGGCACCGACACGCTGACCCGCATGATCGGCACCGCCATCGCAGAGGACACCGGCTGGAACATCGTGGTGGAAAACAAGCCGGGCGCGGGCGGCAACCTGGCGCTGGACGCCACCGCGCGCGCCAAGCCGGACGGCCACACGCTGGTCATGGCGCAGACGGACAACATCGTGCTGAACCCGTGGCTCTACAACAAGCTCAGCTACGACACCTTCAAGGACTTCAAGCCGGTGGGCCTGGTGGCGTCGTCGCCCAGCGTATTCGTGGTGGTGCCCGATTCGCCCTACAAGACGCTGGATGACGTGGTGAAGGCCGCCAAGGCGCGCCCCGGCCAGGTGTCGTTGGGCATACCCGGTATTGGCGGCAGCGGCGATTTGATCGGCCATCTGTGGCGCAAGGCGGCCGGCATGGAACTGATGCACGTACCGTATCGCGGCTGGTCGCAAGCGTTTCCCGATCTGGCCAGCGGCCGCATCGACCTCTACACGGGTTCCGTCGCATCGTTGTTGCCGCAGATTCGTGGCGGCAAGGTGCGCGCGCTGGCCGTGGTGGCGGACGCCCGTTCGCCCGCCTTGCCCGATGTGCCCACCTTCGCTGAAAGCGGCTTCAAGTCCATCAACCAGACCATCTGGTGGGGGCTGATGGCGCCGGGCAAGACGCCCGACGACGTGGTGGCCACGCTGAACAAGGCGCTGAACGCCTCGCAGGCCAAGCCGGAACTGGTGAAGAAGCTGGAAGCCGCCGGCTACAGCGTCATGGCGGGCACCCCTGCCGACCTGGCCAAGCGCCACCGCACCGACCACGACATCTTCGGCAAGGTCGTGCAGGAAGCCGGCATTCCGAAACAATAAGCCCCCACATCGACAGCACCTGGAGCACCCCATGATCGGCTTTGACATCCACCCGCGCGCGCGTGCGGTCAGCAGTGATGTGGTTGAAAAATTCCGCCCCATTCCCGTGGCGAACATCAGTGATTGCATGTGGCGCATGACGGCAGGCGGGGCGCGCCTGCGCCCCATGCACGACGGCAGTTCGCTGGCTGGCCCCGCGCTGACGGTGCGCACGCGCCCCGGCGACAACCTGCTAGTGCACAAGGCGCTGGAACTGGCCCAGCCCGGCGACGTGGTGGTGGTGGACGCAGGGGGCGACCTCACCAACGCCATCATCGGTGAAATCATGACAACCTACGCGCAAACGCGCGGTCTGGCCGGCATTGTGATCAACGGCGCCATTCGCGATTGCGGCGCCATCCGTCGGGGTTCGTTTCCGGTGTATGCGGCCGGCATCACGCATCGCGGTCCTTACAAGGACGGCCCGGGCGAGATCAACACGGTGATTGCGCTGGACGGCATGACGATCACGCCGGGCGACCTGATCCTGGGCGATGAAGACGGCCTGCTGTGCGTGCCGTATGAGCAGGTGGACGCGATCTATGCAGCGGCCACGGCCAAGATGGAAGTCGAAGCACGGATGATGGCGCAGATTGCCGCCGGCACGCTGGACACCTCGTGGATTGACGCGCGGATGCAGGCGCAGGGCTGGAAGCCGTAAGCGCTGGGCCCTGATTAATAAGCGGGTGAAGGCCTGGGCTTCAGTCCCGCTTCAGCCCCAGGCGGCGCAGCAGCCGGTCCAGCACTGCGCCGCCGTAGGCCCACGACAGCACCGCCAGCACCAGCATCGCCACGGTGAAGTAGGCGCGCGCGGCCAGCGGCACCGGGTTGTGTGCGGCAATGCTGCGCAGCGGCTCAAGCGCCGTGAAATCGCTGGCGGCCAGCGTGCTGAACAGCAGCGCCAGCACCGGCCCCGTGAAGCGCGGGGGCTCGCCGCGCGTGGCCGGGTCGCCTTGTGACGCCCACTGCGCCAGCCGGAACAACTGCACCACGATGGTCGCAAGCGGAATGGCCACGGCAAGCAGCAGCACGAACAGGGCAACGAGAATCTGGGGCGAATACATAGAAGACTTCAGGAAAAGGGGCCAACCCTACGTGTCCGCCGGCGGCTTGCGCTGGCTGCGAAACAGCAGGTGCGTGGCCGTCAGGTGAAACCGCATGGCGATCTCGGCGCAAGCCGCGTCCCGCGCGCGCAGGGCCGCGATGATCTGCCGGTGATGTTCCACGCTGCGCAGCATATCGTCATGTGTGTAGAAATAGAACGAGCCGATGATGATCGGCATGTCCAGCAGGTTTTCCACCATGTTGCGCACCCGCGCGGATTGCGCCGCGTCAAGCAGGGCGTGGTGAAAGAGGTTATTGCAGTGCTGCACGCGCGCCACCTTGTCGGCGTCGTCCGACTGCACCGCGTCCAGCATGCGCTGGTTGATCTGTTCAAGCTGCTCGATCTGTTCGGGCGTGGCGCGTTCGGCGGCGGTGCGCGCCGCATAGGGCTCCAGCAGCAGGCGCAAGTCGAACGCCTCGTTGATGTCGCGGTCCACCCAGCCCAGCACCTCGGCGCCGCGCCGGCCTTCGCGCTTGACCAGGCCATCGGCCACCAGCCTTTCGATGGCGCTGCGCACCGGCGTGCGGCTGACGGCAAGCTCGGCCGCGATGTGTTCTTCGCGCAGCCGTTCACCGGGCAGGAACACGCCCGACATCAGCCGGCGGCGAAGTTCCGCATAGACAAGGTCGCGGGCGCTGGTCATGGTGGCGCAGGGTTCCTGGGGGGGGGCAGCGAAGAGTTCCAGACTATACCCGAAGGGCCGGCCGGATCCCGGTGAAATTGAGGGTGATTCCTATACCCCGGCCATCCAGTCCCGGCCCCCATTCCACTCGCGCGCCATGGCACGCGGCAATCTGCGCCACCAGCGACAAACCGATGCCGCTGCCGCGCTCGATGGCGCCCGGCACGCGGTAGAAACGGTCGAACACACGCTCGCGCTCGCTGACGGCAATGCCGGGTCCGTTGTCCGCCACGCTAAGTTGCGCGCCGCCTTGCGGCAGTGGGCCGCAACTGACTTTCACGCAGCCGCCTTCCGGCGTGTAGCGCAAGGCGTTGTCCAGCAGGTTGCGCACCAGCACCCCCAACGCGTCGACATTGCCGGGAAGGGAGGTGGCGTGGGTGTCCAGGATGATGCGCTGCCGCTTGGTATTGGCCAGCACTTCGCTGTCGCGCGCAATCATTTGCACCAGCTGGTCCAGCGGCACGGGCTCGATCTCGCTTTCGTCCTGGGCCTGCATGCGCGCTTGTTCCAGCAACTGTTCGGCCAGGCGCGACGTGCGCAACGCCACGTCGCGCAGTTTTTCCACCGCCTGGTTGCGCGCCGTTTCAGTGTCGCTGCGCAAGGCCAGCTCGGCATAGGCGCTTAGCGCCGCCAGCGGCGTGCGCAGTTCGTGCGCCGCGTCGGCCAGAAAGCGCCGTTCCCGGTCCAGCGATGCCGACAGCCGTTCCAGCAAGCCGTTGATGGCGCCGATGAAAGGCCGCAGCTCGCCCGGCATGCCAGCGGGGGGCACCGGCGTCAGGTCCACGCCGGTGCGGTTCACGATGGCGTCTCGCGCGCGGTCCACGGGGCGGAAGGCGCGGCGTATCACCAGCCACGTCAAGCCCGTCAGCGCCAGGAAAAGCGCGGTGAAGAACCACAGGCCGCTCCACATGCGCGCCACGGTGTCGTCCTGCAATTGATCGACCGACTTGGCGAACTGCACCTGCACCAGCCCATCCGCATCCGACAAGGCATAGACGCGCCAGGGTTCGCCATGCACCATCACGTCCTGGAAGCTGTCTTCAAAGCTCTGCACCATGGGGGTATCGGGCGCGGTGGGCGAGCGCACGATAAGCCGCTTGTCGGCCAGCGACCAAACCTGAAAGTTGGAGGTTTCGCCGTCGAAGCTCGATGACGCGGGCAGGTCGAAACGGTCTTCTTCGTGCAAGGGCTCGGCTTGCAGCAGGCTGGTGGGCAGCGACAGCAGCACCTTTTGCGCGCCGTAGCGCACGCTTTGGTCCAACATGCCGGTTTCGGCGCGCGTCTGCTGCATATAGATCAGCAGGAACACAATCAGCCAGGTGGCCAGCATGGCCAGAAGCAGGGTGACCGCCAAGCGGCGGCGCAGCGTGATCATGGCGCGGCGCCCGCCACCATGCGGTAGCCCAGCCCGTGCTGCGTTTCAATCAGCCCATCGCCCAGCTTGCGCCGCAGTTGATGGATGTACACGGCCACGGTGTTGCTTTCGATGGTGCCGCTGCTGCCGTATACCGCCACTTCCAATTGGTCGCGGCTGACGGTGTGGCCCATGCGCTGCATCAGCGCCAGCAGCGTGTGGTACTCATGCGCGCTCAGGCTGACTTCCTGGCCGCCGCGCTTGACGACGCGGCCGGCCGGTTCCAGCACCACGTCGCGGCAACGCAGCGCGGACACCACGCTGTTGCTGCTGCGCCGAAGCACGGCGCGCAGGCGGGCCAGCAACTCATCCAGTTGAAACGGCTTGACCAGGTAATCGTCGGCGCCCGCGTCCAGCCCCTGGATGCGTTCGCTGAGTCGGTCGCGTGCGGTGATGATCAGTACGGGGGTGGTGTCGAACCGGCCGCGCAGCGTCTTCAGCAGCGTCAGCCCGCTGCCGGCGGGCAAGCCCAGGTCCAGCAGCACGGCTTGATAGCCGTGGTCCACCAGCGCCAGTTGCGCTTCAGGCATTGTGCGTGCCCAGTCCACATCGGCCCCATCTTCGGCCAGGCCCGCGCGCAAGGCATCGCCAAGCATGGGGTCGTCTTCGACAAGCAGGATACGCACGCACGCTCCAGAGCGCCGTCAGGCACGGCGCGGCGGGGTCTTAAAGAAATTTTAAAAGTTGATCAGGACAATGCAGGCCAATCCCGGGGCGCTTGCCCACGGCCAATGTCATGAACGAAAGGAAGCCCTGATGCGGATGGGTATAGTAGCAAGAGGCCTGATGGCCGGCGCGGTGCTTGGCGGCGCTGGCGCGGCGCAGGCGCAGGCCACGAACGGCATAGGATTAGGGGTCGGAGCCATTCCGGTCTATGAGGGGTCCAGCGAATATCGCGCGCTGCCCGTGCCGCTCATCAACTACCATTCCGGCAATTTCTTCATCACCCCCCGCATGGGCCTGCCCGCCATGGGTTTGAAGACGTCCTTGGCGCCCGACCTGGATGCGGGCGTGTTCGTGGGCTTGAGCCTGGGGCGCAAGGCCGACGACGCCGACCGCACCGAAGGCCTGGACGACATCAAGTTCCACGCGGCTTACGGGGCCTATGTGGAATGGCGGCCGGGCCGCTATTCGCTGGGCGCGGGCTACAAGCAGGCGGCGCGCAGCGGCTATGGCGGCACGCTGGAGCTGCGCGCGTCCTACGCGGCGCTGAAGACCGAACAGAACACGGTTCAGGTGGGCGTCAGCACGGAATGGGCCAACCACGACGCCATGCAGACCTGGTTCGGCGTGACCTCATCGCAAGCCGCGCGCAGCCGCGAAGGCCTGTCGACGTACTCGCCGTCTTCCGGCTTCAAGTCGGCGGCCTTGTTCACGACCTGGTCGTATCGCATCAACCCAAGCTGGAGCACGGTGTCCACCCTGGGCGTCAACACCTTGCTGGGCGACGCGCGCGACAGCCCGCTGACCGAGCGCAAGACCAATGTGTTCGGCTCGGTGGGCGTGATGTACCGCTTCTGAACCCCGCGGCGAGGCGGGGAACAGCGGGGCGGGTAGCGGGGCGGGCAGCGACAAATCGTTCAATGGTGCGCTAAATCGTTCAAGAAGGCGCCAGGGCCGCCGGATACAATTTCGGCGGTGTCCCCTCGCCCATTGAGCCTTCCCATGCCCGACTTCCCGCCTGAACCCCAAGCCGTCCACAGCCCGACCACGCGCCACGCCATTTTTATCGTGGCCACGCTCAACCCCGGCGCCGACGCCGCCGCCACCGTGCGCGGCTGGTGCGAAGACGTGGCGGCCCGCGTGCGTACCGTGAACACGCGTTCGCCCTTGGAAAACCTGTCCTGTGTGTGCGCGTTCGGCGCCAACGCCTGGGACGCCTTGTTCGGCCAGCCACGCCCGGCCAACCTGCACCCGTTTCGCGTCTTCGGCGACGGCGAACGCGTGGCCGTGTCGACCCCGGGCGACATCCTGCTGCACATCCGCGCCGATTCCATGGACCTGTGCTTTGAAGTGGCGACCTTGTTGATGGACGGCCTGGGCGATGCGGTGACCGTGGTGGACGAAGTGCACGGTTTCCGCTATTTCGACCGCCGCGCCATCATCGGCTTTGTCGACGGCACCGAGAACCCCGAGGGGCGCGAAGCCGTGCATTTCACCGTCATCGGCGATGAAGACGCCGAGTTCGCGGGCGGCAGCTACGTGCTGGTGCAGAAGTACCTGCACGACATGGCCGCGTGGAATGCGCTGACCGTGGAAAGCCAGGAAGGCGTCATCGGGCGGCACAAGCTGTCCAACGTGGAACTGGACGACGACATCAAGCCGGCGTCGTCCCACAGCGCCTTGACCACGTTGGAAGAGAACGGCCAGGAAATCAAGATCCTGCGCGACAACATGCCATTCGGCCGCGCGGGCATGGGCGAATTCGGCACGTATTTCATTGGCTACGCGCGTTCACCCGCACCCATCGAGCAGATGCTGGAAAACATGTTCGTGGGCCGTCCGGCGGGTAACTACGACCGCTTGCTGGACTACAGCCGCGCCGTGACGGGTGGGCTGTTCTTCGTGCCGTCGGCGGATCTGCTGGAAGAACTGGCGTCGCGCCCCGCCGTGGCGGTCGTGGCCCAGGACGACGCGGCGCCCGCCATCCACGACTAAATACCGATTGCGCCGCGTCTGGCTAAAGGTTCCGCCGCCTTTGCCGTAAGCCCAACGTGGCCGTCGGTTTCGTGTATTGCCTGGCGGCCGCATCCCCGTGCCGTCCGGCATGGGTCGTGGCAGTCAGAAGGCAAGAATGAAAATCACCTCGTTGCGCAACCGCATTTTATTGATCACCTGCTTTACCGTCGTCGGGGCACTGGTGCTGTCGGGTATCACCACCTACCAGATCGTGCGCAGCAACATGATGGCGACCATCTCGGGCAACCTGGACGCCATCGCGTCGGGCAATGCCAGCGCCATCGAGCGCTGGTCGCACGACAAGGCCCAGGCCGTGACCGCCACCGCCGCCGTTGTCGAAAAAGGCGACCCGCGTGGCCTGACCAAGCTGATGGGCGAGACCAACGGCTTTCCCGTTTCGACCATCGGCTGGTCGGACAAGACCTTTTTTTCAACCACGCAGACCGCCGCTGGTTACGACCCCACCGCGCGGCCCTGGTACAAGAGCGCGGTGGCGGCGGGCAAGCTCACCGTCACCAAGCCGTATGGCGATTCAACCACCGGCAAGCTCTACGTGGCCTTCACCGCCCCGATGATCCGTGGCGGGCAGACCACGGGCGTGCTGAGCGGCGCCGTGCCGCTGGACGGCATCCAGAGCATCATCCGCGCCATTCGCCCCACGCCGTCCAGCCTGGCGTTCGTGGTGGCGGCCGACGGCCAGGTTATTTCGCACGTGAACGACAAGCTGGCGTTGAAGCCGTCCACCGACGTGGCCCCGGCATTGACCGCCGCCGCGCTGACTGCCATGGCGCGCGACGGCGCCGAACCCATCACCGTCAGCCTGGACGGCGAGCCCAAGCTGATCAAGGCGCGCCACATCCCCGGCACCGACTGGTCGCTGGTGATTGCGCTGGACCAGGCCGAAGCCACGGCCGGCCTGACGCAAGTGCTGAACGCCACGCTGATTTCGCTGGTGGTGCTGACCCTGGTGGCCGTGGGCATCGCCAGCGTGGTGACGTCGCGCGCCTTCAAGCGCCTGTCGGCCGTGCGCGACGCCATGGACACCATCGGCTCGGGCGACGGCGACATGACGCACCGCCTGGCCGTGGTGGGCCACGACGAAGTGGCGCAGATTTCGGCGTCGTTCAACGCCTTTGTCGACAAAATCAGCAAGGTGATGCTGGACGTGCGCGCGGGCGTGCATTCGATGTCGGCCGCCACGCGCGAGATCGACATGGGCAACCGCGACCTGTCCCAGCGCACGGAGACGTCGGCCGGTTCCTTGCAGGAAACCTCGTCGGCGCTGACGCAGATGACCTCCAGCGTGCGCCAGACAGAAGAAGCCGCCGAGCACGCCAAGCGCCTGGCCACGGAAGCCAGCGTGGCCGCCGAGCGCGGTGGCAAGGTGGTGACGGACGCGGTGACCACGATGAGCGCGATATCGCAGTCGTCGCAGCGCATTACCGAGATCATCAGCGTGATCGACAGCATCGCTTTCCAGACCAACATCCTGGCGCTCAACGCCGCCGTGGAAGCCGCGCGCGCCGGCGAACAGGGCCGAGGTTTTGCGGTGGTGGCGGGCGAAGTGCGCACGCTGGCGCAACGCAGCGCCGCATCCGCGCAAGAGATCCGCACGTTGATCCAGGCCTCGGTGGAAAACGTGAAGAGCGGCACCGAGCGGGTGCAGGCGGCGGGATCGACCATGAGCGAAATCGTGGACGGCATCGCCCGCGTGCAGCGTCTGGTCAATGAAATCCACGGCGCGATGACCGAGCAAAGCGTGGGCATCAGCCAGATCGACCGCAGCGTGGCCGACATGGACCAGGCCACGCAGCAGAACGCGGCCCTGGTGGAGGAATCCGCCGCGGCCTCGGCCATGCTGAGCGACCAGGCGCGCGTGCTGGCGGATACGGTGGGGCTGTTCAAGCTGCGTGGCGATGTGCAGGGGCAGGGGCAGGGCAATCAAAACATGGGGAATCAAAGGCTGGCGTTGGGGCACGCGGCATAAGGGCAATACGCCAGCGCAATCCCCCCAGAGCGTCGGTTGGAGCCCCCCCCCCCAGATCCGCCTTCTAAAGTAGCCCCGGGGCCGGCTCGGCCCACCCCGGGGAGTTGCCCGGCGGCGCGCTTGGCAGCAGAATCCGTCTACCGAGATCGAACCAAGGATGGATGAAGATGGCCGACGCCGCCGCCGCAACGCCCCAGGACGCAATGATCCCCTCCCGCCACGGCCGTATCCACGCCCGCCGCTGGGCGGGCGCGGACACCCCCATCGTGCTCTTGCATGATTCCCTGGGCAGCGTCGGCCTGTGGCGCGACTTCCCGGCCCATCTGGCCCAGGCCACGGGCCGCGCCGTCATCGCCTACGACCGCCTGGGTTTCGGCCAGTCGGACCCGCACCCCGGCACGCTGCGCGCCGACTTTGTCTACGCCGAGGCCGAGGACGCCTTTGCCGCGCTGGCCGACCACTTTCAACTGTCGCGCTTCATCGCCTTCGGCCATAGCGTGGGTGGCGGCATGGCGGTGGCGATTGCCGCGGCGTTCCCGCAACGCTGCGTGGGCGTCATTACCGAATCCGCCCAGGAATTCGTGGAAGACCGCACCCTGGCCGGCATCCGCGAAGCCGGTGAACAGTTCCAGGATCCCGCCCAACTGGAACGCCTGAAGCGCTATCACGGCGACAAGGCGCAGTGGGTGCTGGATGCCTGGGTGCATACCTGGCAGTCGGCTGAATTCGCCGACTGGAACCTGGACGCGACCCTGCCGCGCGTGAGCCAGCCGCTACTGGCCATCCATGGTGAAAACGACGAGTACGGCTCCATGCGTCATCCTGAAAAGCTCACGGCGCTGGCGGCCGGGCCGGCGCGGATGCTGCCGCTGGCGGGCTGCGGCCATGTACCGCACCGCGAAACCGAGCCGGTGGTGCTGGAGGCGGTGCGTGAGTTTTTGGCGCGCCACGAGGTTTGACGCCGGGCCGCATCGGATGCGCGGGCAATGCGCGGGCAATGCGCGGGCGTGGTTAATTTTTGTTCGGGCGTGCCGTTAACACGTTAGAAGCTCTAACAAGAATGTAGACAAAACCCGGGCAGACGCTGCCCAATGTGGATGCTCAATGACCGTCATCAGCTCGTTGGCAGGCGCGACCAGCGCCGCCCCGCTTAGCACGCCCGTTACCGTCATTCGCGCGGGGCAAATCGTCAACCCCGCCGTCGATCCGGCCCAGTCGGCCGGTTCCGCGAAATCGTCGGTCGTGATGCTGGGCCAAGGCGTTTCCACCACCGCCGGCTCGGTCTACGACGAAACGGGGACCGTGCCCGATGCCCTGGCCGTTGCGATGTCCAAGAGCGTGGACGCGCGCACCCGCGTCAGCCCGTTCGCCGAGGTGGGCGCGGCGGTGCTGAACCGCTTGCGCACCGACGGCGCCAGCCATTCCCAGTGGATGCCTGCCACGCGCATCGCGGCGTCAGCCACCGCCGAAGCCGGCCCCCTGTCCGAAGCTGATTTGCAACCTGACAACGCGGTGTCGCTGCGCATCGACACGGCCAGCGGCGTCAAGGTGCAAGTCACCCTGCAAAGCGGCAAGGAAGGCATGGCCGTGCAGATCGACGTGACCGAAGGGGAGTTGAACGAAGACGAACGCCGCGCCATCGCTGCGTTGTCGGGCGCCTTCCAGGACGCGCTGGACGGCTTGGCCGAAGAGCCGCCGCGTTGGTCGCTGACGAAGTTGGCCAACGGCAGTTCGCCCTTGCTGTCCTCGATCAGCCTGCGCCAAACCCGCATGGTGGACGGCGCTGAGCAGACCGTCGACTTTCAGGCGGATGCCAAGCAAAAGAGCCTGACCGTGTCCAGCGTCATGGGCGTGGTCAAGGTGGATTTGGACCTGACCCGCCCGGTTACGCTGGGCTCGGCCGAGCAACAGTCGGCCGCCGTCTCCAAGTATTTGCAGCAGTTTGACCGCGCCCAGCGCCGGGGCTCGGGTGATGAGGCGCTGATGGGCACGTTCAAGGACGTGTTCGCGGCCATGCACACCAGCTACGGCGCGGCGCAGGTTCCGGCGGCGGACACCACCACGCGCCGCCTGCCCGCGGCCGACGCGCATCGCAGCCTGTTGTCTGGCCTGGCGGATTTCTCGGCGTCGATCGAGCAGGTGCGAGACGCCATCAACCCGGCGCGCCCCAAGGAGTTGGACGGCTTTTCGTTCCAGGCCTCGCAAAGCAGCCAGGTGTCGGGCAAGGCGGGTTGGGATCTGGCGGTCTCGCAAACGCAGCAGTCCGCGCTGACGGCCAGCTATCACCGGTCGCTGTCGCCGGACGTGCAGTTGGCGCTGACCCAGGACGAGAAGTCGCAGAACTACCTGTACTTCCAGATTCATGACACCACCAGCAGCAAGACGGACGTGGGCTATCAGGAGGGCGTGCTGGCGACGGCAACGCTGAACGAATCGCGCACGCAAAGCACGCAGGTGTCCAAGTTCATCAAGGGCAAGCAGGTCGACCAGTCCTTCACGCCATCGTCCGAATCAAATTCGCGCAACCTGCTGTCTTTGGTGCAGGCCGCGAAGCTGGATGAAACCGAGAACGACCCGATGGCTCCGCGCGATCAGGCGGAAGAGATCCTGCGCCGCAAATACCTGGACCTGGCGCGCCAGGCCGCTGACCTGCGGATGGGTTGATTCCGGGTCTGGATTGGGGCGGGGGCTGTCCTTTACTATGGCTCGATGAGCCCACGAAAGCCCCCCGCCAAACTCCGCGCCGACGCCTGCATCCGCGTTCGCGGCGCGCGTGAACACAATCTGAAGAACGTCGATGTGGATATTCCCAGAGACGCGCTGGTCGTGTTTTCAGGGGTGTCCGGATCGGGCAAATCATCGTTGGCGTTCGGCACGCTGTACGCGGAAGCACAGCGGCGCTATCTGGAATCGCTGTCGCCCTATGCACGGCGCCTGATCGATCAGGTGGGCGTGCCGGATGTCGACGCCATCGAAGGGCTGCCGCCCGCGGTGGCGCTGCAACAGCAGCGCGGCACGCCCAACGTGCGCTCCACGGTGGGCAGCGTCACCACCTTGTCCAGCATGTTGCGCATGCTGTATTCGCGTGCCGGCACCTACCCGGCCAGGCAGCCCATGCTGTACGCCGAAGACTTCTCGCCCAACACGCCGCAGGGCGCCTGCCCCCATTGCCACGGCCTGGGCTACGTGTACGACGTGACCGAGGCGTCGATGGTGCCCGACCCATCGAAGACTATCCGCGAGCGCGCCATTGCGTCCTGGCCGCCCGCCTGGCACGGTCAGAACCTGCGCGACATCCTGGTCACGCTGGGCTACAACGTCGACATCCCGTGGCGCGACCTGAAAAAGAAAGACCGCGACTGGATCCTGTACACCGATGAGCAGCCCACGGTGCCCGTCTACGCGGGCTTCACGCCGGCCGAGACGCGCGCCGCCCTGCGCGCCAAGCAGGAACCCAGCTACATGGGCACCTACACGGGCGCGCGCCGCTACGTGATGCACACCTTCGCCACGACCCAGAGCGCGATGATGAAAAAGCGCGTGGCGCGGTTCATGACGGGCGCGGCCTGTCCGGTGTGCGACGGGCGCCGCCTGAAGCCCGAGGCCTTGTCGGTGACGTTCGCCGGCCTGGACATCGGCAGCCTGTCGCGCTTGCCCTTGGCGCGGATCGCCGAAGTACTGACCCCGGCCGCGCGCGGCCAGTTCGATGCGCCCGCCACGGACGCCGCGCGCAGCCGCGCCACCACCCGCCAGGACAACGCGCGCCGCGTGGCGGCCGGCGGCTTGGCGCACACGGGCAGCACCGATGTGCGCCGCACGCCCGACCTGTCGCCGGAAAAGCGCATCGCCGCGCAACGCATCGCGCATGACCTGGTCGAGCGCATCGGTACCTTGCAGGCGCTGGGCCTGGGCTATCTGGCAATGGACCGCGCCACGCCCACCCTGTCTCCGGGCGAGCTGCAACGGCTGCGCCTGGCCACACAGATCCGGTCCAACCTGTTCGGCGTCGTGTATGTGCTGGACGAGCCCTCGGCCGGCCTGCACCCGGCCGACGGACAGGCGCTGCACCGCGCGCTGGACCAACTGAAGGACGCGGGCAATACCCTGTTCGTGGTCGAACATGACCTGGACACGCTGCGCCGCGCCGATTGGCTGGTGGACGTGGGGCCGGGCGCGGGCCAGCATGGCGGGCAGGTGCTGTACAGCGGCCCACCGGAAGGCTTGAAAAAGGTGACGGCGTCACTGACCGCGCGCTATCTGTTCAACCCGGCGCCGGCCGGCAGGGCAGCCGTGCGCGAGCCCTCGGGCTGGCTGTCGCTGCGCGGCATCCATCGCAACAACCTGCACGGCATAGACGCGCGCTTTCCTTTGGGCGCGTTCACGGCGGTGACGGGCGTGTCGGGCTCGGGCAAGTCCAGCCTGGTCAGCCAGGCGCTGGTTGAACTGATCGGCGAACATCTGGGGCAGGAACCGGTGGCGGAAGAAGCCGATGGCGATCTGCCCCAGGCCGATGGCCCGCCGCGCACGACCGGCCGCATCGACGCGGGCGCCGACGCCATCAAGCGTCTGGTCAACGTGGACCAGAAGCCCATTGGCCGCACGCCCCGATCCAACCTGGCCACCTACACCGGCCTGTTCGACCAGGTGCGCAAACTATTTGCGGACACCCGCGCCGCCAAGTCGCGGCGCTATGGCGCGGGCCGCTTTTCCTTCAACGTGGCGCAGGGCCGCTGCGACACCTGTGAAGGCGAAGGCTTCGTGCACGTAGAACTGTTGTTCATGCCCAGCGTGTACGCGCCGTGCCCGGTATGCCATGGCAGCCGCTACAACGCCAAGACGCTGGAAATCGAATGGAACGGCCGCAACATCGCCCAGGTGCTGGCGATGACGGTGGACGAGGCGCTGACGTTCTTCAGCGAAGAACCCGCGGTGCAGCGCCCGCTGTCCTTGTTGCACGAGATCGGCCTGGGCTACCTGCGGCTGGGTCAACCGGCGACCGAACTGTCTGGCGGCGAAGCCCAGCGCATCAAGCTGGCCACCGAACTGCAACGCAGCCAGCGCGGCAACACCCTGTACGTGCTGGACGAACCCACCACCGGCCTGCACGCGGCCGACGTGGATAAGCTGATGGCGCAATTGCACGGGCTGGTCGACGCGGGCAACACGGTCGTGGTCGTGGAACACGACCTGCGCGTGGTCGCTAACAGCGACTGGATGATCGACGTCGGCCCCGGCGCGGGCGAAGACGGCGGCCACATCGTGGCCGAAGGCGCGCCAGCGGACGTCAGCCGCAGCGGCAAGGGCGCCACGGCGCCATTTCTGAAACGGGTGCTGGCGGGCGGTTGATGGCGGGCGCGATCACCGGTATGATCGCCGCTGGTAACGTGTAAACGGAGCGGCGAAAGCCGTGCGTTGCCCCCGCCCCATGGGGTTGTCACCCAAGCGTGACGATAATCAAGAGGTCCGATTAGCAGGTTGAACCAGGCCCCGTCAGGGGCCTTTTTCTTTTTTTGAGCGATTCGTCCTCGCTCACCGTGCCCGCTACAACTCGCTTTCCAACGTCTTCTGCATGCGCTCCATGCTTTCCTGGCTGACTTGGATGACGCCCGTTCCGGGTTGGTCGATGTCGACGATGAAGGTCAGCACCAGGGCGATCAGTGCCGCGAACAGGCCGGTTGAGGTCAGCCGCCTGCGGGCGTGCAGGCCGGTGCCGTAGGCGATGAAGCCGACCGCGCCGATGCTGACGATGAAGAGCAGGTAGAACACCGGTTCGGGCACATGGTTTTCAAGTGCCACGCGGCGCTTTTCGTTGACCTGCGCCATCTCGTTGATGGCCTGGATGAACATGATGGTGGCGATGCCGGGCGGGTTGTCGGCGCTGGCGGCCGTGATGGCGCGGATCTGGCGTTCGATCCGGCGCGTGGTGAGGCTGGCGGCGTTGGATCGGGCGGTGTCGCTGTCGGCGTCGTGCATGTCGAGCGCGGCGTCGATGTACTCCAGCAACAGGGGCGGCACCTGGGCACGGGCGGTGGGGGCAATCAACTGCGACCGCCAGTAGGCGTTGCCGATGGCGTTGGCCTCTTCCAGCACCAGGTTCTTGCGCGTCTCGAACCGCGTGACCGACATGGCGAAGGTAAAACCCAGCAGCAAGGCCAGCAGGCCGAGCAGGGCGGTTTGCAGCGCTGCGATGTGCGTCTTGTGCGCCTCGTCCGCCGGCTTGCGCTGCTTGCGGCCCAGCCGGAAGCAGAGCTCGATGATGCCTAGCAAGACGATGACGCCAAGGATAAAGAGATAAGACTCGTTGAAGTTCCTGAGCATGGCGCTCCCCGTCGGACAGTGGCCAGCGTATGCGGATTGGGCAGTGGCGGCAAGAGGCCAAATGACCGGGTTGCTGTCAGCGAAACGCCAACATCTTGGAGTAAGGTGTCGGCTTTCCCCTCTGAAGACCCGCACGGAGCAGAACTTGAAAACCCGCAAACTCGGCCGTACCGACCTGGATGTCAGCCTGATTGGATTGGGCACCATGACCTGGGGTGAACAGAATTCCGAGGCCGAAGCCCATCAGCAACTGGACTACGCGCTGTCGCGCGGCGTCAACCTGGTCGATGTGGCCGAGATGTACCCCGTGCCGCCCAAGCCCGAAACGCAAGGGCTGACCGAAACCTATATCGGCACCTGGCTGGCGCGCAGCAAGCGCCGCCAGGACATCGTGCTGGCCAGCAAGGTGGCCGGCCCGGTGCGCGACCCCAAGCGGCCCGGCCACATCCGCGACGGCAAGACCTTCCTGGACCGCAAGAACCTGACCGAAGCGCTGGACGCCAGCCTGAAGCGTTTGCAGACGGACTATCTGGACCTGTACCAACTGCACTGGCCTGACCGCACCACCGCCACCTTTGGCCAACTGAACTACCCGTGGGTGGAAGACGAGCACACCGTGCCGATCGAAGAAACCCTGTCGGTGTTGCAGGATTTCGTGCGCGCGGGCAAGGTCCGCCACGTGGGCGTGTCCAACGAAACGCCGTGGGGCCTGTCGCAGTTCCTGCGTCATGCGGATACCCAGGACCTGCCGCGCGTCGTGTCGATCCAGAACGCCTACAGCCTGTTGAACCGCGTGTTTGAAATCGGGCTGTCTGAATTCACCCACCACGAAAACGTGGGCTTGCTGGCGTATTCGCCGCTGGCGATGGGCATGCTTTGCGGCAAGTACCTGAACGGCGCACGCCCCGAAGGCGCCCGCCTGACGCGCTACACGCGGTTTACGCGCTATAGCAATCCGCAGGCCGAAGCCGCCACCGCCGAGTACGTGGCGCTGGCGCGCGAGCACGGCGTGTCGCCCACGCACCTGGCGCTGGCCTGGGTGAACCAGCGCCCCTTCGTCACCAGCAATTTGATCGGTGCGACGACGCTGGAACAGTTGAAGGAAAACATCGACAGCGTGGACGTGACGTTGTCGCCGGACGTGTTGAAGGCCATCGACGCGATCCACACGCGCTACCCGAATCCGGCGCCCTGATCGCGCTGCTGCTATATCCAGCCCGCGTTGCGCGTTGCCGCAATGCGGGCTTTTTCATGCGCGGCTGGGATATGAGCGATAAGGACAGGGGACTTCGCACCTACGGCTTGAGCGCCAGCCTCAAGTTCTGACGGTTACTTCCCACAGGCGATCAGGCGCGTAGTCGGCCTGTTCGCCTTTCTTGGCATAACCCAGCGGATTGGCGACGACGCGGCAGCCGTCCTTGACGTAGTCATGCGCGCAATGCAGGTGGCCGTGCATCCAGCAGTCGGCCAGCGGCAGCAAGTCGTCCAGCGCATTGCAGAACCCCGCGGTGCCGGGGGTGACGCCGTAGCGCGGGTCGGCGCTGGCCAGCGTGGGCGCGAAGTGGGTGATGGCAAGTGTCGGGCCGTCGAACGGCACGCGCAGGGCGTCGCGCAGCCATTGCTGGCAGGCCAGGCCCTGTTCGCGCATTTGTTCGGCCATGAAGGGCGCGCCGTGGCGGCGCATCTGCGCTTTTTCCAGATAGAAGTCGGCCGCGCGAAAGGCCTTGGCGCGCTTGGCCAGCGCCACGCCGATGGGGTCGCTGTCGGCGGCCAGCGCGTCGAAATCCGTCCACAGCGTGGTGCCGACCAGGCGCACGCCGTCTATCACACAGGTGTCGCGTTCCAGCCATTGGATGCCCAACGCGTGACAGACCTCGCGCAGGCGGTCGTGGGCCTCGTCGAAATCCAGGTTGTCGTATTCGTGGTTGCCCGGCACGAAGACCACGGGCGTGGGCCAGCCGTTGCGCGGTGCGTAGCTGCCCAGGCCGAAGTCGGCGCTGGTCAACCGGGAACCCTGGCGGTACGACCCGATGTCGCCGGCCAGCACCAGCAGGTCGGCGCCGGGGAGGGGCCGCGCCAGAAAAGTCGGGTCGGTTTCCAGGTGCAGGTCAGAGAGCAATTGAATCTTCATGGTCGCTATCTTAGGCTACCCGCGCTTGGGCCACTCAGGTTCAGCGCTCCCCAATCCAGGCCTTTCACGCAGAAGGCCGCCTGCGCGCGGGGTCCCATTCATGCGACACTTTCCCATCGAACCCAATGCAGACAATCAGGAGAAACGCCCATGCGTATCGCGATCGCCACGACCATCACCGCCGCCGCCGCCGCGGTGCTGCTCGCGGCCAGTGTGCAGGCGCAGCCGCAGCCGAAGCCGAGTTTGTATCCGATCAAGTGCGACAACGCCATTACGCAAACCGACATGACCCTGTGCGCCAACCAGGACTACAAAAAATCGGACGCGGACCTGAACGACGCCTACCGGACGCTCATCAAGCGGTTCAAGGGCGACAGCACCAAGACCACGCAATTGCAAAGCGCGCAAAAAGCCTGGTTGTTTTTCCGCGATGCGGAATGTGCGTTTTCGGCCAGCGGGGCCTCGGGCGGCAGCATCTATCCCATGGTGCTGAGCCAATGCCTGGATACGCTGACGCAGGCGCGTACCAAAGACCTGCGCGGCTACCTGACGTGCAAGGAAGGCGACACGGGCTGCCCGGTTCCCCGCGAAGAATGATGCCGCTTGAAGGCAAGTTGCAAGCGGCGGGCCTGATCCTGGACGCCCAAGGCGAGCCGCGCTGCTTCTGGCAGCCGTCCATGCCGGACTATCACGACCACGAGTGGGGCCAGCCCGTGGGCAGTGACCGCCGCCTGTACGAAAAGATCTGCCTGGAAGGTTTTCAGGCGGGCATGGCGTGGATCACCATCCTGCGCAAGCGCGAGGCGTTTCGCGAGGCCTTCGATGATTTCGATTTTGAGCGCGTGGCGCGCTACACGGAACGCGATGTGGAGCGCCTGATGGGTAATGCGGGCATTGTGCGCAACCGCGCCAAGATCGTCTCCACCATCAATAATGCGCGGTGTGCCGTGGCGTTGGCGGACGAGACGGGGTCCTTGGCGTCCTGGCTGTGGCGGCACGAGCCCACGGCGGCCGAGCGGCCCGCAACGGTGGACCTGGCGTACTGGAACGGCAACCCGGCATCGGCGGCCTCCACCCACCTGTCGCGCGCTTTGAAGGCGCGCGGCTGGACCTTCGTGGGGCCGACGACGATGTACGCCTTCATGCAGGCGGTGGGCATGGTCAACGACCACATGAGCGCGTGCGTCTGCCATGCCAGGATCAACGCCGCGCGCGCGGCCTTCCCGCGGCCGTGATGGTGTAATCAGCCATGGGTGATTTACAGTCGGCCCACAATAGTCAGCAAACACAACAAGGCGACGCCATGGTGACCCGTACGTCGAAGGCCTCTGATTCAACGCCTGCTTTTGCGCCCGCGCAGGCGCGTCCCGCCTTGCCCCCCATGGCCCCGGGCAGCCGCATCGCCGTCGTCGGCGGCGGCGTGGCGGGCCTGGGCGCGGCATGGCTGCTGTCCGACAAGTTTTCGGTGACCCTGTACGAAGCGGAGAACCGCGTCGGCGGCCACACCAATACCGTCGACGCCACGGTCGGCGGGGTCACGCATCCTGTCGACACCGGCTTCCTGGTGCATAACGACCTGACGTATCCGCACCTGGTGCAACTGTTCAAGCACCTGGAAATACCCGTACACGCCAGCGACATGACGTTCAGCGTGTCGTTGACTCAGCCCGACCTGGAATGGGCGGGCACCAACCTGGGCACGGTGTTTGCGCAGCGGCGCAATTTGTTGCGCCCCGCCTTCCTGGGCATGCTGCGCGACATCCTGCGCTTCAACCGCCATGCCGCCGCCTATCTCGCGCGCAGCGGCCCGCACGCGCTGCTGGGCGATCTGCTGGATGCTGAAGGCTATGGGCAGGCCATGCGTGATTGGTATCTGCTGCCCATGGCAGGCGCCATCTGGTCCACGCCGCCCAGCATGGTGCTGGCGCAGCCGGCCCGTACCTTTCTCTCGTTTTGCCTGAACCACCGCCTGCTGCAAGTGGCCGGGCGGCCGCAATGGAAAACGGTCAAGGGCGGTGCGCGCCGGTATGTGGACGCGATGTTGCCGCGCATTGCGCAGGTGCGCGTGGCCAGCCCTGTGCATACCGTCAAGCGGCTGGCAGACGGGGTGGAAGTTCGCACCGCGGGCCACGTCGATCGTTTCGACGCCGTGGTGTTGGCCACCCATGCGCCGACCTCGCTGGCGATGCTGGACGCCACCGACGCCGAGCGTGAAGTGCTGTCGCGCGTGCGCTACCAGCCGAACGAGGCCGTGCTGCATACCGACACCGCGCTGCTGCCGCGCCGCCGTTCGGTATGGTCGGCGTGGAACTATCTGGCCGGCCCCACGGCGGATGCACCCATGTCGGTCAGCTACCTGC